>JBJTZN010000171.1:0-18480 GCA_046087245.1 Rubrivivax sp.
GCGTGAAAGTAGGAAGGTGGGAAATGCCACATGCGAAATTCTGACGACCAAAAACAGGGCGTCCTTCCAGTGGGGGGTACACCCCCCACCAAGATGGCACCCGCAGCGACACCGCCACGCACCCATGAAAAAAGCCCGCAGGCAGAGCCTGCGGGCCGGGGTCTGTCAGGCGCGGGGCGCCGGCAGCGTCAGTGCGCTCAGTTCACAACCTGGGCCAGTTCGCCCGCGGCGTACTTCTTGGCCATCTGCTCCAGGCTGTAGCCCTTGATCTTGCCGCCCTGGCCTTCGCAACCGAATTCCAGGTAACGCGCCTTGCAGACCTGCTTGGCGGCTTCGCGCGCGGGCTTGAGCCATTCGCGGGCGTCGAACTTGTCGGGGTTCTCGGCCAGGAACTTGCGCACCGCGCCGGTCATCGCCAGGCGGATGTCGGTGTCGATGTTCACCTTGCGCACGCCGTACTTGATGGCTTCCTGGATTTCCTTGACGGGCACGCCGTAAGTTTCCTTCATCTTGCCGCCGTACTGGTTGATGATGGCCAGCAGTTCCTGGGGCACGGAGGAGGAGCCGTGCATCACCAAGTGGGTGTTGGGGATGCGGGCGTGAATTTCCTTGACGCGGGAAATCGCCAGGATGTCGCCCGTAGGGGGGCGGCTGAACTTGTAGGCGCCGTGGCTGGTACCGATGGCGATCGCCAGGGCGTCCAGCTGCGTGGCCTGCACGAACTGGGCGGCTTCCTCGGGGTCGGTCAGCATCTGGCTGTGGTCCAGCTTGCCTTCGGCGCCGATGCCGTCTTCCTCGCCGGCGTCACCCGTCTCCAGGTTGCCCAGGCAGCCGAGCTCGCCCTCCACCGTGACGCCCACGCGGTGCGCCATCTCCACCACGCGGCGCGTCACGTCCACGTTGTAGTCGAAGCTTGCCGGCGTCTTGCCGTCTTCCATCAGCGAGCCGTCCATCATCACCGAGCCAAAGCCCAGGCCGATGGCACCTTCGCACACCTTGGGGCTGGTGCCGTGGTCCTGGTGCATCACCAGCGGAATGTGCGGCCAGGCCTCCGATGCCGCTGCGATCAGATGCTTGATGAAGTGCTCGCCCGCGTACTTGCGCGCCCCGGCGCTGGCCTGCAGGATCACGGGGGCGTTGACCTCGTGGGCCGCGGTCATCACGGCCTGCACCTGCTCCAGGTTGTTGACGTTGAAGGCCGGGATGCCATAGCCGTTCTCGGCGGCATGGTCGAGCAGTTGGCGCATGGACACGAGCGGCATGTCAGGACTCCTGGAAGCAGTAACCGTGCAGTAACTTCGAAAATTCTACGGTCCGCCCCCTTCACGGTGGCATCGCCCGGCGGACATGCCCTGCGCCGCGTCAAGCTACGCGGCAGACCTTGAGCATGTTGGTGCCTCCTGGGTAGCCCATGGGTTCGCCGCAGGTGATGGCATAGGTGTCGCCGGGCATGAGCACGCCGCGCTCGCACAGCAGTTTCTCGGCCGCCTGAAGGGCCTGGTCGCGGTCGCTGAAGGAGGGCATCAGGATGGGGCGCACGTTGCGGTACAGCGCCATCTTGCGTTCGCTCTGCGCCTTGGTCGTCAGGGCGTAGATGGGCACCTTGATGTTGTGCCGGCTCATCCACAACGCGGTGGAGCCGCTTTCGGTCAGCGCGATGATCGCCTTGCAGCCCAGGTGGTGGGCAGTGAACAGCGCACCCATGGCGATGCTCTGGTCGATGCGGCCGAATTGCTTGTTGACGAAGTCGCTCTCCAGTTGCACGTCCTCGGCGCGCTCGGCCTCCAGGGCGATGAGGTGCATCTGCTCCACGGTTTCCACCGGGTACTTGCCGGCCGCGGTCTCGGCGCTGAGCATGACGGCATCGGTGCCGTCCAGCACGGCGTTGGCCACGTCGCTCACCTCGGCGCGCGTGGGCACGGGTGCCAGGATCATGCTCTCCATCATCTGCGTGGCGGTGATGACCACCTTGTCCAGCTCGCGCGCCATGCGGATCATGCGTTTTTGCAGCGCCGGCACCGCCGCGTTGCCCACCTCCACGGCCAGGTCGCCACGCGCCACCATGATGCCGTCGCTGGCCTTGAGGATGTTCTCCAGCTGCGGGATGGCCTCGCTGCGCTCGATCTTCGCGATCATCGCGGGCTTGTGGCGAAAGGCCTCGCCGGCCACGTTGGCCAGTTGCCGCGCCATCTCCATGTCGGTGGCGCTCTTGGGAAAGCTCACGGCCAGGTACTCGCACTGGAAGCTCATGGCGGTCTTGATGTCCTCCATGTCCTTGGCGGTGAGCGCCGGCGCGGTGAGGCCCCCGCCGGCCTTGTTGATGCCCTTGTTGTTGGACAGCTCCCCGCCGATCTTCACCACCGTGTGCACCTGCTCGCCCCGAACGGCCTCGACCACCAGCACGATCAGGCCGTCGTTGAGCAGCAGCTTGTCACCGGGCTTCACGTCCCGCGGCAGCTCCTTGTAATCCAGTCCCACCGCGGACAGATCCCCCGGCTCGGTGCGTTGGGCGTCCAGCACGAAGGGCTGTCCGACCGCCAGCATCACCTTGCCGTCCTCGAACTTGCCCACGCGGATCTTGGGACCCTGCAGATCGGCCATCAGCGCCACGGGCTTGCCCACGCGGGCGGCGGTTTCGCGCACGAGGGTGGCGCGGTCCATGTGGTCCTGCGCCTTGCCGTGGCTGAAGTTCAGGCGCACCACGTCCACGCCGGCGCGCAGCAGGCCTTCCAGCACCTGCGGGTCGCTGGACGCGGGGCCCAGGGTGGCAACGATCTTGGTGGCGCGGGTCATGGGGGCAACTCCGGGGAAGGGACGACGCGCGGCGACGGCGCAGACGGCCGACGATTATCAGGGCCGCACCGGCGCGCAGTTCAGGGCCGGTGACTTCCGACCGCACCTGGGCGTCGCCGGGAATCGCCGCGAGCCGCCGTGAGCCGCCGTGAGCCGCCGCAACAGCGTGCGGCCTCATGCCCGGGCCCGGGTGTCGGCCACGTCGGCCACCGCCAGGGCCGTCATGTTGATGACGCGTCGCACGGTGGACGAAGGCGTCAGGATGTGGACCGGCGCGGCCGCGCCCAGCAGGATGGGGCCGATGGTCACGCCCTGCCCCGCGGTCTGCTTGAGCACGTTGAACAGGATGTTGGCCGCATCGATGTTGGGCAGCACCAGCAGGTTGGCCGACCCGCTGAGTGTGGTGTCAGGCAGGTAGGAGCGCCGCACCGTCTCCGACAGCGCAGCGTCGCCGTGCATCTCGCCATCGCACTCGATGTCCGGCGCGGCCTGGACGAAGAGGTTGCGGGCCTCGCGCATGCGCCGTGCCGAAGGGCGGTTGGACGACCCGTAGATCGAGTGCGACAGGAAGGCCACCTTGGGTGGCAGTCCGAAGCGTCGCACCTCGGCTGCGGCCATCTGCGCGATCTCGGCCAGTTCGGCGGCGCTGGGCTGCTCGTTGACGAAGGTATCGGTGATGAACAGCGTGTGCTGCTCGAGCATCAATGCGTTCATCGCCGCCATGACCGACGAGCCGGGGCGTCCCCCGATCACGGTTCGAACATGGTCCAGATGGGCGTCGTAGCGGCCCACCAGGCCACACAGCATCGCCTGGGCTTCGCCGCGCTTGACCATCAGCGAGGCGATCAGGGCATTGGAGCGCCGCACCGCGGCCTTGGCCGCCTCAGGTGTGACGCCGTCGCGCCCCATGAGCTGGTGGTAGGTCTCCCAGTACGCGCGGAAACGCGGGTCGTTCTCCGGATCCACCAGCTCGAAGTCACGTCCGGCCTGCAGCCGCAGCCCGGCACGTTCGATGCGCATGCGCACCACCTCAGGCCGCCCCACCAGCACGGGCTGCGCCAGGCCTTCGTCCAGCACCACCTGCACGGCGCGCAGCACGCGCTCGTCCTCGCCCTCGGCGTAGACCACGCGCGCCGCCTGGCGGGCGTTGAAGGCCTTGGCCGCCGCAAAGACGGGGCGCATGACCATGCCGGTCTGGTAGACGTGACGTTCCAGGCCAGCGCGGTAGGCCTGCAGGTCGGCGACGGGCCGCGTGGCCACGCCGCTGTCGGCCGCGGCCTGGGCCACCGCCGGGGCGATGCGCAGGATCAGGCGCGCATCGAAGGGCTTGGGGATGAGGTAGTCCGGGCCGAACTTCAGCTCCTGACCGGCATAGGCCGCGGCGACTTCGTCGCTGGTCTCGGCCTTGGCCAAGTCGGCGATCTCGCGCACGCAGGCCAGCTTCATGGCCTCGGTGATCCTGGTGGCGCTGCAGTCCAGCGCACCGCGGAAGATGTACGGGAAGCACAGGACGTTGTTGACCTGGTTGGGGTAGTCCGAGCGACCGGTGGCGATGATGCAGTCCGGCCGCACGGCCTTGGCCAGTTCGGGGCGGATCTCCGGCTCCGGGTTGGCCAAGGCCAGGATGATGGGCTGGCGCGCCATGGTCTTGACCATCTCGGCCGTCAACACGCCAGCGGCCGAGCACCCCAGGAACACGTCGGCCCCGGCCACCACGTCGGCCAGGTGGCGGGCGTCGGTGGTCTGGCAGTAGGGGCGCTTGGAGACATCGAGCTTGCCGCTGAGTGCATCCTCGCGCTGGCTGTGGATGACGCCGCGCGAGTCCACGACGAAGATGTGCTCGCGCTTGACACCCAGCCCCACCATCACGTCCAGGCAGGCGATGGCCGCCGCACCCGCGCCCGAGGACACGAGCTTGATGTCGGCTATGGCCTTGCCTACCAGTTCCAGGCCGTTGAGCAGCGCCGCCGCCGTGATGATGGCCGTGCCGTGCTGGTCGTCATGGAAGACGGGAATGTTCAGCCGGTCGCGCAGTGCGCGCTCGATGGCAAAGCACTCCGGTGCCTTGATGTCCTCGAGGTTGATGCCGCCCAGCGTGGGTTCCAGCGCGGCGATGATCTCGATGAGTTTGTCCGGGTCTTTCTCGGCCAGCTCGATGTCGAAGACGTCGATGCCGGCGAATTTCTTGAACAGGCAGCCCTTGCCTTCCATCACCGGTTTGCCGGCCAGCGGGCCGATGTCCCCCAGCCCCAGCACCGCGGTGCCGTTGGTGATGACGCCCACCAGGTTGGCGCGCGAGGTGTACTCGGCGGCCAGCGAAGGATCCAGCTCGATGGCCAGGCAGGCATAGGCCACTCCGGGGCTGTAGGCCAGCGAGAGATCTCGCTGGTTGGACAGGGGCTTGGTCGGCGTGACCGAGATCTTGCCGCGCACAGGCGTGCGGTGGTACTCCAGCGCGGCATCGCGCAGGGCCTTCTCGGCCGGGGTGAGTTCAGGCTTCATGGATCTGCTCTCATGGCGCCGTCGGCTGCGGCTGGTGGCGCAGATTACCCCCGAACCCGGGGCGAAAGGAGGTGGTGAACCCTATCCGTCCCGACCTGGAGTGATACGGGCGTCGTCAGGCGCGCTCAGCGCTTGTGAAGTATTCCGGCGCGCCCGAGCGGACGTTCCAAACGGTACCGATCAAGGCGCAAAGCACAGCCGTAGCTCGTGCTACGGCGAGCATTTGCAACGCCGAGCGGCGCCGTTTGGGGCGTACGAGCGGGTTTGAGGGGATAGTTCACAAGCTCTCAGCCCGCGGCGCGGCGCGCCAGGATCTCGAAGGCCGGCAGCGTCTTGCCCTCCAGCACCTCCAGGAAGGCGCCGCCGCCGGTGGAGATGTAGCCCACCTGGTGCTCGATGCCGTACTTGGCAATCGCCGCCAGCGTGTCACCGCCGCCCGCGATGCTGAAGGCGCTGCTGGCCGCCACGGCCCGCGCCACGGTCTCGGTGCCGTGCGCGAAGGCGTCGAACTCGAACACGCCCACCGGGCCGTTCCAGACGATGGTGCCGGCAGCCATCAACTTGTCGGCCAGCATCTGCGCGGTCCGGGGGCCGATGTCCAGGATCAGGTCGTCATCGGCCACCTCGGTCGCGGCCTTGACGGTGGCCGGTGCGTCCGCCGCGAAGGTCTTGGCGCACACCACGTCCACGGGGATGGGCACCTCGGCGCCGCGCGCGGCCATGGCGGCCATCACCGCCCGGGCCTCGCCCACCAGGTCCGGCTCGGCCAGGCTCTTGCCGATCTTCAGGCCCGCGGCCCGCATGAAGGTGTTGGCGATGCCGCCGCCCACCACCAGGCCGTCCACGTTCTTCGCCAGGCTCTGCAGGATGGTGAGCTTGGTGCTGACCTTGCTGCCAGCCACGATGGCCACCAGCGGGCGCCGGGGCGAGGCCAGGGCCGCGGTGATGGCGTCGATCTCGGCGGCCAGCAAGGGGCCGGCGCAGGCCACGGGGGCGAATTGCGCGATGCCGTAGGTGGAGGCCTCGGCGCGGTGCGCGGTGCCGAAGGCGTCGTGCACGAAGATGTCGCACAGCGCGGCCATCTTGCGCGCGAGTTCCTCGCTGTTCTTCTTCTCGCCCTTGTTCAGGCGACAGTTCTCCAGCATCACCACCTGGCCCGGGGCCACGTCCACGCCTTCCACCCAGCCGCTCTTGAGCGGCACGTCGCGGCCCAGCAGTTCACCCAGGCGCGCGGCCACGGGGGCCAGCGAGTCCACGGGCTTGAAGTCGCCCTCCGTGGGGCGGCCCAGGTGCGAGGTGACCATCACCGCCGCGCCGGCTTTCAGCGCCATCTCGATGCAGGGCACCGAGGCGCGGATGCGCGTGTCCTCGGTAATGCGGCCGGCCTCGTCCTGCGGCACGTTCAGGTCGGCGCGGATGAAGACGCGCTGGCCGGCGACCCGGCCGGCCGCCACGAGATCGGCGAAACGCAGGACTTTCATGAAGAGACCTTGAGGCAGAGATGAATGCACGAAATTGTAGGAACTGGGGCTTGCGCCAGGCCTGCGTTTCACCAACCCCAGCCCACGCGCAAGGGCAGGTACACCGCCATGCCGGCCACGATGGTGCCCAGGATGCTGCGGCGCCAGAAGAACCAGGCCAGGCCGGCCGCAGCCGCCCACAGGCGCGCATCGCGCCAGGTGGACACCAACTCTCCCTGCACCAGCACGATCTCGGGCACCACGACGGCCATCAACGCGGCCAGCGGGGCAAAGCGCAGACCGTCCTTCAGGCGTTCGGGAAAGGGCAACTCGCGCGACGACAGGAAGAAGAAGCCGCGCGTCAGTACCGTGATCAAGGTCAGCCCCAGCACGGCCAGCAGGCCCTCCAGCAGGCTCACGGGACTGCCCTTTGCGCCGTGCGCTGCGGAATTCGCGTCTGGGCGCCGCCCGGCGCGCTCATGGGCGCATCTCCTGCCGCATCTCCTGCTGGCGCGCCTGCTGCAGCAGCAGGCCCATGGCCACGGCGGCGGCGATGGCCACCACGATGTTGAGCTTGAGCGGCAGCGCATAGGCCGCCACCGAGGCGCAGGCCGCCACGCCTGCCGCCACCCAGGAGGCCCGGTCGGTCAGCATGGAGCAGGTCAGGGCCAGCAGCGCGATGTGACCGGCAAATCCCAGCCCCCACTCGGCCGGTACGCTGCCGCCCAGCCACAGGCCCAGCAGCGACGACAGTTGCCAGGACAGCCAGTTGGTGCCGGCCCCGCCCCAGAAGTAGGGCCACTGCGCAGGTTCGGGCACGGGATCAGGAAAGCGGCGCATGAACAGCACGTAGTTCAGGTCGGCCGTGAAGTAGGCCATGCACCAGCGCTGCGCCGGGCGGTAGCCGTGGACGTAGGGGCGCCAGGCGGCACTCAGGATGATGAAGCGCAGGTTGACGCACAAGGCGGTGGCCCACACCACCCACAGCGGCGCACCCGAAGCGATGAGCGGCATGGTGGCCAGTTGCGCCGAGCCGGCGAAGACCATCAGCGACATCAGCACCGCCACCGTCATGTCCATGCCGCTCTTGGCCATGGCCACGCCCGTCACCAGGCCCCAGGCGGCAATGCCCACGGCAATGCCCGACATGTCGCGCGCCCCGCGCCGGAACTCCGGTTGGCGCCACAAGGCGCTGTCAGCGGCAGGGGACGGATCGGCGGGAGTCGTCACAGCCACGCATTGTCACGCGGGCCCCGTCCCGCCCCGCAGGCCACGCCCCGGGCCTCAGGGCTTGGCGGCCTTGCCCTCGCCGGACGCCTTGGCATCCTTGGCGTCCTCACCAGCCTTGGCCATGCTGGAAGGCGGCAGGCCTTGGGGCACCACGGTCTCGACCTTGTTCTCCCGCATGTAGTCGTTCATCTCGCGCCAGCCGGCAAAGACCGCCGCCTTGTCGGCCTTGCGGTTCATGGAGTAGCAGTCCTCCAGCGCGCGCCCGGCATGGCGGCAGGCGCCGCCTATGGCCTTGCCCTCGGCCTCCCGCCGGGCGCCCATGGACGCAGCCGATTCCACCCCCAGCATGTCGCAACCCGTGAGGCTGACCACGATGCCGATTGCCAGGCAGGCCAGCAACTTGTGCGGGGGGAAAGGTCTTGTGGTCATGAAAGCACCTGTTCGGGTTATCGGTTACCGGGCCCGGCGACTTGAGCAGACAGTGGGTAGGGCAAGACCATGCCGGGCTGCCACAAGCGGGCGCCGCCGCCTTGCAGCCAGGCTGCAGCACTCTGACGGCGCCCGCCCGCCCTTTGAACCTGCAGCAACTCCAGGGCCGTCGCACCGCCACAACACACCGCCATGCGCCCCCCACTCTGTTCGAGCACCGAACCGGGAGGCCACCTGGGGGCGCCCGCGGGCCATGCAAGCACCGCAGCACGCCAAAGTTTGAACAGGCTGCCGCCGCACTCGAAGGTCGCACCGGGAAAGGGGTCGAAGGCGCGCACGCGCCGTTCAATCTCGTCGGCGGGCGCACGCCAGTCGATCGGCGCCTCGGCCTTGTCAACCTTGCGGGCATAGGTCGCCGCCTGCGCAGGCTGGGCCTGCGGCTGCAGGCGGCCCGAGGCCAGATCCTGCAAGGCGCGCACGATCAGGCGCCCGCCCAGCACGGCCAGGCGGTCCTGCAAGCTGGCCGTGGTGTCCTGCGGACCGATGTGCTCAGGGGCTGTCAGCAGCATGGGGCCGGTGTCCAGGCCCTGATCCATCTGCATGATGGTGATGCCGGTGCAGGCATCGCCGGCCTCGATGGCGCGGTGGATGGGTGCCGCGCCGCGCCAGCGCGGCAGCAGCGAGGCATGGATGTTCAGGCAGCCCGCCGGCGGCAGGTCCAGGGTCCAGGCGGGCAGGATCAGGCCGTAGGCGGCCACCACCATCACCTGCGGCTCGGCCCGCTCAAGGGCAACGCGGGCGGCGGCCGCCTCCTCGACGAAGCGCCCGTCCAGGCGCAGGCTGCGAGGCTGCGCCAGGGGCAGCCCGTGCACCAGCGCCCGCTGCTTGACGGCCGAGGGCTGCAACTGCTGGCCACGGCCGGCCGGGCGGTCAGGCTGCGTGAGGACCAGCGCGATCTCATGGCCGGCTGCATGCAGCGCGTCCAGGGCCACCGCGGCGAACTCGGGGGTGCCGGCAAAAGCGATGCGCAACGTGAAGATCCTGGGCGGACTGGCCGAAATCCACGGCCCTCAGGCGCGCTGCGCCTCTCTGGAGCGCTTGAGCATCCGGCTGCGGATGCGGTCACGCTTGAGCGGACTCAGGTACTCCACGAACACCCGGCCGATCAGGTGGTCCATCTCGTGCTGCACGCACACCGCCGCCAGGCCCTCGCACTGGATCTCGAAGGGCTGTCCATCGCGACCCAGTGCCCGCACGGTCACCAGCTCGTGACGGGCCACCTTGTCGTAAGTGGCCGGGACGGAGAGGCAGCCCTCGTCGCGAAAGCTCATGGCGTCGCTGCGCTGCACCAGCTCAGGGTTGACGAGCACCACCGGCTGGTCGCGGGTGTCCGAGGTGTCCATGACGATGATGCGCTCGTGCACGTCGACCTGCGTGGCCGCCAGGCCCACGCCTTCGGCGTCGTACATGGTCTGCAGCATGTCGTCCACCAGGCGTCGTACGCGGTCGTCCACGGCAGTCACGGGTCGGGCCACCTTGTGCAGCCGCGGGTCGGGGTATTTCAGGATGGGCAGCAAGGCCATGGGATGTCTTCCGGGCAGGGGGCCCCCCCGCCGGCAGCAGGGCTCACCCGAGGGGAGGCCGTCCTTCGCGGGCAGGTCTCATTGCGGCACCTGCGGAAAGCCGGCAGAATTCTGCGCAAACGCTGGAGGTGTCACCCAGAGGGCACCGGCGGTGCACGTGCTTGCGTATTTTTACCGATTCCGTCTCGCCCGACCGCCGTCCAAACCCGAACACCGATGCGTGCGCTGGCGCAGCATCAAAACCAAGGAGATCTTACTTGACCAAGCGCCTTGACGTGCCGTCCTGCCCGCAAATGCCGGGCCAGCGACGTGTTCTCCTTGCCATGGGGCTTGGCACCACGCTGACGGCGGGTCAGGGCTGGGCCCGCGTGTTCACCGAAGTGACGCCTTCGCAGGCGCAAACCGCTCAACGGGTTGCCGAACAAGGCGTGCTGCTGGCCGATCTGGCGCCTGATGCCCCGTCTTCGCACACCGTCAAGCGCGGCGATACCTTGTGGGACCTGTCCAAGCTCTTCCTGAAGAGTCCCTGGCTCTGGCCCGAGTTGTGGGGAATGAATCTGCAGCAGGTGCGCAACCCCCATCTCATCTATCCGGGCCAGGTGCTGGTTCTCGTCAAGGGTGCCGAGCGTGCGACGCTGCAGCTGTTGACACCGAAGACCGCCGAGTCACCCTTCCCGGCCGACCTGCTCACGGTCAGGCTGCAGCCACGGGTGCGCAGCGAGCCGCTGCCGAGCCAGGCCATCGCATCGGTGCCGGTCCAACAGATCTCAGCTTTCCTCACGGAGTCCGCCGTGCTGGAAGTTGGCGATGTCGAGGAGGCTCCGCGCATCGTTGCCGCCCGCGACGGCCAGATGCTCATGAGCCGGGGCGAGATCGTCTACGTGCAAGGGGACCTGCGGGGCCAGCGCCAGTTCCAACTGGTGCGACAGCCCCGTGCGCTGCGGGACCCCCGCACGCGCGAGATCCTGGGTTACGAGGCCCGGCTGGTGGGCAGCGCCGAGGCGCTGGCCGCCGATGAAGCCGCACCCGCAGACCCGATCAAGCCGCGGGTGCCGCTGGCGCGTGTGCTGCTCGGGCAGACCCGGTTGGAGGCCGGAGTGGGCGACCGCCTGACGCAGGCTTCGGCGGCGGACTTCGCGCCTTTCGTACCGCGTGCGCCCGAGCGTCCCGTCGATGGCCAGATCATCAGCCTGTATGCCGAGAGCCTCATGGCTTCGCAACACCAGATCGTGTCCTTGAACCGGGGTGCGCGTGACGGCCTGGAGCGAGGGCATGTGCTGGCCCTGTGGCGAGGCGCCAGTGCGCTGGGACGCCGCGTCGCCAGTGCGCAGTCTCTGCCGCTGCCTGACGAGCGCAGCGGACAGATGTTCGTCTTCCGCGTCTTCGACCGGGTGTCCTATGCCCTGATCCTGAACAACCAGGATCCGGTGGCACCTGGGACCCGCTTCTCCCAGCCTTGATCGGTGCCGTTTGCCTGCCGCGCACGCGCCATGACGGCAGAGGACTTCGAGGCCTGGTTCGGACTGGTGCACACCCCGGGCCTGACCCGAGTATCGGTACGCCGTCTCCTCCAGGCCCTGGGCTCAGCCCAGGCCGTGCTCGCGTCCAGTGCAGCGCAGTGGGCCGCAGTGGCCGGGCCGGTCGCAGCCCAGGCGCTGGCCACACCGGATCCCACCGCCGCAGACCGGCTGCGCCAGGCGCAGCACTGGCTGCAGGCGCAGCCTGACCGGCAGGCCCTGATCCTGGGAGACCCGGGTTACCCGGAGCCGCTGCTGCACTGCGGCGATCCGCCGCTGATGCTGTTCGTGCAGGGGCGTGCCGCGCTGCTGCGACAGCCCTCGGTGGCGGTGGTGGGCAGCCGCCAGGCCACGCCCCAGGGGCTGGCCCACGCGCGACAGTTCGCGGCCGCTCTCAGCCAGGCCGGCGTGACCGTGGTGTCGGGTCTGGCCGCGGGCATCGACGGCGCGGCGCACGAGGGCGCCCTGGACGGCGCCGGCGCCACCGTGGCCGTGATCGGCACCGGCCCCGACCTCGTCTACCCGCGCAGGCATGAGGCTCTGTCGCGGCGCATAGCGCAGGCCGGGGCGGTGGTCAGCGAGTACGCACCGGGCACACCGGCCCTGGCCCATCACTTTCCGCACCGCAACCGAATCATCGCCGGGCTCACGCGGGGCACACTCGTTGTCGAGGCCAACCTGAAGTCCGGATCGCTCATCACGGCACGCCTGGCGTCGGAGTGCGGGCGCGAAGTCTTCGCGGTGCCCGGGTCGATCCAGTCGCCGCAGTCCAGGGGCTGCCATGAACTGATCCGCCAGGGTGCTCAGCTGGTGGAGTCGGCCCAGGAAATTCTGCAGACCCTGAAGCTGACGGGTGCGCCTGCCAGGGCAGCACAGTGCAGTCGCGACGCCGCACAACCGACTGCCGACGAAGAAGCCGATGCGGGCGAAGCCGGGAGTGAAGCGGACTCTGACGCACGGACGCCACAAGCGCGGTTGCTGCGCGCCCTGGGCCATGACCCGGTCAGCCTGGACATCCTGGTCGGACGCACCGGGGACCCGGCACCCGTGCTCGGGGCGCGGCTGCTTGAGCTGGAGTTGCAGGGGCTGGTGGCCCGTTTGCCGGGCGGAAGGTTCCAGCGTCAGCAGCCCTGCTGAGCGACAGGAGCCCGCACAGTACGCGCCGGCCCCTCGGGTATAGTGAACCGATGTTCGATGTGCTGGTCTACCTGTACGAAAACTACTGGCGGCCTGACGCCTGTCCGGACCATCGGCAGCTCTCCCGCAAGCTATCCGCCGTCGGGTTCGAGTCCGACGAGATCCAGGAGGCCCTGACGTGGCTGGAAAGTCTGTCCAGCAGTGCCCAGGCCGTGCAGGACCAGGGTGACCAGCGCAGCCTGCGCATCTACACCTCAGCCGAGCGGGAACTGCTGGGCGATGAGTCGGTGGGCTTCCTGAGCTTCCTGGAGTCTGCTGGCGTCCTGCCCGCGGCCTTGCGCGAGATGGTGATCGACCGGGCCTGCGCCGTGGGCGCCGGGCGCATGGATCTTGAGGAGTTCAAGATCATCATCCTGATGGTGTTCTGGAGCCTGGGCGAGGAGCCCGACGCGCTGATCCTGGACGAACTGTTCGTGGACCCGGAGGACCGGCTCATCCACTGAGCAGGTCTTCATTCAGGCCGGGACTCGGTGCGCGCACTCAAGGTGTCCAGCACCCCTCGGATCGCCTGGATGGTGAGATCCTCATCCTGTGCGGGCTGCAGCAGCCCGCTTTGCAGGTAGGCGGCAAGCCGGTGCTGCTGGAACAGCCTGCAGTGACCGTCGGCCGAGACGAACAGCGACAAATGCCTGCGCCTGCCGTGCCAGACCAGTTGCACGGGTTGTTCAATGCCCCCGTACTTGAGCATGTACCAGCTGCCCACTGGCAGTTCGCTCGCCCAGGCCCGCATGGCCGCGATCGGCTCGCCGCCGCCATCGACCACCACCTCCAGTTCGGTGTCCGATGCCCCGGGGATGTCGCGCAGGGTTGACGCATCGAAGTTGAGCTGCTGCGCCTCGGTCATCATCTCCTCCAGCGCCTGGAGTTGCTCCATCAGATCCTGAAGCTTGCGCTGAGGCAGCGGTGCAGCCTTGGCGGTGAATCCCTCGGTCAGGCTGTTGTTGAGCCGCTTGATCAGGTCTTCCTGGCGGTCGGCGGGCAGACCCGCCAGGGCCATTCCTTCGCGGATCGACTTCAGCAGGCCTGGCAGGCGGCGCAGGGCGTCGGCCCGATCCTCGCGCGTGACCTTGGCGCCGGCCGACCAGACCAGATCGGCGGCCACCCGCTTCATGGCGCGCGCCCTTTCGCTGTGGGCACCCTGGCTGACCGACACCGTGGCCAGGACATCAGCCCACACATCGAACAGGAACTGTCGTACGCCGTCCTGCACGGGCACGCCTTCGAGCATGCGACGGAACTCGATGGTGTGCTGAATGGCCAGGGTCTCCCGCTGTTCCAGTTGCTGCGCCAGTGAGTCCGTGGATCCGCCGGTCTCGTTGTGCTCGCGGAAGTAGGTCTCGAGGAACTTGTCGAATTCAGCCAGAACCGTCTGGAACACGCGTCGGCCGGAGTCCGGGTAGGCCTCCACCACTTGCACGATGCGCTTGATCTCGATTTCCAGGGCCTCGTCCGCGGGGGTCCTCTTGCGACCAAAGCCCATGACGCAAGCCCCCATGCGGTCGATCAGACGCCGCGCAGGGTGGTCGGATGAAGCGAAGAAATCCGGCTCGGTGACCGCCACGCGCAGCACCGGCATCTGCAGCCGGGCGAACCACACCCTGACGGCCGATGGGAGGCGCTCCTCGGCGAGGATGCCGTAGAAAAGCAAGGCCACGACTTCGATGGCGGTGCGCTCCTCCTGTGTGGCCACGTCCCGCACCAGGCGCGGCGTGCCGCGGTCTGAGGTCTGCGGCGGCGCGAGGATCGTGCCGCCGCCAAGAGCCGTCGTCTCGGGCTGCGTTGCCGCAGGCATGTCCAGCGAGGGATGCAGCATGGTGGCCTGAAACTCGCCCTGGCCCGTGTCGCCGTCGTGCTGGTCCGGGACGCCGCCACTCAAGCGCCTGAGCGCCGCCAGCACCCTTTGGCGGGCAAGGTCTTCCGGCCCGGGGCCGTTGGGCTGTGCCGACAGGGGCTGGTCGTCAGCGGGCGGCGCAGGCGATGGCGGTGGCGGCTCAGCAGCGGCAGCCCCGGGAGGCGGACGGTTCTCATCGATGACCGGCCGCAGTCCCAGTTCGGGCATCACCCCGTGCTCCATGCACCACAGATTGGCAGCTCGGAGGGACCTCTCGAGTTGCAGGCCGACCATCGCGTGCAGAACAAACTGCAGTTCCTCCCAGGCCTGCAGGCTCAAGTCGGCCGACTGCCAGGCGTTCGCGGCGATGGAGGCGAACACGTCCGGCCTGATGAAGTCGCGAGCGTCGAGTTCGTCCCTATGTTCCAGGCGCGTGACACGCGCTCGCAGGTCCTCGAACTGGCCAGCCGCACCCGCATGGCGCATCACCGCTACGGCCATGCGAAAGGCCAGCCACTGCGCCCCGCCCCGCGCGTCCTCCCCCCGGGACCGCTCGCGGGCACTGTCCGCAAGCCTCCCGAACTCCCGCCCTACGCGCAGTTCGTGCGCCACGGCCTGAGACCAGACCGGCAGCCTGGCCGCCAGCAGACGCTCCAGGCTGCCGGGCCTCGACCCGGGCGCTGCGCGTCCCGGGGCCGGCTCGAGTTTCCTCGCGCCAGCCAGCAGTTCCGAACAGATCTCGGGCAGGGCGTCCTCGAGATGCCGCAAGAAGACACGCCGTACCTGCTGCGCAAGTGACTGGAAGCCGCCGGTCGCAGTCGTCACGGGAGTCCTGGGCATCCAGCGCCGCACCAGGCTGCGCTACACCACCGCGCCCGCGTTGGGGTCGTTCGGGTCCTGTTCCTTGCCCGCGGTCGCCTTGACCAGATCCTCGCGCTTGACACCCAGCCACATGACGATGCCTGCCGCCACGAAGATGGAGGAGTAGATGCCAAACAGGATGCCGATGGTCAGGGCCACCGCGAAGTAATGCAGCGTGGGTCCGCCGAAGAACAGCATCGACAACACCATGATCTGGGTAGAGCCGTGGGTGATGATGGTACGGCTGGTGGTGCTGGTGATGGCGTTGTCGATCACCTGCGGGGTGGTCAGCTTGCGCATCTTGCGGAACACCTCGCGGATGCGGTCGAAGATCACCACCGACTCGTTGACCGAGTAACCCAGCACGGCCAGTATCGCCGCCAGCACCGCCAGTGAGAACTCCCACTGGAAGAAGGCAAAGAAGCCCAGGATGATGACCACGTCATGCAGGTTGGCCACGATGCCGGCCACCGCGAACTTCCACTCGAAGCGGAAGGCCAGGTAGACCATGATGCCCACCACCGTGAAGGCCAGCGCGATCAGGCCGTCGCGGGCCAACTCCGAACCGACCGACGGACCGACGAATTCGGTGCGATTGAGCTTGAGTGGCTCGGCACCGGTCGTCGTGGCGCAGGACGGGCGGCTCACGGACTCGCCCTGCGGCGTGGTGTACTGCTTGATGGACACGGCGCCGGATTCGGCCTTGCACAGTTGGTCGAACACGCGCTGGGACACATCGGACTGCTTCACGTCACCGCGCACGGGGATCCTGATCAGCACGTCCCTGGACGTGCCGAAGGTCTGCACCTGCACCTCGCCCAGGTTCAGCGACTCCACGGCTGCGCGCGTCTTGTCGATGTCCGCAGCCTGCGCGTACTCCACCTCCAGCACCGTGCCGCCCGTGAATTCGATGGACAGGTGCAGGCCCCGGCTCAGCAGGAAGAACACGGCCGCGGCGAAGGTGAGGAAAGAAATCACGTTCAGCACCAACGCGTGGCGCATGAACGGAATGTCCTTGCGGATTCGGAAGAATTCCATGCTTGAGGCTCCTCAGGGCTGCGCAGACTTGGTGACCGCCTGGGTGCCTGGTTTCCAGACCTGACCGATGGACACTGCCTTGAGTTTCTTCTGCCGCCCGTACCAGAGGTTGACCAGGCCGCGCGAGAACATCACGGCGGAGAACATCGAAGTCAGGATGCCCAGACAGTGCACCACCGCGAAGCCCCGCACCGGCCCCGAGCCGAAGGCCAGCAGCGCCACGCCGGCGATCAGCGTGGTGATGTTGGAGTCCAGGATGGTGGCAAAGGCGCGCTCATAACCGGCATGGATGGCCGCCTGCGGGGGCGCGCCGTTGCGCAGTTCCTCGCGCACGCGCTCGTTGATCAGCACGTTGGCGTCGATGGCCATGCCCAGGGTGAGCGCAATGGCCGCCATGCCCGGCAGTGTCAGCGTGGCCTGCAGCATGGACAGCACCGCCACCAGCAGCAGCAGGTTGAACCCCAGCGCAATCGAAGAGAACAGCCCGAACAGCAGGTAGTAGGCGCACATGAAGATGACGATGGCGATGAACCCATAGGCCACACTGTCGAAGCCCTTGGCGATGTTCTCCGCCCCCAGGCTGGGGCCGATGGTGCGCTCCTCGATGATCTCCATCGGTGCGGCCAGCGAACCCGCCCGCAGCAGCAACGCCGTATCGCTGGCCTCCTGCGTGGTCATGCGCCCGGAGATCTGCACCCGGCCGCCGCCAATCTCGCTGCGAATGACCGGTGCGGTCACCACCTCGCCCTTGCCCTTCTCGAACAGCAGGATGGCCATGCGCTTGCCCACGCTTTCGCGCGTCACATCCTTGAAGATGCGTGCACCCTTGGCATCCAGGCTCAGATGCACGGCCGGCTCCTGCGTCTGGTTGTCGAACCCGGCCTGGGCATCATTGAGGTTCTCGCCCGTCAGCACCACCTGACGGAACACGATGATGGGCGCGCCATTGCGCTCCAGGTAGCGCTCGCTGCCGAAGGGCACGGCGCCACCCGACAGAGCCTGCTGAGCCTCGGCACTGTCGTTCACCATGCGCACCTCCAGCGTGGCGGTGCGCCCGATGATGTCCTTGGCCTTGGCGGTGTCCTGCACACCCGGCAACTGCACCACCACGCGGTCGGCGCCCTGCTGCTGGATCACCGGCTCGGCCACGCCCAGTTCGTTCACGCGGTTGTGCAACGTGGTGATGTTCTGCTTGAGAGCCTGGTCCTGCACGGCCCGCGCGGCCTCGGGCTTGAGCACGCCGCGCAGCCTGGGCTCGGCGCCATCGGCCTGTTCGGTCCAGACCACGTCCGGCAGTTGCTCGGCCAGCACAGTGCGCGCGGTCGTGACCGCCCCCACCTCCCGGAAGCGAATCTCCACAGCCTGCCCCTCTCGGGTGATGCCGGCGTGGCGGATGCCTTTGTCCCGCAACGTGGTGCGCACATCGCCCGCGATGGCGTCATTCTTCTTCGTCAGCGCGGCCTTCATGTCCACCTGCATCAGGAAGTGCACGCCGCCGCGCAGGTCCAGCCCCAGGTACATGGGCAGGGCACGCAGGCCGGCCATCCACTGCGGCGTGTTGGCCAGCAGATTCAGCGCGACGATGTAGGACGGGTTGGCCGGATCAGGGTTGAGCTCGGCCGACAGCGCATCCTTGGCCAGCTTCTGCTGGTCGGTGGAGTCGAGCCGGACCTTGATGGACTGGCCATCGAACTGGGCCGACACCGGCTTCAATCCGGCCTTGCCCAGCACCTCATTGACCCGCGGAAGCAGGGCCTGATCGATCTTGAGCGTGGCCTTGCCGCTGGAAACCTGTACCGCCGGCGCCTCGCCGTACAGGTTGGGCACGGCGTACAGCAGCCCCAAGAGCAGGGACACCGCCAGGATCGCATATTTCCACCAGGGGTAGCGATTCATGAACTCTCCAGGGACATCGGGGCCTTCGAGGCCCTCGGGGCCCTCGGGGCCTTCGGGGCCTTCGAGGCCCTCGGGGCCTTCGGGGCCTTCGGGGCTTTCACGGCCTTCACAGCCGCAAGCGCCTTGCTGCCAGGGCCGCATCC
>JBJTZN010000172.1:0-18767 GCA_046087245.1 Rubrivivax sp.
CGCCCGAGCGGGCGTTCCAAAAGGTGCCGATCCAGGCGCAAAGCACAGCCGTAGCTCGGGCTACGGCGAGCATTTGCAACGACGAGCGGGGCCGTTTGGGGCGGACGAGCGGGTGTGCGGGGATATTTCACAAGCTCTCAGAGCTTGTGAAGTATTCCGGCGCGCCCGAGCGGGCGTTCCAAAAGGTGCCGATCCAGGCGTAAAGCACAGCCGTAGCTCGGGCTACGGCGAGCATTTGCAACGACGAGCGGGGCCGTTTGGGGCCGACGAGCGGGTGTGCGGGGATTTTTCACAAGCTCTCAGCGGCCCGGGCGGTGACGGCACCGCAAGGCTCAGCCGGTTGCCGCCTGCAGCGCGGGCCGCGGATTCAGCCCGCACCACCGCGCCATGAACACCGCCAGCACGGCACTCACCTGCTGCATGCTTGCAATGGACACCCACTCGTCGATGCCGTGGATGTCCGAGCCCTTGGGGCCGTAGCAGGTGGAGGGGATCTTGCCGTACAGGTGGAAGAAGCGCACGTCGGTGGTGGCGGTGGAGGCCCGCAGCGGCGCAGCCTGCCCCGTGACGTCGCGGTGGCAGCGCAGCAGTTCCTCAATCACGGGCTGCTGCATGTCCACGATCAGGCCCTCGGCCTGGAAGCCCTGGTAGGTGATGCGCCAGCTGACGCTGTCGTGCTGCGGATGGGCCAGATGCGCGGCCTGCAGCAACGCCTCCACCTGGGCGCGCACCTGCACCGGCTTCACGCCCGGGTAGAAGCCCAGGCGCATGTCGACGCGGCAGTGCGTGGGCACCGAGGACGTCCACTCGCCGCCTTCGATGCGTCCGAGGTTGAAGTTGATCGGGTGCTCATGGTTGCAGTAGTGCGGGTGGCGCGCCGAGGGCGCGTTCCAGGCCGCCTCCAGTTCCTTGAGCTTGCCCACCAGGTATTGGGCGTAGGCGATGGCCGCCACGCCGGTGTAGGCGGTGGACGCATGCACGGGCCTGCCCAGCACATCGATGGTGATCCACATCACGCCCATCTGCCCGGTCATCACGCCCTCGCCGGGCTCGGGGATGAGCGCCGCATCGGCCGTGTAGCCCTCCACCAGGCAGGCCAGGGCGCCGTTGCCCGTGCACTCTTCCTCCACCACCGACTGCAGGTACACCGGGGCCGCGGGCTCCAGGCCCAGGCGGCGCAGCGCCCGGAAGGCCAGGGTGAAGGCGACCAGCCCGGCCTTCATGTCGGCGGCGCCGCGTCCGTAGAGGCGGTCTGCCTCCAGGCGCGGCTCAAAGGGCGGGCTGGACCACAGCGCCGGCGCGCCCACCGGCACCACGTCGATGTGGCCGTTCAGGATCAGCGAGCGGCCCGTGACCGGCCCGGCCGGGCGGTGGATGCCCACCACGTTGCGCCGGCCGCTGTAGGAGATCAACGAAGGGGAGTAGCCCGGGTGGTCGCGCAGCCGGTCCTCGTCCACCTCGAACTCGTGGATCTCCAGGCCGTTGCGCTCGAACTCCCGGCGCATCAGGGCCTGCGCGCCCTGCTCCGCGCCCAGCAGTGAAGGCTGGGCCACCAACTCCTGCAACAGCGCCACCGCTTCGTCACGCTGCGCCGCCACGGCAGCCAGCAGGGCGGGTTCGTCATGGGCCGGCCGGGCCGGGGTCTGGGCAGCCATCGCGCTCTCCTGGTGGGGGCAAGGGGTGAGCCGCGGGCACTCAGGCGGCACGGCTCACGATCGCATAGGTCTTCTTCAGCGGCTCCAGCACCTCGAAGGAGCCGACGAATCCGCCGGGGATGAACAGCGCCTGGCCCGGGCCGGCCTCCTGGAACGAACCATCGGCCGCGTGCACGCGGCAGCGGCCCTCCAGCACCGTGAACAGTTCATGTTCCTCGGCCGGGAAGGCGATGCGCCAGTGCCCGGGCTCGCAGTGCCAGACGCCGCAGGACATCAACGCGCCCGCGCTGGGGGCATCCACCAGGTTCCAGGTGTCGCGCCGGGGATGTCCGGCGATGGCGCGCTGCGGGCGGGGGTGGTCGCTGCTGGGCGTGCCGGGCATGAGGGCTTGCAGCTTGAGCAGTGTGGCGGGGTGGTTCATGGGGATCATCCGGTGGGTGACAAGGCGGCGCGGGCTGCGTCTCGCGTGCGCCGACGCAGCGCCCACAGGAGCGGACCGCTGAGGGCGAACCAGCCCAGGCAGGCGCCGGCTACCAGCAGCAGCGCGGTGTGCGGCAGGCCCCAGAGCTGGCCGGCATGGAAGGGATACAGCCAGCCTTGCAGCCGGGCGCCCAGGTCGGCCTCGGCCCAGGTCTGGCGGCGCAGCACCATTGCCTGGCGGGGATCGACCCAGACATAGGTCTGGCCGTTGGGGTGCGGGTCGCCTGCGAGGTGGTAACGCAGTCTCACCGGGCCGGTCTGCCCCACGGGAACCCCGATGTCCACCAGACGCGCGGCCGCCCCGGCCGCGGGCGAACCCGCCTGCACCACCCGGTCCAGCGAGGGCCCTGGCGCTGCCGCGGGCAGCGAGTCAGGGCCCCCGCGCGGCAGCGCGGGCGGGGCCGTACGCGGCGTGGCCGCCAGGGTGTTGACCCAGCCCGCGATGGGGCGCCAGGCGACGTAGGTGCCGCTGGCCACGGCCGTCAGCACCACCAGGCCCAACACCACACCGGCCACCCGATGGGCGTCGGCCAGAGCCGGCAGCGCCCGGCCCCCCAGCCGCACCTGCAAGGCCGTACGCCACTGCATGGGCCACCACAACGCCAGGCCGGTCAGCCACAGGGCAAGGAAGGCCGCCCCCACCAGTGCGAGCATGGCCTTGCCCCGGTCGCCCAGCAGCAGCTGGGTGTGCAGCTCGAACACCAGGTTGTGCAGGCCCTGGCCTTCTGCGCGAAGGGCCACCACTTCGGCGGTGGCGGGGTGGAGAAAGACCTCGCCTTGCCAGTCGGCCGTCCTGACGAACCCGATCGCGCAGGCCCGCTCGCCGTGGGGCAGGCGCAGGGTCAGCGACGTGACGGGGCCCAGCCGCGCCACGACGGCGTCAGCCAGCGCCTGGACCGACCCCACGGAGGCAGCGCCCGTGCAGGGCGCGGCCACCAGGCGCTTGTCCGCCGGGCCGGCCAGGGCCAGCCAGACGCCGGTGACGGCGCTGAGCAGCAGCACCAGCGCCACCCCCAGGCCCAGCCAGCGGTGCACGGCGCGAAGCTGGCGCAGCGCCCGCGGACGGGACGAAGCCTGTGCGGCAGAGGCGCTGGCGGCAGCCATCAGCGTCGGCTGGCCACCGACAGGTGCCGTTGCAGCAGCGACGCTGCCCACTCGACATCGCCGGCCAGCAGCGCATCGATGATGTCGATGTGTTCACGGCAGGAGTCGATGGGGTCCACGGGCCGACTGACGAAGCTTGCGAACTCCTCCAGCCTGCGCAACTGGTTCTGCTGGCGCACGGCCTGCTCGATGAAGCGGTTGCGGGAGAAGCGGGCCAGCATCTCGTGGAAGCTGGCGTTCATGCGGTAGAACTCGCCGGGCATGCTGGCCCGGTCCTGCGGTCGGTTGCGCTCGATGAAGGCCAGCTGCTCCTGGCGGGCCTGGCGCAGCTCCTCGGGGTCGGCTGCGAAGTGCGGTTCACGCAGCCCCGCGCACTCCAGGATCATGCGGAAGCGGTAACTCTCGGCCATGGCCGCCGGCGTGTCCAGGGCCGGCGTGAAGGTCCAGCCGTGTCCGCGTCTCCTTTCGATCAGGCCCTCGCGCGTCAGGCGCAGCAGCACCCGACGCAGGCAGCCCCGGGGCGCCTCGTAACGCCCTGCCAGGGCCGATTCCGACAACGACTGCGGCAACTGATGGGAGGCGCGGTCGGCCAGGATGCGCTTGTACAGATGGTCTTCGCCCTCGTCAGGCGGGGCCAGTGTGGCGTTGGCATCCAGTGCCACGGCCGCATTGGCGGACTCGGCCACAAAGGTGCCCGCGTGCGCCCGCAACTCGACCACGCCGCGCTCCTGCAGCAGTCGCAGCGCGTGGCGCACGGGCGTGCGCGACACCCCGTAGGCCCGTGCCAGACTCTGTTCGGTCAGGTGATCGCCCGCCTGGACGGCGCCGCTGCGGATCATGTCCAGCACGCGGCGGGCGATGTCGATCTGCAGTGAACTGGCTGGCATACCCCGGCCCACCGGAGCCACCGGGGCCGATGGTTTCCTGGAGGTGCGTGGTTCCATCGGGCCGCAGGAGAGTGAACGAAAGGAATTTTCAGTGTAGGCAGGGCGCAGCGCCACCCCTGCCGCACGCACGCCGCTGCGACGCTGGTGGCCGGTTCAGAGCAGGTCGATCCTGGCGGTGAACGAGACCGTGCGCGGTGCGCCCACGGCGATGTAGCCGGCGCCGCCGGCTTCCCAGTAGCGCTCGTTGGTGAGGTTGCCGACGTTGGCCTGCAGGGACACTGTGCGCCCGCTCACCTTGAGTCTGTAGCCCAGGCCGGCAGTGAAGATCGTGTAGTCGGGAATCTCGGCCTGGTTCAGCGGATTGATGAAGCGCTTGCCGGTGTGGTAGGCCCCGAGGTTCATGCTCAGCCCGGCCACCGCGGCCGGCTTGTACTCCAGCAGCACGCTGGCGGTGACCTTGGGCGTGTTGTCTGGCGTCTTGCCTGTCAGGGCGGCAGTGGCGGCCCGCTTGAGCACCGGGTCCAGCACCATCCCCGAGGCGTAGACCGACAGGCCCTTGGCAAGTTCGCCGCTGATCGAGGCCTCGACGCCCTTGATCTCGGTGCGGCCGTCCAGCACGACGAACCGGTTGGCGTCGGTGTAGCTGGTGGCGCGCTCCAGGGTGAAGTACGCCGCGCTGGCCAGCATGCCCGCCAGGGCCTCGGTGCGCAGGCCCACCTCGGACTGTTTGCTGATGGCCGGGGGCAGGATGGCGCCGGCGTTGGCCGCGGTGATGGGGGCGATGGGGCCTTCCTCCAGGCCCTCGATGTAGCTGGCGTACACGCTGGTGTCCTTGCGCAGCTTGTACAGCACCGCGCCCGAGTAGGTGGTCGGGCTGGCGCTGTAGCGCGTGGTCACGGGCGGGTTGACGGTGTTGCGCACGGTCGTGGATGCGTAGTCTGCGCTGCGCACCGCTGCAGTGACCTGCAGCGCGCCCAGGGTGATGCGGTCCATCAGGTAGGTGCCCCGGTCGGTGGTGTTCACCGGGTTGAGGATGGTGGTGCTCGTCTTGTCGATGAAGGCCACGGGCCTGGGGTCGTACAGGTTCTGCGGCACCGAGAAAGGCTGGCTGTTGGCGCCGGCCTGGTACAGGCGGTTCTGCATCACGCCCAGGGTGAGGTCGTGCGTCATGCCGCCCAGCTTGAGGCGGCCGCCGATCTCCAGGCGGGCGTTGCGGTTGACGAAGTTCAGATCGCGGGTCAGCAGGTAGTCCAGGCGCCCTTCGCCCGTGACGATGTTGTAGTTGACGATCTCGCTGTAGTCGCGCTTGTCACGGCGGGTCTGCGCGCGGCCCACCTCCGCCAGGGCATACCAGTTCTCGTTGATGGTGTAGTCGGCCCGCAGCAGCGCATTCCTGGCCGAGGCGTCGTTCTGCGGCCAGGTGCCGGCAATCAGTCGTGTCGGGTCGGGCAGGCGCGGCAGCGTGATCACGCCGTTGACGGCGGCCGGGATGGCGATGGTGGCCGGCTCGGTGATGCGCTTGCGGATGTCCTCGAAGTCGAAGGCCAGGGACAGCGAGGAGCTTGCGCGCCAGTCCAGGGCCGCGGTGGCCAGGGAGCGCCGGCCCGTGGCGCCGTCCATGGCGTTGCGCAAGGTGCCGTTGACCACGTTGATGCGCGCGCCAAAGGCGCCATCGGTGCCGAACTGCCGTCCCAGGTCGACGTGCTGGACGAACTGCCCGAACTCGTTGCCGCTGAGGCTGACGCTGGCCACGGGTTCAGGCCGTGCGCGCTTGGTCACGAGGTTCACCACGCCCACGGGTGTGGTGAAGCCGTAGTACAGCGACGACGCGCCCTTGAGCGCTTCCACGCGCTCCTTGTTCTCCAGCGGCATGTCCACCAGGTTGATGATGGGCAGCGAACCGTTCAGGCGGTAGTTGGTGCGGTTTTGCAGGCTCACCCCGCGGATGGCCAGATTGTCGTAGACCGCGCCGCCGAGTTGCGAGCGCGACACCCCCGCGGTGTTGCGCAGTGCGTCGTACACGCCCCGGGCGTCCTGCGCTTCCAGGACGGCGGACGTCACCACGTTGACCGTCAGCGGCACGTCCAGGATCTGCTGGTCGCGGAAGGCGCCCACCTGCACGGTGCGGGCCTTGAAGCCGGTCGGCCGCTCGGCCACCACGCTGACGACCTGCAGCTTGTCCTCGTCCGCGGCCGCCGCGTTCGGCGCCGCGGGCGGTGCGGCACCGGACTGCGCCAGCGCGGCCGGGGCGGCCATGGACGCCAGGGCCAGGGTGACGGCCAGGCCCAGGGCGTTGGCGGACAGGGCATTGGCAGAACGGGCGTTCCGGGTCAGGATGGTCTTGGCGGCGGGAGCTTTCACGGCGTGTTCCTTCTGCAAGGCCCGGGCGGGCCAGTGGGGGAGAGTCGTCAAGATCAGACTACCAATGTTTTTTACGGCTGTAAAGCGCAATAGCGGAGGCACTGAGGTTCACAGGGGCGAAGGCGGGCGTGCGGCGCTGCGGCGCTGCGGCACTCACACCTCGGCGTGCATTCGCAGCAGGTTGGAGTAGCTCTTGTGCAGCAGCTCGAAGGCCCGCGAGCGCGGCGCCATCGAGAAGACCTCGCGCCGGGCCAGGTCCAGCTCGAAGAGCAGTTCCCGCAGCCGGGGGTCGCGCACCAGGCTTTGCACCCAGCCGGCGACCACATGCCGCACCCCGCGCGTCACCGGGTTCACGCGGTGCAGCGTGGTGGCGGGGTACAGCACCATCTGCCCGGCGGGCAGCTTGAAGCTCTGCTCGCCCTGCGGCTCGTCGATCACCAGCTCGCCGCCGTCATAGTCCCCGGGCCGGGACAGGAACAGCGTGAAGGCCAGGTCGGTTCGCACCGGCGGCTGGCCCATGACCGCGTTGTCCACATGGTTGCCGTAACCGCCGCCAGCGGCGGTGCGGCTGACCAGCACCTCGGACTGCGCCCGGGGCAGGGCGGCACTGACGAAGGTCTCGTTGCCCTGCAAGGCGTCCTCGACGACTTTCTGGATCTGCAGCCGCAGCGGTGAGTGCGGGGGCAGTTGCAGGTTGTTCTTCACGTCCCTGGCCGCCCATCCGGCCGTGGCGGCACCGCTGTCGAAGGTCTGCACCAGCAAGGCGCGCGCGATCTCGTCCACCCGCTCCTGCGGCAGCACGGCGTCGATGCACAGGATCATGCGCCTGCCCTTGGCGTCATCGAAGCACTGTCTCGCGTCGCGGCGGGACGATGTCAGTCCCTGGCGCTGCGCTTGCGGAAGGTGTCCAGCACGCGGCCGACCACCAGGTCCTTGCCGCTGCCGTAGGTGCGCTTGCCGTCGCCGATCATCACGAACTTGGTCACGAAGGCGAAGTAGTAGCAGGCTTCGCCGTCCTGCGGCTTGCCGGAGTAGGCCGGCATGCAGACCTGATTGCCCCTGATGGCGTAGCGCCCGGCGATGGGGTTGGCCACGGCCGTGTAGCACACGCCGTTTTCGATCTCGTGGTCCTCGCCCAGAGGGGTGGGGCACTGGAACATCTCGGCCTTGCTCCAGTCGCGCTTCCAGCCTTGAACCGTGCCATTGGGATGGAAGTACAGGGCCACGGCCTGGTCTTTGCGCACGGTGTTGCCCACCAGAGCCATGCGCAACTGGTCGGCATCCAGCGCCGGGGCCCTGAAGTCCGGACCCGAGGCGGAGAAACCGATGCCACCTTCGCCACCTTCACCAGCCAGCTGTTTCTGCAGCGCCTTGGCGAAGGGGTAGTCTCGCTGGTGCTGGTTGCCGTGGTAGGTGACATCGGCCGGTCTCGGGGCCGCCATGGCGACGGGTGCAGCCCCAGCCGGTGCGGTTGCGCCAGCGGCAGGCGCTGGCCCTTGGGCTGCCAGCGGTGTGCTGACCACCACGGCCAGCCCAGCCCAGACACGCATGGTCGATCTCATGGGGAACCCCTCATTCGGCCTGCCGACCGGCGACCGCCGCCGGACCCTGACACAACGCCAGGATGGGTTTGTAGCGTTCTTGTACCTTGGAAGTCAATAATGCAATATAGTGAAATTTCTTCAAGCGCCAGGGCAGGGCCGGGGAAAGCCCCCGGGAGCGAAGAACATCGCGTTGCGGTGTAGTTCGGTGAAGAACAACTCAGAACACTAGAGGCTGGTGCCCCCCATGGTCGATCCCTGTCAGTTCATCGAGGTGGCTGGCCCCCCGCAGGAGCGGGGCGTGCAGTACGGCAGGGCGGCGGGCGAGCGCATCGCCCTGGGCGTGCGCCACTACCGCGAGCAGCTGGCGCGCTCGGACTTCGGGGAGCAGGAGATCGAGGCGGCGGCGCAGCAGTTGCTGCCCGTCATCGAGGGTTTCGATCCAGGTTTCGTCCCCGAGATGCGGGCCATTGCGCGCGGGGCCGAGCAGCCGCTGTGGGCCATCGTGCTGCTCAACGCCCGCACCGAGATGCTGCAGATCGCGCATCTGCGCCGCGGCGCGGATGCCGCCGATGACGACCCCGACGGCTGCACGGGCGTGGTGGTCCTGCCCCAGGCCACGCGCCACGGCCGGCTGATCCAGGCCCAGAACTGGGACTGGAAGGCCGAGTGCGCGCAGACCGCCGTGGTCCTGAAGGTCCACGGGCAGGCGGGCGCGCCGGACTTCCTGACCTTCACCGAGGCGGGCGCGCTGGCGCGCAGCGGCTTCAACGCGGCGGGCATCTCCATCACCGCCAACTACCTGGAGTGCGACCGCGACTACCGGCACACGGGCGTTCCGCTGGCGCTGATCCGGCGCAAGGTGCTGCAGCAGCAGGACTGGGCCAAGGCGCTGCAGGCGGTGTACTGCACGCCCAAGTCGGCCTCGAACAACATCATGGTCTCGCACGCCCAGGGCCTGACGATCGACTTCGAGTGCGCCCCTGACGAGACCTTCCAGGTGCATGCGCAGGACGGCCTGCTGGTGCACGCCAACCACTGGGTCAGCCCCGTGGCGCTGGCCAAGCTGCGCGAGACCGGAGTGAAGTCCACCCCCGACAGCCTGTACCGCGACCTGCGCGTGCGCGGTCTGCTGGAGCCCCTGCTCGGGCGCATCGAGTCGCGCCATGTCAAGGGCGCGCTGTTCGACCGCTTCGGTGGCGACTGGGCGGTGTGCCGCCCGCCGCGCTCCAGCCCGACCACCCACAACCTCAGCGCTTCCGTGGCGATGGTGGTCATGGAGCCCGAGGCAGGCGTGCTGGAGGTGGCGATGCTGCCCGCCCAGAACCGCGAGTTTCAGCGCTTCGCGCTGGAGATGTCCTTTGTCCGGCAGAAAGCCGATCCTTTGCTTGAGGAGTGAACACGATGAACAAGCCCCATGTACTGGCCCGCTGCGTGCTGGCCGCTGCCGTGGCCTGGCCGCTGCTGGTCCAGGCCCAGGCCCAGGCGCAGAGCCAGACGCTCAGGGTGCGGTTGAACGCCGACATCCGCTCCACCGATCCCGGCGTCAACCGTGACTTCAACACCGACGGTGTGGTGCTGCACATGGTCGAAGGCCTGGTGGCCCTGCGTGAGGACACCAGTGTGGGGCCCCTGCTGGCCAGCCGCGTGGAGGCATCGCCCGACGGCAAGACCTACACCTTCACGCTGCGCCCGGGGGTGAAGTTCCACAACGGCGCCACCCTGACCGCCGACGACGTGGTCTGGGCCTGGAAGCGTTACCTGGACCCCGCCACCAACTGGCGTTGCCTGCCCGAGTTCGATGGCCGCGGCGCGGTCAAGGTGGTGTCCATCGACGCGCCCAACCCCAGCACCGTGGTGTTCCGCCTGGACAGCACCTCGGCGCTGTTCCTGGCGTCCATGGCCCGCATGGACTGCGGCGGCGCGGGCATCGTGCACCGCTCATCGCTTGGCGCCGACGGCAAGTGGGCGGCGCCTGTGGGCACCGGGCCCTTCAAGCTCGGCGAGTGGAAGCGCGGGCAGTACGTCGAGCTGCAGCGGTTTGACGGCTACGTTTCCCGGACCGACCCGAGCTCGGGCTACACCGGGGCGAAGAAGGCTGAGGTCGAGAAGGTGCGCTTTGTCGTCGTGCCCGATGCGGCGGCGGCCAAGGCCGCGCTGATGAGCAACGGCCTGGACCTCATTCCGGAGGCCGCTTCTTCGGACCTGCAGGAACTCAGGGCGCGCCAGGACCTGAGGGTGGACATCAGCAGCACCATGGGCTTGAACGGCCTGCTGTTCCAGACCCGCGACCCGCTGCTCAAGGACGCGCGCATCCGCCGCGCCATCGCCCTGAGCCTGGACACCGAGGAGATCGCGCGCACCGTCTCCGAAGGGCTGTCCAAGCGCAACAATTCGGCCATTCCGCTGACCAGCCCGTTCTACGGGACCGCGCAGTCCTCGGGCTACCGGCAAGACCTCGCCGAGGCGCGCCGCCTGCTGGCCGCTGCGGGTTACAGCGGCCAGCCCATCAAGCTCACTGCCACCAAACGCTACAACTCGATCTTCGACGCTGCGGTGCTGGTGCAGGCCATGGCGCAGGCCGTCGGGATCAAGATCGACATCGAGGTGCTGGACTGGGCCACGCAGCTGGACCGCTACAGCAAGGGCGAGTACCAGCTCATGTCCTTCAGCTACTCCCCGCGCCTGGACCCGGCGCTGAGCTACGAGATGCTCATGGGCCCCAAGGACAAGCAGCCGCGCAAGGTCTGGGACAACCCGGAAGCGCAGGCCCGGCTGGCCGTGGCCACCGATTCGGCCGACCGCGCCGAGCGCCAGGCCATCTTCGACGACCTGCATCGCCGGATGCTGGAAGAGGTGCCCCTCGTGGTGTTCTACAACGGCGCCGACGTGGCCGCGATGCGGCGCAGCGTCAACGGCTACAAGGTCTGGCCCGCCAGCCTGCCCCGGTTGTGGAACGTGCGGCTGCAGTAGCCCGCGATGCTCGGCTACATCCTGCGCCGCCTGCTCCTGACCCTGCCCACGCTGCTGCTGGTGGCGGTGGCGGTGTTCGTGCTGATGCGCCTGATCCCGGGGGACCCGGTGCAGTTGATGCTGGGCGACACCGCGGACGCGGCGCAGGTGGCCGAGCAGCGCGCGCGCATGGGGCTGGACGATGCGCTGCCGGTGCAGTTCGCCCGCTGGGCCCAGGCACTGGCGCAAGGGGACTTCGGCCGATCCATCAGTGACCAGCAGCCGGTGCTGCCCCTGATCCTGGAGCGCTTCACCGTCAGCGCCGCGATCGTGCTCGTGGCCGTGGCGCTGGCCGTGGCGCTGGCCGTGCCCGCGGGCCTGGTGGCCGCATGGCGCCAGAACCAGCCCCTGGACCTGCTGATCGTGCTGGGAGCCACCTTGCTGCTGTCGGTGCCGAGTTTCTGGCTCGGCCTGCTGCTGCTGCTGCTCTTCGGCATGCACCTGGGCTGGTTCCCCGTGATCGGCTACGTGCCCATGAGCCAGGACCTCATCGGCGGGGCCTGGTACCTGTTGCTGCCGGTGGTCACGCTCGTGATGATCGAGACCGGCGTGCTCACCCGGATGATGCGAGCCAGCGCCATCGAGGTCCAGCGCCTGGAGTACGTCACCCATGCCCGCGCCAAGGGCGTGCCGGCTTGGCAGGTGGTGGCGCGGCATGTGCTGCCCAACGCCTTCGCGCCCACCCTCACGCTGGTCGGCCTGGTGCTGGGCAACCTGCTGGGCGGCATCGCGGTGCTGGAGACGGTGTTCACGCTGCCCGGACTGGGTCGGCTGCTGGTGGACGCCATCTTCGCCCGCGACTACCCCGTGGTGCAGGGCGTGCTGCTGTTCACGGCGCTGATCTACGTGCTGGTCAACCTGGCCGTGGACCTGCTGTATCCGCTGTTCGACCCGCGGGTGCGCGTGACATGAAGTGGCGCGCCAACGGCGTGGCCGGCGTGCTGCTGGTGGGCACGGTGCTGGTGGTGGCGCTGGTGGCGCTGGCGTGGACGCCCTATGACCCCCTGGCCCTGAACCTGCGCGCCAAGCTGCAGGCCCCCTCGGCGGCGCACTGGCTGGGCACCGACGAGTTCGGCCGCGATGTGGCCAGCCGCCTGATGGCCGGCGCCAGCAGCAGCTCCCTCGTGGCCGTGGCCACCGTGGCCCTGGCCACGGCGCTGGGCGTGGCGGTGGGGGTGCTGTCGGGGTTCCTGCGCGGCTGGACCGACCGCGTCCTGATGGCGCTGAACGATGCCTTGCTGGCGTTTCCCGGCATCCTGCTGGCCCTGGCGCTGATGGTGGTCGTGGGCGCCAACCGCTGGGGCATCGTGCTGGCCCTGGGCCTGGCCTACGCCCCGAGCATGGCCCGCGTCGTTCGCGGGGTGGTGCTCAGCCTGCGCGAGACCGAGTACGTGGAGGCGTCGCGGATGATCGGCAACAGCGACATGGTCACCATGCGGCGCCATGTGCTGCCCAACTGCGTGGCCCCGGTGGCGGTGCTGGCCACCAGCATGTTCGGCTGGGTGCTGCTGTCGGAGAGTGCACTGAGCTTCCTGGGCCTTGGCGTTCCGCCGCCCGCGCCCACCTGGGGCAACATGCTCGCGGGCAGCCGGCCGCACATGCAGACGGCCGTGTGGCTGGGGTTGGCGCCTGGTCTGTGCATCGCCTTGACGCTGCTGGGAATCAACCTGCTGGGCGATGCGCTGCGCGACCGCCTGGATCCCCGGATGGCGCGCGCCTGATGATGCCGACGCTGTCGCCATCATCGTCGCCGCAGCGTCCCGAAGGCCGCCCTGCGTTCCTGAGTGTTCAGGGCCTGAGCGTGTCCGCGGGCTCGCAGCCCCTGGTCCAGGATCTGAGCTTCGACATCGCCCCGGGCGAGTGCCTGGGCGTGATCGGCGAGTCCGGCAGCGGCAAGACCCTGGCCGCGCGCGCCATCCTCGGCCTGCTGCCGTACGGCGTGCATGCCCACCACGGCCGCATCCTGCTGGACGGAGAAGATCTTCTCAGCGCCCCGGCGCCGCGCCTGCGCGCCCTGCGCGGCGCGACCATCGGCATGGTCTTCCAGGAGCCGCTGGTGTCGCTGAACCCGGCTCACCGCATCGGTGCGCAGATGGCCGAGGGGCTGCGGCTGCACACGCGGCTGACGCGGCAGGAGATCCAGACCCGCTGCCTGGCCATGCTGGAGCGCATCGGCATCGACGACCCCAGGCGCTGCCTGAACGCGTACCCGCACGAGTTCAGCGGAGGGATGAGACAGCGCATCATGCTGGCCAGCGTGATGCTGCTCAATCCGCGGATGCTGATTGCGGACGAACCCACCACCGCGCTGGACACCCTGACGCAGCAGGAGGTGCTGGACCTGATGCAGGAACTGGCCCGCGAGCACGGCACCTCCATCCTGCTGATCACCCACAACCTGGGTCTGGTCAGCCGCTACGCGCAGCGTGCCGTGGTCATGCGCCAGGGCCGCGCCGTGGAGACCGGCGAGGTGGCGCACCTGCTGCGCGCGCCTTCGCACGACTACACCCGCACGCTGATCGAGGCCTTGCCGCGGCGTGCCGCGGCCGCCGTCCACCGCGGTGCTGCGGACACCCCCCTGATCCAGGTGCAGGACCTGCACGTGAGCTACCCCGGCGCCCGTGCCGGGTTGTTCGGCCGTCGCCCCGCGCAGCCTGCCGTGCGGGGCGTGAGCTTTCGCATCGACGCGGGCCAGACGGTGGCCGTGGTGGGCGGCAGCGGGTCCGGCAAGACGTCCCTGGGCCGGGCGATCCTGCAGCTCACCCCCAGCGCCCGGGGCCAGGTACGCTTCAGGGGCGAGCCGGTGAACCCCGCCGACCGCGCCGGGCTGCAGCGCTTCAGGCACGCCTGCCAGCTCGTCTTTCAGGACCCCTACTCCTCGCTGGACCCCCGGCATCGGGTGCACGACATCGTGGCCGAGCCGCTGAGCCTGGTGGCCGGGCTGGGACAGGGTGCCGCCGCTGCCCGCGTGGACCAGGTGCTGCAGGAGGTGGGGCTGCAGGGCCTGGGCCGGCGCTTCCCGCACGAGCTCTCCGGCGGGCAGCGCCAGCGCGTGGCCATCGCCCGGGCCATCGTGCGCCGCCCCGCCTTCGTGGTGGCCGACGAGCCGGTGTCCGCCCTGGACATGACCATCCAGGCCCAGGTGCTGGCCTTGTTCCGTACCCTGCAGCAGCAACACGGCTTCGCCTGCCTGTTCATCTCGCACGACCTGGCCGCCGTCGAGCAGGTGGCCGACCGCGTGATCGTCATGCAGCACGGCCGCGTGGTCGAGGACGGCACGCGCGATCAGGTCTTCGATGCGCCCAGCCATCCCTACACCCGGCAACTGCTGCAGGCTGCACCCCGGCTGTCAGCATGGCCAGGCTGCGAGCCCCTGTCGCAGGGGCCGCACGGCCCGAGGAAGTCCTGAACGATGGCCCTCCTGGACACCGACCGCGAACTCGCGCGTGACTCCTACTACCTGCGCAGCGCGCCGGAGTGGAAGCCGTCAAACGCCCTGGAAGGCGAAGCAGACTGCGACGTGGCCGTGGTCGGCGCTGGCCTGGCCGGGCTGTCGGCCGCGCTGGAGCTGGCCGCCCGAGGCCTGAGCGTCACGGTGCTGGAGGCCCGGCATGTGGGCTTTGGCGCCAGCGGGCGCAACGGCGGCCAGGCCCTCCACGGGCTGGCCTGCGACATGGCGGTCATCGAGGCCCAGCTGGGCCGCGACGACGCCCGCCGGGTCTTTGACCTGTCCATCGAGGCGCTGGACCTGATGCGCCAGCGCATCGCCGCCCACGCCATCGACTGCGAGTGGCAGGACGGTTTCCTGAGCGTGGCCACCTCGCCGCGCAAGGCCCAGGCGCTGGCCGGCTGGGCGCAGCACATGGCGCAGGCCTATGGCTACCCCATGACCGTGGCGGCACGCGACAAGGTGCGCGACTGGATCGACAGCCCGCGCTACCACGGCGCCGTGCACGACCCGCGCAGCGGCCACCTGCATCCGCTGAAGTACACCCAGGGCATGGCGCGCGCGGCCCTGGCCGCTGGCGTGCGCCTGTACGAGGCCACGCCTGTGACGGGGCTGCGACAAGGCGCCACCGTCAGCCTGATGACGCCGCACGGCCGGGTCTGGGCGCGCCAGGTGCTGCTGGCTGGCAACGTCTACCTGCAGGGTCTGGCACCCACGCTGGCGCCACGCATCATGCCAGTGGGGACTTACATCGTCTGCACCGAGCCGCAGGAGCCAGCACTGTTGCAGCGCCTCATTCCGACGCGCTCGGCGGTGTGCGACACCAACGTGGTGCTGGACTACTTCCGCCCCACGGCCGACCATCGCATGCTCTACGGCGGGCGCGTGAGCTACAGCGCGGCCACGCCGCGCGACATGGCGGACTCGCTGCGCCAGCGCATGGTGGCCACCTTCCCGCAACTGGCCGGTGCGCGCATCGCCCATGCCTGGGGCGGCTTCGTGGACATCACGATGAACCGCGCGCCGGACTTCGGCCGGCTGCCGCCGACATCTGCCGGTCATGCGGCCAAGGTCTACTACCTCCAGGGTTTTTCCGGCCACGGGCTGGCGCTCACAGGTCTGGCCGGGCAGATGGTGGCGCAGGCCATGACAGGGGATGCCTCGCGCTTCGACGTCTTTGCCCGGCTGCGCCACCGCGACTTCCCGGGGGGTGAGTGGCTGCGCAGGCCGGCGCTGGTGCTGGGCATGGCCTGGTATCGCTTGAGAGATCTGTTGGGGTGACCACATGGTGTCCAGAGAACGCTGTGCAACGTTTGGCGAGATGGAGCAGTGGCTGGACCGCCACCGCGTGACCGAGATCGAGTGCCTGGTGCCCGACCTCACGGGGGTGGCGCGCGGCAAGATCCTGCCGCGCGAGAAGTTCACGGAAGACCGCGGCATGCGCCTGCCCGAGGCCATCGTGGCCATGGGCGTGACGGGCGAGTTTCCCGAAGAGGGGCCCTACTACGACGTCATCCACCCCACCGACCGCGACATGCACCTGCAGCCCGACCCGCGCAGCGTGCGCCTGGTGCCCTGGGCCGTGGACCCCACCGCCCAGGTCATCCACGACTGCTACGACCGGGACGGCCAGCTCGTGCCCTTCGCCCCGCGTTCGGTGCTGCGCCGGGTGTGTGACCTGTACGCCGGGCGCGGCTGGCAGCCCATCGTCGCGCCCGAGCTGGAGTTCTACCTCGTGGCGCGCAACACCGACCCCGACGTGCCGCTCAAGCCCCCGGTGGGCCGCAGCGGGCGCAGCGAGACCTCGCGCCAGGCCTACTCCATCGATGCCGTGAACGAGTTCGACCCCCTGTTCGAGGACGTCTATGCCTACTGCGAGAAGATGGAGCTCAACGTGGACACGCTGATCCACGAGCTGGGCGCCGGGCAGATGGAGATCAACTTCTTCCACGACCACCCGCTGGGTCTGGCCGACGAGGTGTTCTTCTTCAAGCGCACGGTGCGCGAGGCCGCGCTGCGCCACGACATGTTCGCCACCTTCATGGCCAAGCCGATTGCCGGCGAGCCCGGCAGCGCCATGCACGTGCACCAGAGCGTGGTGGACGCCGTGACCGGCCACAACATCTTCAGTCGTGAGGACGGCCAGGCCAGCGACGAGTTCCGCTGGTACATCGGCGGCCTGCAGCGCTACATCCCCGCGGCCATGGCGCTGTTCGCGCCCTACGTCAACAGCTACCGGCGCCTGGCGCGCTTCACCGCCGCGCCCATCAACATCCAGTGGGGTACGGACAACCGCACGGTAGGCATCCGCAGCCCCGTGGCGCCGCCCTCGGCGCGGCGCATCGAGAACCGCGTCATTGGCGCCGACGCCAACCCCTATGTGGCCCTGGCCGCCACGCTGGCCTGCGGCTGGCTGGGCATCCAGCAGCGCATCGAGCCCTCGGCCGAATGCCAGGGCGACGCCTACCTGGGCGACTACCAGCTGCCGCGCAGCCTGGGTGAGGCGTTGGGGCTGCTGCGCGCCGAGAAAGACCTGGCCGAGGTGCTGGGTCAGGCCTTCGTCACGGTGTACACCGAGGTCAAGGAGATCGAGTACGCCGAGTTCATGAAGGTGATCTCGCCCTGGGAGCGCGAGCACCTGCTGCTGCACGTCTGAGGGGCCCCGGCATGACACCCCCCTCCACACCTGTTTTCACGCTCACCCCCGCCGCCCCGGGCGTCGTCGCCGCCGGCGGCACCACGGGCCGAACCACCGCGCAGTGGCAGCAGGCCGACGCGGCGCATTTCCTCCACCCCTTCACCGATTTCCAGGGCCTGGCCCGCAAAGGCGCGCGCATCATCACCCGCGCCGACAACATCTACCTGTGGGACAGCGACGGCCAGCGCATCCTGGACGCGATGAGCGGGCTGTGGTGCGTGAACGTGGGCTACGGCCAGCAGGCGCTGGTGCAGGCGGCCACGCGTCAGATGCAGGAGCTGCCCTTCTACAACGCCTTCTTCCAGACGGCCACCGTGCCGGCCATTGAACTCGCCGAGCTGCTGGCCGAGGTGGCGCCGCCGGGCTTCGAGCATGTGTTCTTCAGCGGCTCGGGCTCCGAGGGCAACGACACCATCGTGCGCATGGTGCGCCGCTACTGGGACGTGCTGGGCCAGCCCCAGCGCCAGGTCATCATCAGCCGCCACAACGCCTACCACGGCTCCACCATGGCCGGCGCCTCGCTGGGCGGCATGGCCGGCATGCACGCGCAGGGCGGGCTGCCCATTCCCGGCATCACCCACATCCAGCAGCCCTGCTGGTGGACGCAGGGCCGACCGCTGGGCCTGGAGCCCGAGGCCTTCGGCCTGCAGGCCGCGCAGTGGCTGGAGCAGCGCATCCTGGAGCTGGGCCCGGAGAACGTGGCCGCCTTCATCGGCGAGCCCATACAGGGCGCGGGCGGCGTGATCATCCCGCCGGCCAGCTACTGGCCCGAGATCCAGCGCATCTGCCAGCGCCACGGCATCCTGCTGGTGAGCGACGAGGTGATCTGCGGCTTCGGCCGCACCGGGAACTGGTTCGGCTGCGAGACCTTCGGCTTCCAGCCGGACCTCATGACCTTCGCCAAGGGCGTGACCAGCGGCTACGTGCCCCTGGGCGGCGTGATGGTGGGCGAACGTGTGGCGCGGGTGCTGATCGAGCAGGGCGGGGAGTTCGCCCACGGCTACACCTACTCAGGCCACCCCGTGGCTTGCGCGGTGGGCCTGGCCAACGTGCGGCTGATCCAGCACCTCGGCCTGGTGGCCCATGTGCACGACGACGTGGGCCCCTACCTGGCGCAGCGCTATGCCGAGGTGCAGCACCACCCGCTGGTGGGGCAGGCCCAGACCTGCGGCCTGATGGGCGCGCTGGTGCTGGTGCAGGACAAGGCGCGCGGCACCGCCTTCCCCGAGGAGCACGAGGTGGGCATGGTGTGCCGCAAGCACTGCTTTGCCAACGGCCTGGTGATGCGCGCCGTGGGCGACCGCATGATCATCGCCCCACCGCTGGTGATCACCCGCGCGCAGATCGACGAGATGATCGAGCTCATCCACCGCTGCCTGGACCTGACCCTGGAGGAGGTCAGGGGCAAGGGCTGGATGGGCGGCTGAGAGCTTGCGAGATATCCCCGCACACCCGCTCGTTCGCCCCAAACGGCCCCGCTCGTCGTTGCAAATGCTCGCCGTAGCCCGAGCTACGGCTGTGCTTTGCGCCTGGATCGGCACCCTTTGGAACGCCCGCTCGGGCGCGCCGGAATACTTCACA
>JBJTZN010000173.1:0-10080 GCA_046087245.1 Rubrivivax sp.
TTCTCACGGATGGCCTGCAGCACACGCCCGAAGGGCGAGTTCACGATGCGCAGCAGCACCAGGAACAGCACCCCCACCACGGCGAAGATCAGCCAGTAGGTCAGTGTCTTGCCGTCGATCAGCAGGCCCAGCACCTCGGTCGCGAAGGGCTCGAAGGACGGGCTCAGCCACGCGGGGTTCTTGAAGTTCAGGCCGTCCTCGCCACCCGTGAACTCGCTCAACTGCGAGGCCAGGGTCTGGAAGGCGGTGGCCACGGCCAGCGTGATCATGGCAAAGAAGATGGCCTTCACGCGCAGGCTGAACAGGCCGATCACCAAGGCCAGCAGCAGCGACACGGCCAACGCTATGGCCAGCCCCAGGCCCACTGCCGCCCAGCCCGGGCCCATGCGTTCGCTGGCAATCGCCACACCGTAGGCGCCGATGCCGAAGAACATGGTGTGGGCGAAGCTGACGATGCCGGTGTAGCCCAGCAGCAGGTCGTAGCTGGCCACCAGCAGCACGAAGACCAGGATCTTGGCGGCCACCGAGATGCCGCGCGCGCCCGGGAACAGGAAGGGCGCCAGCGCCAGCGTCACCAGGATGAGCAGCAGCGCCGCGGCTAGCCAGCGGCTGCGCGGCAAGTCGTGCGAGAGCAGGCGGTGGATCATGACGGGTCGCATCGGTTCATGACTTCACCGGATACAGGCCTTGCGGCCGCCACAACAGCACCGCCACCATCAGTGCGATGTTGGAGAACAGCGCGAGCTTGGGCGCCAGGTAGCCGGTGTAGTTGGCCATCAGCCCCACCAGCAGCGCGCCGACGAAGCAGCCGAAGGTGGAGCCCAGGCCGCCAATGATGATGACGATGAAGATCAGCACGTTGACCTGCGCGCCGATCTGCGGCGTGACGCTCTGCTGGTACAGCCCCCACAACACGCCGCCCAGGCCGGCCAGCGCCGAGCCACCCACGAACACACCCACGAACAGGCGCTGAATGCGGTAGCCCAGCGCCTCCACCATCGAGCGGTCCTGCACGCCGGCGCGGATCAGCAGGCCCAGCTTGGTGCGGTTCAAGGTGAAGACCAGGGCCAGGAAGACCAGCAGCCCGATCACGCAGGCCAGCACGCGGTAGCGCTCGATGGTGGCTTCGCCCACGTACCAGGCGCCGCGCAGCGCCTGCGGCAGCGGCAGGGCGATCTGCAGCGGGCCCCAGATCACCTTGATCAGCTCCTCGCCGACGATCATGCCGCCCATGGTGATGAGGATCTGCTTGAGGTGCAGTCCGTAGACAGGCCGCACGATCACGCGCTCGAAGGCCCAGCCGGCCGCTCCGGCCACGGCCATGGCCACGAGCATGGCCAGGAACACACCGGCCACCGTCGGCCCATCGGCCGCGGCCGTCCACCCCATCACGCTGGTGGCCATGAAGGCGCCCAGGGCAATGAACACGCCATGGCCGAAATTCAGCACGTCCATCAGGCCGAACACCAGCGTCAGGCCCGAGGCGATGACGAAGATGATCAGGCCCATGGCCAGCCCGGCAAAGGTGAGCGTGAGCCAGGTGCTGGTGTTGCCCAGCGCCGGCAGCGCCAGCAGCGGCAGAGCCAGGAGCAGTGCCGCCGGGCGCCAGTCGAAGGCGGCTTTCGGGATGGCCTGCAGTGTGGGCTGTGCGGCCTCTGCGACCTTCTTCGGCGGGGCGTTGTCGCTCATCGATGTTGTTCCCCCAGGCTCAGGCCCAGCAGCCGGTGCTGCAGACCCTCGTCTTCAGCCAGCTCCGCCATGGCACCGCAGTGGACCACGCGCCCGTCGTCCATCACCGCCACCGTGTCGCCCAGCTCGCGCGCCATCATGAAGTTCTGCTCCACCAGCAGGATGGTGGTGCGCTGGGCCTTGAGTTCGCGCAGCGCCGTGATCAGGTTGCGCACGATGGCGGGCGCGAGCCCCTTGCTGGGCTCGTCGATCAGGATCAGCTCACGCGGCTCGACGATGGCACGCCCGACGGCCAGCATCTGCTTCTGCCCGCCGCTGAGCTTGCCGGCCGGGACCAGCCAGAAGGTCTTGAGCGGGGGGAACAGGCCGAAGATCCAGGCCAGGCGGTGGGCGTCCAGCTCGTCGGCATGGCGCGCGCTGCGCGCGGCCAGCAGCATGTTCTCCTGCACCGTGAGGTCGGTGAAGATGCCCATGCTCTCGGGCACGTAGGCGATGCCTTGCTGTGCGATGTCGGGCGTGGCCAGCCCGCGCAAGGGCTGGCCGCGAAAGTGCAGCTCCCCCTGGCTGGCGGGCCACAGGCCCATGATGGTGCGCAAGGTGGTGGTCTTGCCCGCGCCATTGCGGCCCAGCAGCATGGTCACCTGCCCTTCGGGCACCTCCAGGTCCACGCCGTGCAGGATGTGGTACGCCCCGATGTGCGTGTGCACGCCGCGCAGGGTCAGCAAAGCGCTCACCGCCCGGCTCCTTCGACTGCGGTCTCGGTCGTCGCGCCGGCGCCGTCATGGTCTTCAGGCCCCACGCCCAGGTAAGCCTGCTGCACGATGGGCGAGGCCATCACGGCTGCGGGGGCGCCGTCGGCCACCAGCCGGCCGTTGTGCAGCACCACGATACGGTCGGACAGTTCGCGCACCACGTCCATCTTGTGCTCCACCAGCAGGATGGTGCGGTCGCGCCGGGTCTTCAGCGCGCGGATCAGGTCCAGCACCACGGGCGCGTCGTCCACGCTCATGCCGGCCGTGGGTTCGTCGAAGAGGTACACCTTGGGGTCCAGCGCCATCAGCAAGGCCACCTCCAGCTTGCGCTGGTCGCCGTGGGGCAGTGCGGCGGCGGGCTGGTCGGCGCGCTCGGCCAGTTGCACCTGGCGCAGCAGCGTCAGGGCCTCGTCGATCCAGCTCTGCCGGTCCAGCCACACCTTGAACAGATCCAGCCCCCCTCGCCAAGCCCCGCCCGCCTGCATCTGCTGCCGCCCCTTCTCGCGGGCCTGCACCGCCAGGCGCACGTTCTCCAGCACCGAGAGGTTGGGAAAAAGCTGCGTGAGCTGAAAGGCCCGCCCCAGTCCCTTGCGGGTACGCAGCGGCGCGGGCAGCGCGCTCAGGTCTTCACCGTCCAGCAGCACCTGCCCGGCGCTCGCGGGGAGCTGCCCGCTGATGAGGTTGAAGTAGGTGGTCTTGCCCGCCCCGTTGGGCCCGACGATGGCCGTGAGCGTGCCGGGCTCGAAGCGGCACGACACCGCGTCCACCGCCACATGGCCGCCGAAGCGGATGGTCAGGTCCCGGGTTTCAAGCATCGGCTTCGGTGCGCGTTGCTGCGCACAGCGCCCTCAACGCTTGTTGCGGATCGGGATGTTCAACTCCTCGGCCTTGATCACCCGCACCAATTCGGGCACGCCCCAGGGGAAGGCCGGGTCGTTCTTGATGCGGAAGTGGTACATGTCCTGCATGGCCTGGTGGTCTTCCTTGCGGAAACTCATCTTGCCCTTGGGCGTCTCGAAACTCATGCCTTCCATGGTGGAGATGAGCTTGTTGGTGTTGGTGTCGCCATTGGTCTTCTTCAAGGCCTCCACCACGGCGATGGCCGCGCTCATGCCGCCGGCAGTGAAGAAGTCCGGCGGGCTCTTGAACTTGGTGTAGTGGTTGGCCACCAGCCACTCGTTCACCGGGTTCTTGGGGATGCCGAAGTAGTAGTACAGCGCGCCTTCCATGCCGGGGAAGTTCTTGTAGGCCACCATGGCCGGCAGGATGTTGCCGCCCGTGGCCAGCTTGATGCCGTAGCGCTTTTCCAGCTCCAGGTCGGCGATCTTCGGGAACGGCGTGGGGCTGCCAGCCCAGGCCACCGACAGGACCTTGTTACCCGACTGGTCCTTGAGCTTGTCGATGATGCGTTGCAGGCCGGCGGTGAAGTCCGTGGTGCCCAGCGGCAGGTACTCCTCATGGACGATCCTGGCCCTCTTGGTGAATTCCTTGGCGGCCTTCACACCATCGCGGCCGAAGGCGTTGTCGTTGGCCAGGATGGCCACCACGTTGCCCGGCTGGTCCAGGGCGGCAGCGTTGGCCGCGGCGTCCTGGCTGCTGTTGCGGCCGGTGCGGAAGATGTACTTGTTCCACTTGTCGCCGGTGATGGAGTCGGCCACGGCCGGCTCCACCAGCAGGATCTTCTTGTACTCCTCGGCCACCGGCAGCATGGCCAGGGCCACCGGGCTGGCGGTGGTGCCCACGGCGATGTCCACCTTGTCGTCGGCATAGGCCTGCGCCAGCACCGCCTTGCCCACGTCAGGCTTGGTCTGGTCGTCCTTCTCGATGACCACCAGCTTGCGCCCGGCCACCCTCATGGTGCCGCCCGTGGCGTACTCCAGTCCCATGTTGAAGCCCACGATGGTCTGCTTGGCATAGGCCTCCAGCGGGCCCGTCTTGCCCGCGATCAGCGCGATCTTGATGTCGGGCTTGCCCTGGGCCAGCAAGGCCGACGGGGCGGCTGCCGCCAGGGCCGCCACGCCAAGGGCTGCGGCTCGACGGGACCAGGTGAAAGCGTGCAGGGCAACGGGCAGGGTGCGCATGGTGTCTCTCCTTGCTGAGAATCCGTTCCAGGTGAACGGCAACGGGAGCCAGATTACCATCCGCGCATTGCGCCAACATGGCGCTTTCTCGCAGCATTGCTGCCGCTTCGAAAGGATCTGTCATGGCGCAAGCCCTTGTCCACCGTCGACACCTGTTGCTCGCTGGCAGTGCCGCCGCGCTGGGCCTGCCAAACGCCCGGGCACAGGCCGCCTGGCCGGCCAAGCCGGTGAACATCGTGGTGCCCTTCCCACCCGGCGGCGGCACGGACGCGTTCGCCCGCCCGCTGTTCGCGCTGATGTCCAAGAACACCGGCCGGCAGTTCGTCATCGACAACAAGGGCGGTGCGGGCGGCACGCTGGGTGCGGGCGTGGCCGCGCGGGCCGCCGCCGACGGACACAACTTCTTCATGGGCGCCGTGCACCACGCGATCGCCCCCTCGATGTACCCCAAGCTCGACTACAACATCGAGACGGACTTCATCCCTGTCGGCCTGGTGTCCAGCGTGCCCCAGGTCATCGTGGTGAACCCGCAGCGCGTGCAGGCCAGGACACTGCCCGAGTTCCTGGACTTCGTGCGCAAGAACCCCGGACGGTTGAACTACGGCTCGGCCGGCAACGGCACCTCGCACCACCTGGCCGGTGAGTTGTTCAAGCTGCAGACCAAGACCTTCATCACGCACATCCCCTACCGAGGTGCGGGCCCGGCGCTGCAAGACCTGATCGCCGGGCAGGTGGACATCATGTTCGACGGCCTGGGATCCTCGGCCAACCACATCAAGGGCGGCCGCATCCGGGGCATTGCCGTGGCCTCGGACAAGCGGGCGCCCGGCTTCCCGGACCTACCCACGGCGGCAGAGTCCGGCGTGCCCACCTACAAGGTGGCCACCTGGTACGGCATCTGGGCGCCCAAGGGCACGTCGCGTGAGCTGATCGCCGCCATGCAGAACGACATGCGCAAGGCGCTGAACTCCGACGAATTGAAGATCACCTGGACGGGTCTGGGCACCGAGACACCCAGCCTCTGGGGCGATGACTTCGGCCGGTTCGTGGGCGCAGAGATCAAGCGCTGGGCCGAGGTGGTCAAGAGCTCGGGGGCCAAGCTCGACTGACGCAGGCCCTGTCGCCGAGCTGCAACCGATGACCGGACGCGTGTTTGCCGCCGGGCCGGACGCCGATGGCGTCGCGCGCCTGTGCGTCAGCCACCCGGGCAAGCTCAACGCGCTGAGCGTGGCGATGTGGCAGCAGCTTCGGCGTGCCATCGAGGCCTTGTCGGCACCGGACTGCATGGCCCGTGTCCTGATCGTGCAGGGTGAGGGCGGCACCTTCGCCGCTGGCGGCGACATCGAGGAGTTTCCGCAGTTCCGCTTCGACGAGCACACACTGCGCGGCTTTCACGAAGACACGGTGGCGCCAGCCCTGCAGGCCCTGCTGGACTGCCCGCTGCCCGTGATTGCGCAGATCGAGGGCGCCTGCGTGGGCGGCGGGCTGGAAATCGCGGCCTGCTGCGACATCCGCATCGCGGGTGCCAGCAGCCGCTTCGGCATCCCGATCGCCAAGCTGGGCTTTCCCCTGGCACCGCTGGAGGCGCAGATGGTCAGCCGGGTGCTGCCCCTGCCGCTGCTGCGTGAACTGCTGCTGGAAGCCCGCCTGATGGACGCTGCAGAGGCGCTGGCGCGCGGGGTGGTGAACCGCGTGGTGGCCGATGACCAGGTGGCGCACGAGGCCGAGCGCAGCGCGCAGCGCATGGCACGGCTGTCACCTCAAGCTGCGCGCCTGAACAAGACCACGCTGCGACAACTGGCCGAAGGCGGGCCCACGCCCGCGCAACGCCTGGCGCATTACGCCTACGCCGACTCGGCAGAGCACCGCGAGGGCCTGGCCGCCTTTCTGGAAAAGCGCCCCGCGCGCTTCGCGCCCTGATCTCACCGAACGACCCGTACCCTTCGCCCACCATGACCGCCAAGACAGCCCACGCCGCCGCCGTCAACGCCAACCTCAACGCCAACCTGTTCGCCGCGCTGCGCGCCGCCTTTCCGGCGGACCTGGATGACACCGCCATCGAGACGGCCGACGGCCCCGGCGCGCCGGCCTTCTACACCTGGCGCGACCTGGACCGTGCCACCGCCCGCATCGCCAACCTGCTGGACAGCCTGGACCTGCCGACCGGCAGCCGTGTGGCCGTGCAGACCGACAAAAGCGTCGAGGCGCTGATGTTGTACCTGGCCGTGCTGCGAGCGGGTTTCATCTACCTGCCGCTGAACAACGCCTACCAGGCCGGTGAGATCGAGTACTTCGTGGGCAATGCCGAGCCGGCGGTGGTGGTGTGCACGCCAAGGAACTTCTCCTGGATCAGCAAGATCGCCTTCAAGGCGGGCACCCGCAACGTCTTCACGCTCGGCGATGATCGCAGCGGCAGCCTGCTGCAACGCGCCGCCCATCACAGCGACGAGCACACCGTGGCGGTGCGCGGCGCTGATGATTTGGCTGCCATCCTCTACACCAGCGGCACCACCGGGCGCAGCAAAGGCGCCATGCTCAGCCACGGCAACCTGCTGTCCAACGCACGGACGCTGAAGGCCTGCTGGGACTGGCAGCCCGGCGACGTGCTGCTGCACGTGCTGCCTATCTTTCACGTGCATGGCCTGTTCGTGGCCAGCCACGGCGCACTGCTCAACGGCAGCAAGATGATCTGGTTCGGCAAGTTCGACCCCAAGGCCACGATCGCCCGCCTCCGGGAAGCCACGGTCTTCATGGGCGTGCCCACGCTGTACGTGCGCATGCTGGCGGAGGCCGCGCTGGACGCCGCCGCCTGCGCCCGTATGCGGCTGTTCATCAGCGGCTCGGCCCCGCTGCTGAAGGAGACCTTCGACGCGTGGACGCAGCGCACTGGCCACGTCATCCTGGAGCGCTACGGCATGAGCGAGACCGTGATGCTCACCTCCAACCCTTGCCGCGCGGCTGACGGCCCGCGCGTCGGCGGCACGGTGGGCTATGCCCTGCCCGGCGTGGGCGTGCGCGTGCAGGGTGACCAGGGCCAGGCACTGCCCGCGGGCGAGATCGGCGGCATCGAGGTGCGCGGGCCGAACGTCTTCCAGGGCTACTGGCGCATGCCGGAAAAGACGACCGAGGAGTTCACGGCCGACGGCTGGTTCAAGACCGGCGACGTGGGACACATGCAGGCCGACGGCCGCGTCACCATCGTCGGGCGCAGCAAGGACCTCATCATCAGCGGCGGCTACAACGTCTACCCGGCCGAGATCGAAGGACTGATCAACGAGATGCCGGGCGTGGCCGAGAGCGCCGTGGTGGGCCTGCCCCACCCGGATTTCGGCGAAGGCGTGATCGCGGTGGTGGTGCCCAAGCCCGGGGCCACGCTCGACGGCGCGCAGATGGTGGCGGCGCTGAAAGCCCGCATCGCCAACTTCAAGGTACCCAAGCAGGTCTTCATCGTGCCTGACCTGCCGCGCAACGCCATGGGCAAGGTGCAGAAGAACCTGCTGCGCGAGCAGCACCGGGGCCTGTTCAGCGCCTGAGAAACCCAGGCGCGGTCGCCCTAGGGTTGGGGTGCCGCAAGACCCAGGCGCCGGGCGTACGACGCCGCCTTGTCATCGTCGCCAAGCGCGCGATGGATGCGGGCCAGTTCCTCCAGCACGTAGGGGTCGGGGTCGCCAACCACCTGCATGCGGCCTTCGAGCCACGTCTGATGTGCCAGCGCCTCGTCCAGCCGGCCCGTCAGGCGCAGGGCCCGCGCCAGCAGCCAGCGTGCGACATAGGCCTGGCGCGGGGTGCCCGATGCCTCGCGCAATTCAAGACAGCGCTGAAACTGGGGCAGGGACTCGCCATGACGGCCCAGGGCATGCAGGGCCAGGCCGAGGTTGTGTCGGATCGAGCCCTCCCAGGCGCGCCCTGCGGGCTGCGCGGAGGCCAGCACCCTGTCCAGGGCTGCCTGGTTCCAGCGCAGCTGATCGACCGGCGCGTCGTCCACGAAGGCCATCATGTGCATGGCGTCGATTTCCAGGCCGTCCAGCCCGGCCTGCCGCGCCACGGTCATCGCCCGCGCGTAGGCGGCACGCGCAAGCTCGAGGTTGCCGGCGGTACGCTCCGGCTGCGTGCTGAGGGCCGAGATGTGGATGCGCCCCCACTCCAGCGCATGGCGGGCCTGGACCTCCGCCCGGGCACCGGCCAGCCGCGGCTCGATGGACTGCAGCAGCGCACGGGCACGCTGCAGATCACGCTGCAGCCCGTGGGTGCGGGCGATCTGCGTCAGCAACACCAATGCATCGTCACCCTGCGCCGTGGCCAGTGCGGCATGAAAGCGCTGCTGGCTCAACGCAGGGTTCGAGAAGTCCCACAGGGCGGCCACGTCCACCCCGGCGCGCGCCGGCAACGGGGCAGCCAGCAGGCCCAGCAAGGCGCAGGCCGCTGCACACCCCAAGCCGCGCAGGCTGCAGGCAGGCGGCGGGCGGCGGACGGCGCGGGGCGGGGCGAGGTGCACGGTGGCAGTGTTTCTACCCAGGCAGCCAGGTGTCGTCAAGCCCCGGTCAACGGCCTGCAGGTCGCACCGTCGGCAGGCTTGAGTTCACGCAGCACCCGATGCGGGAAGGCCGAAGAGCATGTCCGCCAGGCCATCACGCCGCGTCCGCCGCGTCCGCCCCGCCCGCACCTTCACGCCTGCCTACATGCCCACCCTCACGCCGGCCCCTGGCGAGTCCGAAGCAATCGTCCAGGCCTTGACGCGGCACTTCTATGAGTTCGTCCCGGGCAGTCTGCGCACCTACTGCGCCCTGACTTCGCGCATCACGCAGGCTGCCTTGAAGGCGTTCGGCCTGCCCGCCAGACTCACCGCCTGCCAGATCTGGTACGTCACGCCACGCCACAACCACGTGGTCGGCTTTCTCGGTCGGGAGGCCACGCCCGGAAAGTGGGACGGCCATGTCGCCTGCACCGTGGGCCCGTGGCTGATCGATGCCGCACTGCATCAGTTCCACCGCGACTTCGGTCTCGCTGCCCCTTGGATCGCGCTCGCACGGCCCTTTCAAGTGCGCAGCCGCGTGATTGCACGACTGGATCTCGCGCCGGAGCAGAGCCTGTGGTGGCTCGAACCGCCGGGCGGCCTGGACGCCACCGCGCCGGCGGAGCCCGAGGCACTGGTGCAGACGCACGCGCAGGCCCTGGTGGAAGGCCTGGCCACGCGACTGCGCCTGGCCAGCCCGGGACTAGGGTCGACGGCTCGAGGCGAGCCGACACTCCCGCGCAGCGCCCGCTGCGCCCCTGCGCAGAACAGCAGCACCGTGACGGCGGCCGACCCGGCAGCGCACCAGACACAGGACCAGGACTGCAGGTTCAGGCCTACCGAGTGAGTGTTCAGAGCCGGCTGAGCCCGGGCCGGGGTCGCTCCGCCTGAGAGCTTGTGAAAAATCCCCGCACACCCGCTCGTCCGCCCCAAACGGCCCCGCTCGTCGTTGCAAATGCTCGCCGTAGCCCGAGCTACGGCTGTGCTTTGCGCCTCGATCGGCACCTTTTGGAACGCCCGCTCGGGCGCGCCGGAATACTTCACA
>JBJTZN010000174.1:0-6310 GCA_046087245.1 Rubrivivax sp.
TCCAAGAACTCCGACAGCGACAGACCGCGCTGGAACTGGATCCGGTAGCTAGACATGCACGTCTCCTCAATAGTGAGAAGAGCAGGCTATGCGACCACAAGCTCATGGCGTGAGCCCCCTGCGCTTTGTGATGAATCAGGATCCCCCAACGGTTCTATTGACGGTGGATCACCAACCGGCCTCGTCAGGAGATCAAGCTGCGCCGCCGCCTCTTCGCCCGCTGGAAGTGCATGGGTTGCGGTCATGAATGGCGGTTTGGGCCTGCATTCAGAGTGACCTGCTCTCGCGTATGTCGCCCCCCGTCGTCAGACGAGGTCGGCCTGACCGGCCCTGTCAAGCCCGCCGGTGGTGCGCCGGTGCAACCTCGCCAGGCGCTCAGTGCCCGAGCTGATGCACTTCGGCGATGGCCCGCCCCAGCAGGGGCGCGGCCGAGACCACCTCCAGCCGCGAGGCGAACGCGGCCGAGTTGGGCATCCGGAACGTCGGCACGCTGTCGCTCACCACCAGGCCGGCCAGCCGCGACGCCGCCAGCAGCTCGTCGGCATCGCCCACGAACAACCCGTGGGCCGCACAGGCATGCACGCTGGCCGCTCCCGCGTGATGCAACGCCTGTGCCGCCTGGGCCAGGGTGGCGCCCGTGGCCACCAGGTCATCGATCAGCAGCACCGTGGTGCCGGCCACGTCTCCCGCCACCAGATGCCCACCCGTCATCAGCCCGCCCACGCGCCGCTTGTCCACCATGGCAAAGCCCACCGGCTCTTCCCACCGGGCGCGCAGGTGCTCCCGCCAGCGCAAGGCCCGCTTGACCCCGCCCGGGTCAGGGGAGGCGACGGCCACGGGGCGGTGGCGGGCCCGGGCTGCATCTGCCCATTCGTCAAAGGCCGGCCAGGCGTCCAGGGTCAGCACGGGGCAGCGAAAAGCGTTCTGCACCGCGGCCGGCTGGTGCGGCTCCAGCACGATGACCTGGTCGGCGCCCGCGGCTTCCAGCCAGCGCGCCAGGGCTTGCGTGGCCAAAGGGTCGAAGGGCTGGGTGCGCACGTCCTTGCGGGCGTAGGCCAGGTAGGGCAGCACGGCGGTCACGCGATGGGCGCCGTGACCGCGCAGCGTGTCCAGCATGAACAGCAGGCGCACCAGCTTGTCCTGCGGGCTGTACTCTTCGTCGCCATGCAAGGCGGCCAGCACGAAGACGTCGCAGCCGCGCGGGTCTTCCAAGGGCCGCCACTTGTGTTCGCCATCGGCGAACGGGCGGTGCTCCACGGGGGCCAAGGGCTCGCCCAGGCGCTCGGCCACACCTTGCGCCAGCGCCGAAGCGCCGTCCAGCGACAGCAGCATCATCGGGCAGCCAACTCCTGCACCAGGTCCTTGAAGCGCGGCCAGGGCATGGCTGGCCAGATCTCGGTCTGCGCCTGGCCGGCACTGCGCACCAGCACCGATACGCGCGTGACCTCCTCCAGATCAGGCGCCTCGATCACGTCCACGTAATCCCAGGGCCCCAGCAAGGCCCAGCTGTGCAGCCACTTCACGGCCGGGCAGTGGTGCCGCACCTGATCGGCCACATGGCGCTCCAGCGTGGCGTAGGAGCGGGCCTGGTGCAGGGCTTGCGGCGACAGGCGGGTGAGGAGCAGGAATTGCGACATGGCTGTCTCGCCTTTGTGCAGGGCGGTGGGGGCGTCAAGGCCCGACCATAGAGGCCCGCCCGCACCTGCGCGTGCGCGGGCTCAACGCAGGCTGGACAGCCGCTCGCGCCAGGACCGCCGCCCCGTGCGGGGTGACGGTGGTCTTGCGCGCCCTCAAGCCCCGCCCCCCGCGCCCCCGGCAACATCAGGCTTCGCTCGGTGGCCTGCGGGCCGCCACCCGCTGAACCCCTCACCCGATGACGGAGAACCCCATGAACGAAATGCGACTCCTGGATCCTTTCTCGATGGATCCGCTGGAAGACACTTTCCGCAGCCTCTTGCGACCCTGGCGCCTGGAGCAGCCCGATGCGCCGCCGCGCATCCGTCTGGATGTGGCCGAGCAGAACGGCACCTACGCCGTGCGCGCGGAGATACCGGGCGCGCGCAAGGAGGACATCGATGTGCGCATCGAGGGCAACCTGGTGACGATCAGCGCCGAGATGAAGAAGGAATGGGACGACCGCAAGGAAGGCCGGCTGCTGCGCAGCGAACGCCAGCATGGTTACGCCACCCGCAGCTTCACGCTGGGCAGCGCCGTGGACGAGAGCAAGGCCGGCGCGAAGTACGAGAACGGCGTGCTGGAATTGACCCTGCCCAAGAAGTCCGCCGCTTCCACGAAGCGGCTGTCCATCCAGTGAACCCAGGGGCTGGGTGCAGGGCGTGATGATCCTGGCGGCCTGTTTCCATGTGCAAGCCGTGGATGACGGGGACCAGGCCATCGAACTGCTGACGGGCGTGCCCACCGGGCACCCTCGTGAACCTTGAGCGGGCTCAGCCACCGCCCGCCGCAGGGCGCGGATCATCGGTGCATGGCCGCTTGCGGCCTCCGTTACCCCCGGTTGCGATGGAAGTCCTCATGCGCTTGAACCTCTCTGCCCTCCTGCCCCGCCGCCTTGGCGTGACGCTCGCCGTCGTACTGGCGCTCACACTGGCGGGCTGCGAATCGCCCCCCAGCCAGCAGCAGTCTGGCGCGGTGATCGGCGGCCTGCTGGGTGGCGCACTGGGTTCCCAGGTGGGCCAGGGCAGTGGCCGCACCGCGGCCACGGTGATCGGCACGCTGATCGGTGCCACCATCGGCGGCAATGTCGGCCGCTCCATGGACCAGACGGACCGTCTGAAGACAGCGCAGGCGCTGGAGACCGTGCGCACCGGGCGCTCCAGCACCTGGCGCAACCCCGACACAGGCGCGCAGTACACCGTCACCCCCACCCGCACCCGCCAGACCCCGGACGGCCCGTGCCGCGAGTACACGGTGGAGGCCACCGTGGGTGGTCAACCCGAGCGGGTCTATGGCCAGGCCTGCAGGCAGCAGGACGGCAGTTGGCGCGCCCTGCCCTGATTCGCCAGGTGCTGGCGCCCTTTCAACCCCACAAGGATCTGTCATGAACCTCGGAACCCTTTGTCAACGACACGTCATCACCGTGGACCGCCACGACACCCTGCAAAGGGCGGCCGACCAGATGCGCGACCAGCACGTGGGCGCGCTGGTGGTCACCGACGACACACCCGAGGGCCGGCGCGTCGTGGGCCTGGTGACCGACCGCGACCTGGCCCTGGCCGTGCTGGCCGACGGCGGCATGGCGCCGCAGCAAAGCGTGGGCGCGCTGGTCGACGGGAGCCTGATCAGTGCCAGCGAAGACACCGATCTCTCGCAGGGCATCGACCTGATGCGCTCGGCGGGCGTGCGCCGGCTGCTGGTGCGCGACGACCAGGGCCATCTGGCGGGCATCGTGTCCTTCGACGACCTCATCGACGCCTGCGCCAGCCAACTGGGCGGCCTGGCGGACGTGGTGCGCAAGGGCATTCAGCGTGAGGCGCTCGAACGCGCCGAAGCCGCCGCCGTGACCACGACCTTGCACCTGCAAGTGCCCGCGCTGGGCACCGCGGGCTGGCAGTTGCCGGGCGCAGGGATGGCGGCGAACTGAGCCCGAACCCCGTTGCGCACGCAGTGAGGCACCAGCGTCAGAGCTTGAGGAGACAGCCCACTGAGTAGCGCAAGGGCTTTGCGGCGGACGCGCCGGTCGGGTTCTGGCGGAGGCATGGTGTTACTACCCGCCCATCGGTATGATGGGCGCACATGAACACACTCACCGTCAAAATCCCGCCCAGTCTGGACGAGGCGCTCTCCCAGGCCAGCGCCAAAACGCACCTCAACAAATCGGAGTTGGTTCGTCGGGCGTTGGACGTTTACCTGCGGCAGCGCGAAGACGAGCGGCCGTTTGTCTCGGCGCTGGACCAGGCGGGCGATCTGGTCGGATGCTTCACCGGGGGCCCTCACGATCTTTCATCCCATCCTGAGCACCTCGCCGGTTTCGGCCGCATCTGACGCCGCTTCGACCCTGCACTGACGCCGCTGGGCAGCACATCGGGTGATGAAGATCCTGCTCGACACCGGGCCCTGGGTGGCGCTGATGTGTCGCAACGACAGCCATCACGCCTGGGCACGCGCCCAATTCGCAGCCATCCCGGACCCTTCCTGACTTGCGAGGCCGTGGTGGCCGAAACCTGCTTTCTGCTGGCCCGGGGTGGGTTCGATCCGTCCAAGGCTCTGATGATGATCGAACGCGGGGCGGTACAGGTAGCGATGAGTCTTCAGGACGAGACCACACCCGTTCGCGCCTTGTTCGAACGCTACGACAACGTGCCGGCCTCCCTGGCCGACGCCTGCCTCATCCGCCTGGCCGAACTGTACGAACCGTCTCGCATCCTGACGCTGGACGGCGACTTCCGCATCTACCGGCGGCATGGCCGCAAGACCATCGCCTTGATCACGCCGGGCTGAGGGGCCTGGGACGCTCAACAAGCTGAGGCTCGGGTGCGTCTGGCGAACTTCATCGCCGCCAACGCATGCGCCTCGGCCAGCAAGGGCTTGACCAACTCGAAGGCATCAGCGCTTGGACTGAGGACGCACACCCACGACATCCAGGCATACACGGGATGCGGCATCAGCGTGTTCAGCGCACCGAAGTCGTGGCCTGTGCCCACGACACCACCGGCCGCAGGGCGCGCGGGCGACGTCCCGAAAAGCGTGCGATAGCTCGATTTGCCGATCCCGATGTTCAGGCGGAATACGCCCGGGCGGCCCAGCCTGGACGCGCGGTCGTTGTTACCGTCCTTGTCCTTGAGCGTGGCGAAGTAGACGCCGCGGGGCAGTTGCCGGCCGGGATTGAAGAAGAAAGCAGTTTCTCCCCATGCACTCACGGGGTGCGTGCCGGGGAAAGTGCTCGTGATGTAGGCAGCGATGGCTTCCTGGTCCATGGCGCCGGATCGTAGCGACTCGCCAAGCGCGCCCGCATGACTCACGGCCACATGCTTGCCCGTGTTGGCCTGCAAGCCTCGTCCATGGCAGCCTGAAGGTCTTCTGGCGGGATGTCAGCACTGCGGGCTTTCACTGCCTGCACCGCGCTGTCATCACGTTATCAGAGGGTCTCGTCCCCCCAGCCGCTGCGTGATCTGCGCCGCCGCCGCCCGCAGCGCCCGCGCGGTGGCGGAGGTCCAGCGGCTGTCCAGGCGGTCTTCGTGGTCCAGCGCGGTGATGACGATGGCGGGCTCGCCTTCGTGGTCGAAGGCGGCGGCGCTGAAGGCATTGACGCCAGGGATGGGGCGGCCGGCGGCGCGGGATACGCCGTGCGCGCGGGATTCTTCGGCGATGGCCACCAGCTCGTCTCGCCGCTCCTGCCAGGGCCGGGCCCCGGGCCCTTCGCCCAGTGCCGCTGGGCTGGCATGCTCCAGCCGCTCCAGCGGCAGCGCCGCCACGAAAGCGCGGCCGGTGGCCGTGCCCGTGAGTGACATCACGCTGCCGGCGCGCAGCATCACGTGCAGGGGCTGGCGCGCCTCGATCAGCCGCACCACGGTGGGCCCGAAGTTGCCCCACACCGCCAGCGCCACGGCGTGGCCCGTTTGCGCGGCCAGTGCCTCGGCCACGGGCGCGGCGGCCTGGATGGGGTCCAACTGGTGCAGGGCGGCCAGGCCGATCTGCAGCGCCGCCGGGCCAAGGGCGTAGCGGCCGCTGGCCTGCCGCTGCTCCACCAAGCCCAGTCGGCTGAAGCTCACCAGGTACGGGTGCGCGCGCGACGGCGTCAGGCCGGCGCGGGCGGCTAGGTCCTTCAGCGACAGATCGCTGCGGCTGTCGGCCAAGGCCAGCAGCAGGCGCCCGCCCACCTCCACCGATTGCACCGAGCGCTGTCCACTGGCGGCATCGACGGCGGACGGGCCTGAGGTGAGTCCATCCGCCGAGCCGGGCTCGGATTCGCCGGTGAAGGGATACGCCGCCTCAACACTCGACGCGCGGCCGTGCTTCAGTCCTGTCCCCGTTTGCTCCATGCGAATGAGTTTGACATAGACGCATTCGGACGTCTACACTTTCCCGGTAGTCTGCATGCGTCAGGCCCCTTCTGAAACCGGTCTGCCCGCACTTGCCGCACACCCTTCCCGACCACCGCCAGGACACCCCCATGAGCACCAAGGCCTTCGCCAGCCAAGCCGACCTCGAAGAAAAGAAGATCACCTTCGAGCAACTGTCCGAACACGCCTGGGCTTACACCGCCGAGGGCGATCCGAACACCGGGGTCGTCATCGGCGACGACGCCGTGCTGGTGGCCGACACCCAGGCCACGCCGGCCATGGCCGCCGAC
>JBJTZN010000175.1:0-23517 GCA_046087245.1 Rubrivivax sp.
GTCGTTCCGCAGGATCGATGGCGTGAAGGACCTGTGGGTGCTCGAGGTCGCGCTCGGTCGCAAGCTCAAGACGTCTGCAAAGAGGGCCGCGTAAGATGAATCAGACCGCCGCCAGTTCCAACTGCCGGCGGGACATCGCCCGCTCATGCCCGCTTCACGACTCATGTCGGACCCTCGATCGCGTTTATGAAGACCGTGGCCCATCACGCCCTGGACACTTCGATGTCGTAGCCATTCGGGGGCCCAGCTTGCATAGCCTGCGAGCAGAACCCACCAAACAGGCCCTTCACCTCCGGGCTCGAGTTCGCATCCCCGTGGGGAGGGGGCATCCATGACATCTCCTTGGTCACGTGGCCGTCCTGAGGCTGGAAGGTTGTCGCCACCGGAGGGGCCATGTCCTGACAATCCAGAGCCTTGCGGGGTCCATGACGGTCGCCGCAGAGCCGCTGCAAGACCATTCGACGACCGGCGCCGCCCTTCGGACCGGCGCGGTCATCGCTCAGTCGGGAATGCGCACGATGAGGCGGCCCACCATCTCACCAGCCATCAGGCGCCGCGCGCCGTCCAGGGCCTCGTCCAGGCCGATCTCGGTGCTCAGCCGATCCAACGCCGCCAGATCCAGATCGCGAGCCAGTCGCCCCCAGGCCTCACGTCGCAGTGCCAGCGGCGCCATGACGCTGTCCACGCCAAGCAGACTGACGCCACGCAGGATGAAGGGCATGACAGTGGCGGGCAACTCATGCCCCTGCGCCAGCCCGCAGGCAGCCACGGCACCACCGTAGCGTACCTGAGCGCAGGCATTGGCCAGGGTGTGACTGCCGACGGCATCGATCACCCCCGCCCAGCGTTCTTTCTGCAGCGGCCTTCCTGGTGCGGCGAGCTCGGCCCGGTCGATCACCCCATGTGCGCCCAGTCCCGTGAGATAAGCCGCCTTTGAGGCCTTGCCGGTGGCGGCCACCACGCGGTAGCCCAGGCGGGACAGCAGCAGCACCGCCACCGAACCCACGCCTCCCGTGGCGCCAGTGACCAACACCTCGCCAGCGCCCGGCTCGAGGCCGTGCCGCTCCAGGGCCATCACGCACAGCATGGCGGTGTAGCCCGCCGTGCCGATGGCCATGGCCTGGCGCGAGCTCAGCGGCGCTGGCAGCGGCACCAGCCAATCGCCCTTCAGGCGCGCCCGCTGGGCCAGACACCCCCAGTGCGTCTCGCCCACTCCGAACCCGTTGAGGATGAAGGCGTCACCGGTCTTCCATTGGGGATGATCGCTTTGCAGCACCTCGCCCGCGCCGTCGATGCCTGGCACCATGGGCCACAGCCTGACCACGGGCGACCGGTTGGTCAGGGCCAGCCCATCCTTGTAGTTCAGCGTGGAGAACCTGGGCCGCACCAGCACCCCTCCCTCAGGCACCACCGGCAGGCGGGCTTCGTCCATGTTCGCCACGACGGCCCGAAAGCCCGCTTCGTCCTTCTCCAGCAGCAGTGCCTTGAACATGGGAAAGATCCTTTCAATCCTGGCGTGGCGTGGGTGCAGATGTCGCGGGCGACACACGGGTGAGGCGGGGCCCGCCGGTGGCGCGATGCGGATCATGACTCGGCAGTCCACGGCCAGGAGCTGCAAGCGTCTGCACCTCGTTGAACACCTGCGTGCTCGCTTGTTGACAGATGGGCACCCCATCTCTATTCTGCCGCCCTTCATGTGTCGCGCACCGTCCCGCCCGCCCTGCCTCCACCTCGTGGGCACCGTCCTCCTGGTCGCCCATGGTCTGCTGGGCTCGGCGGCCCTGGCCGCGCCCGATGACCGCCCGGGGGCCGACCCGGTGCTGCAGTTGCTGGTGGACAAGGCACTTGTCGGCCGGGAGACGGTCGCCGAGGGACAGGCCATGGTGCGCCAGGCGCGAGACCTCGCATCAGAACTGGTCTTGTCGGCCATGAACTTCCTGGGCGTGCCTTACAGGCGTGGCGGCGACACCGCCGACGAGGGCTTTGACTGCAGCGGCTTCACGCGGCACATCTTCGAACTGAGCCTCGGCCTGGTGCTGCCACGAAGAGTGGACGACCAGGCCAGCGCTTCGGGCCTGCTGCGTGTGGGCCGCGAGGAGCTGCGGCCGGGCGATCTGGTGTTCTTCAACACGCTGCGCCGGACCTTCTCCCACGTGGGGATCTACATCGGCAACGGCAGGTTCATCCACGCCCCGCGCAGCGGCATGGAAGTGCGCATCGAGGACATGCGTCAAGCCTACTGGGACCGTCGCTTCACCGGTGCGCGGCGCGCACAGGGGGCTGGCACGGGACCCCTGACCGTGTCGGCAGCCCAGGCCGAGCGGATGGGCGCGGCATCTCGATAGCGGCGTTTCGCAGGGGCCTGCGGCCGAACACGGCCACGCGCTGGGCACCGCACGGCACAATGGGGACATGGGCGACAACGTGATTCCCCTGGCCGACCTGCGCTACGCAGCGACCGTTCCTTGCGTGCCCCAAGGGTTTGCCGAGCCTAGTGGCCTGCTGTCGGACCGGCTGGGTCGGCCGCTGCGCGATTTGCGGATCTCCGTGACCGATCGCTGCAACTTCCGCTGCAGTTACTGCATGCCCAAGGAGGTTTTCGACCGGGACTACCGATTCCTGCCACAGCCCTCGTTGCTGACCTTCGAAGAGATCGAACGGCTGGCGCGGGCCTTCATCCGGCACGGTGTGCGCAAGTTGCGGCTGACGGGCGGGGAGCCTCTGCTGCGCAAGCATCTGGAGGTGCTGGTGGCCAAGCTGGCGGCCCTGAAGACGCCCCAGGGAGAGGCGCTGGATCTGACGCTGACCACCAACGGATCGCTGCTGGAGCGCAAGGCCTTGCTGCTGGCCCAGGCCGGCCTGCAGCGCGTCACCGTGAGCCTGGACGCGCTGGACGACGCGGTGTTCCGCCGCATGAACGAGGTCGACTTCCCCGTGGCCGATGTCCTGCGCGGCATCGAGGCTGCGCTGGCAGCCGGTCTGGGCCCGCTCAAGGTGAACATGGTCGTCAAGCGGGGCACCAACGATCAGGAGATCGTCCCCATGGCCCGGTATTTCCGGAACACCCACGGCCCGCGCGTCATCCTGCGCTTCATCGAGTACATGGACGTCGGGGCCACCAACGGATGGCGGATGGACGAGGTGGTGCCTTCCGCGGAGGTGGTGCGTCGCCTGGCGGAAGTCTTTCCCCTGGAGCCTCTGCCAGCCAGCGCGGCAGGAGAGACCGCACAGCGCTGGCGCTACCGGGACGGAGCGGGTGAGGTGGGCGTGATCTCTTCGGTGACACAGGCCTTTTGCGGGGAGTGCAACCGGGCCCGCCTGTCCACCGAGGGCAAGCTGTTCATGTGCCTGTTCGCGAGCCAGGGCCATGACCTGCGAGCCCTGCTGCGCGGGACCGCGGGCCGCGGCCCAGTCAGAAGCGATGACGAGATTGCCGCAGCCATTGGCGCCCTGTGGCAGGACCGGCAGGACCGCTACTCCGAGCTTCGCAGTGGTGAAAAGGCCCCGGTCACCAGTGAGCACCGCCGCATCGAGATGCACTATATCGGCGGTTGAGACCCCGGGACTTCGTCCTCGCGTTGCGGGGCGGCCCGTGCGACGTCAGTCGGTCGGCTCTTCGGCCATGCGCCGCCGGGCACGTCGCATGGCTGCGTAGAACAGCAGGGCCACCACCGGCACCGAGACGCCCACGGCGATGTCCGGGTTCAGGTCCACGCCAGCGGCCACCATGCCCTTGGCAGCGTAACCCACCAATCCCGCCACGTAGTAGGCGATGGCGGCCACGGACAGCCCTTCGACCGTCTGCTGAAGGCGCAACTGCAGCCGGGCGCGCCGGTCCATGGAGGCCAGCAACATTTGGTTCTGACGCTCACGCGCGATCTCCACCCGCGTACGTAGCAGGCCGCTGGCCTGGGCCACGCGCTCGGAGAGATCGTGCAGGCGCTGGCTGACCGTCTGGCAAGTGGCCACCGCGGGCTGAAAGCGCCGGGACATGAACTCTTCGAGTGTCTGCAGTCCGGACACCCGGTGCTCGCGCAACTCCTGCACCCGCCGCGTCACCAGGTCGGCGTAGGCCCTGCAGGCGCCAAAGCGGAACTGGCTGGCGGAGAGTCCGCTCTCGATCTCGGCGGCCAGGCGGGTGAGTTCCTGCAGCAGACGCTCGTCACTGGCCGTGTCATGATGGCCGGAGGCGATGCCATCCGTCAACGCCGCCAGGGAACGCTCGATGCCCAGGATGCGCGGGGACTGCCGGCGGGCGATGGGCAACGCCAGCAGGGCCATCATCCTGTAGGCCTCGATCTCGAACAGCCGCTGCAGGATCCGGCCCGTCTGGTAGGGGGTGAGGCTGCGGTCCAGCAGCAACACGCGCGTGAACCCGTCGTCGCGGGTACGGAAGTCGGTGCAGGCAAACGCTGCTCCTTCAGCCACTTCGGAGCCTGCGACTGCCGAGTCCCCAAACCATTCGGACAGTTCAGCCTGGGAGGGAACGGCCACCACCTGCTGCTTCAAGATGCTCGCGCACAGCGCGGCGACAGTGCGACCCGGCAGCGATTGCAGCCACCCCGCGGGCAAATCCTCCACCACCGTCTGCCCCGGTGCCGCCTCGGCGCCGGTGGCGTAGAAGGTGTAGCCCGAGAACTCCCCGTGCCGCTCCCACTTGACACGCAGGCCAGGGCGCAGCGCACCGCTGAAGTGGGTGGCGTCATCCAAGGGCGGGGGCACGCCGAAGTGCAGGCACAGGCTGTGCAGATGGGAGTTCTCCAGCGCCCGCTGGCCAGGATCGACCAGCACGGCCACGTAGCTTGCCCTGGCCGGCCCGACCACCGGCATGGGCGGCCGAGCATGAACCTCCGCCGACAGCAGCAGGCGGTCGGGATGGTCTGGCGGCAGGTGCGAGACGCTCACAGGACGGGCCTTGCCATGCGTTCAGTCGGATCCCGGCTGGGCAATGAGCTTGGCCGGTGGGGATGCGCCTTGCTGGACGCCGGTCCCCGTGGCGGTGCGCTCGTCGCCGCCACGAATCTCGCCAGGAACCGCCCTGCGAGCGAACAAGGTATACACCGTGGGCACCACGAAGATGGTCAGCAGCGTACCCAGGGACATGCCACCCACGATGACCCAGCCGATCTGCTGGCGGCTCTCGGCTCCCGCGCCCGTGGCCCAGGCCAGGGGCAGCGCACCCAGCACCATGGCCCCGGTGGTCATCAGGATGGGGCGCAACCGCAGGCTCGCGGCTTCGATGGTCGCCTCCTTCAGCGCCTTGCCCTCTTGCCGCAGTTGGTTGGAGAACTCCACGATCAGGATGCCGTGCTTGGTGATCAGGCCCACCAGCGTGACCAGACCGATCTGGGAATAGACGTTCAACGTACCCCCGGCCCACTGCAGGGCACCCAGGGCCCCCACCATTGACAAAGGCACCGACAAAAGGATGACAAACGGGTCCACAAAGCTCTCGAACTGGGCCGAGAGCACCAGGAAGATGAACAGCAGGGCCAACACGAACACCACCGCGAGTGCGCCGCTGGAGGCCTTGAACTCGCGGCTGACCCCGTTGAGTTCCGTGGTGTAGCCGGGCTTGAGCACCTGGCCCGCGGTGACCTCCATGAAGGCCAGGGCCTCTCCCAGCGAATACTCGGGCGACAGGTTGGCCGTGATGGTGACCGAGCGGCGCTGGTTGAAGTGGTTGAGTTCTCGCGGACTGACGGATTCCTTGAGCTTGACCAGCGACGACAGCGGCACCATGACATCGCCACGACCGCGCACGAACAGCCGCTCGATGTCGTCGGGTGTGGCACGTCCGCTGGGCGAGGTCTGCACCAGCACGTCGTACTGTTCGGCGTCGCGCTTGTAGCGGGTGACGGCACGTCCGCCCAGCATGGTCTCCACCATGCGGGCCACCTGGTCCACGCTCACGCCCGCATCCGCTGCACGGTCGCGGTCCACCTCCAGAAAGATCTCCGGCTTGTTCAGACGCAGGTCGATGTCAGGTGCGACCAGGCCGGGGTTCTTGGCCATCTCCGCCAGGAAGGCCTGGGCAACGCGTGAAAGGTTTTGGTAACTGTCGTTGGTGACGATCACAAAGTTCACTGGCCGATCCCGGAAGCCCTGCCCCAGGCTCGGCGGTGTGATGGGGAAGGCCGTGACGCCTGGCAGTCCGCCCACCTTGCCCTGCAACTCGCGGGCGATCTGCTGCGTGGTCTTGTCGCGCTGATCCCAGTCCACAGCTCGCAGGATGGCCGAGCCTTGAGCCACGGTCGGATTACCCGCCACGATGAAGGTCCGGTCGAACTCCTTGTACTCGCTGGTGATGCGCTCGATGGCCCGGAGGTAGCGCCCTGTGTACTCCAGGGTGGACCCATCGGGTGCCGTGACGTTGACGATGATGACCCCTCGGTCCTCCAGCGGCGAGAGCTCGCTCTTGGCGTTCGTGAACAGCCACCAGCTGCCTGCACCAGATGCCAGCATCACCAGGACGACGATCCACCGTTGGCCCAACACCCAACGCAGCACAACGGCATAGCTGTTGGTCATGCCCACGAGCACGCGCTCCATGCCCCGGTCGAACCACGAAGGATTCGGCTGGTGCTTCAGCAGCTTGCTGCACATCATGGGGGTGAGCGTCAGGGCCACGAAGCCCGAAACGATCACCGCACCGGCCAAGGTCAGGGCGAACTCCACGAACAGCCGGCCGGTACGTCCTGGCGTGAAGGCCAGGGGCGCGAACACGGCCGCCAGGGTGAGCGTCATCGCCACCACGGCGAAAGAGATTTCCTGAGTGCCTTTGAGGGCCGCCTTGAAAGGCGTCAGGCCCTCCTCGATGTGCCGGAAGATGTTCTCCAGCACCACGATGGAGTCGTCCACCACCAGACCGATGGCCAGCACCAGCGACAGCAGCGTGAGGGTGTTGACGCTGAAGCCTGCCAGGGCCATGAGTGAAAACACGCCGATCAAGCTGACGGGAATCGTGATCAGCGGGATGATCGAAGCGCGCAGTGTGCGCAGGAACAAGAACACCACCAGGGCCACCAGCGCCACGGCCTCGGCCGTGGTCTTGTAGACCGACTTGATGGATCGGTCGATGAACACCGAGTTGTCATTGGCGATCAAGAAGGTGACGCCGGGTGGCAGGTCCTGCTGGATCAGCGGCATCGCTTCACGCACGCCGGCCGAGATGCTCAGAGGATTGGCTGTGGCATTGCGGATGACACCAGCCGACACCGCCGACATACCGTTCAAGCGGACGATGGACCGCTCATCTGCCGGACCCTGCTCGATCTTGGCCACGTCGCGCAAACGCACTGTATGGCCCGCCGCCACCTTCAGCGCGATCTCGCCGAACTGCCGCTCGGTGTTCAGGTCGGTACGGGCCGTGACGTTGAACTCGCGTTGCTGGCTTTCGATGCGCCCGGCTGGCACCTCCAGGTTCTGCCGCCGCAGGGCGTCCTCTACATCCTGCACGGTCAGGCGGTAGGCGGCCAGTCGGTCCTGGTCCAGCCAGATGCGCATGGCGAACTTGCGCTCGCCATTGATCTGCACGTCGGCGACGCCGGGAATGGTTTGCAGCCTGGGCTTGACGATGCGGTTGATCAGGTCGGTGATCTCCAGCGGCGTACGGTTCTCGCTGGTGAAGGCCAGCCAGATGACCGGGAAGGCGTCGGCCTCGACCTTGGCGATGATGGGCTCTTCGATGCTGGCGGGCAATCGGCCCCGTACCCGGGAGACCCGGTCACGCACGTCGGCGGCCGCCGAGTCTGGATCCTTGCTCAGCTTGAAGCGTGCCGTGATCTGGCTTCGCTCTGCTCTTGAGATGGAGGTCAGGATGTCGATGCCATCGATGCCGGCGATGGAATCTTCCAGCGGCTTGGTGACCTGGGATTCGATGACTTCGGACGAAGCGCCCAGCAGACGCGTGTTGACGGTGACCACGGGCTCGTCGATGCGGGGGTACTCGCGCACCGACAACTTGGAAAAGGAAACCACGCCCAGCAGGACGAGCATCAACGACATCACCGTGGCGAAGACGGGACGACGGATCGAGATCTCGGACAAGGTCATGGGCGTATCTCGTGCCTTGCTCAGTTCTTGCCGGGCGGGCCGGCGGGGCGTGATGCTGCTGCGCCTGGCGCAGAACCCGCTGACGCGCCAGGACGCGCGGCACCCGGACCACCCGATCCGCGCGGGCGGCTCAGGTCCACCACGCGCACGGCCAGGTTCTCCCCGCGCATCAGGCGCGACTGCCCAGCCACGGCAATCACGTCGTCGGCCGCCACGCCCTCCAGGATCTCCACCTTGCCCGGCACCCGCATGCCCAGCTTCACCTCGGCCCGCTGCGCGACCTTGCCGCCGGCGGGGCCGTCGACGATCTTGAAGACGATCTGCCGGTTGCCCAGAGGCACGAGCGCCTCCTCAGGCACCACTAGAGCCTTGTCCCGCACGTCAAAGACCGCCCGCACACGGGCGAACACACCGCCGCGCAGGCGTCCATCGCCGTTGGCCATCCGGGCACGCACCAGCACCGATCGTCCGTTGACGTCAAGTTGCGCGTCGATGGCCTCGACCTGTGCCCGGAACTTGCGATCCGGCATGGCGTCGAGCAGCACTTCGACGCTCTGCCCTGTCTTCAGGCGGCCCAGGTAGCGCTCGGGCAGGCGGAAATCCACCCACAGGGACGACACGTCCTCGATCATGACGATGTCGGCCCCATCCTTGACGTAGTCACCCAGGCTCACGGACCGGATGCCTGTGACGCCATCGAAGGGCGCCAGGATCTTCATGCGGCTGAGCTGCGCCTGGGCCAGCAGGACCTGGGCCCGGGCCACCTCCAGGGCAGCCGCGTTCTGGTCCACGGCGCTCTGGCTCACGAAGTTCTGGGCGGCCAGCTCGCGGCTTCGCTGCAGGTTGGTGCGCGCGATGGCGGCTGAAGCCTCGGCCTGCTTGAGCTGGGCCTGCTGCAGCGTGTCATCGAGCTGGACCATCAACTGGCCCTTCTGGACACGCTGGCCATCACCGAAGGACAGGCGCTGGATGCGCCCACTGACCTCGGGCCTGAGCACGACGCCCTGGCGTGCCCGCAGGGACCCCACTGCCTGGGAGTCCTCCTCGAGCCGAGTGACTTCCACCTTGGCCACCTCCACGGCCGGCGGCCCCCCCGGACCGCGCGCGCCGCCGGCCCCGGGCGCCGCCGGGCCGCCGGTCTTGTCGGCGCCCACGGCAGCCATCGGCCGCTGGGCAGGCTCAGCGCCGCCCTGCGGCGAGGCGCTGCCGGCTCCGCCCCTGTTCTGGTACCACCAGGCGCCGCTGCTGATCAAGGCCACGCCGACGATGGCTACCGCGAGGTGAATCTTCTTGCCTGCCATGTGCCGCATTACCCCTTGTGTACACCCGGGAATGTAACGTCCGATTCGCCGAGGGCTTCCAACCTGTGCTTCAAACGACGAAGTCAACGGTTTCGGATCTCGTCCACACCCCGGTTCGCCAGCGCATCGGCACGCTCGTTGCCCACATCACCTGCATGGCCTCGCACCCACCGCCAGTCCACCGTGTGCAACTGCGTCAAGGCGTCAAGCCGCTGCCAGAGGTCGACGTTCTTCACTGCCTGGTTGGAGGCGGTGCGCCATCCACGTCGTTTCCAGTTGTGGATCCAGGTCGTGATGCCGTTGCGGACGTACTCGCTGTCCAGGTGCAGCGTCACGCGGCTCGCGCTCTTGAGTGCAGCCAGCGACTCGATCACGGCCGTCAGTTCCATCCGGTTGTTGGTGGTCTGGGTCTCCCCGCCCCAGATCTCGCGCTCATGCACTCCGCTGCGCAACCAGGCTCCCCACCCGCCCGGTCCGGGGTTGCCCTTGCAAGCACCATCGGTGTAGATCACAACGTCCTTCAAGCCCTAGCTCCTGGGCGATCCGTGACGACGCGAACCCTGCTGCGAGCCCACCAGCGTCGGCCGCGGCGCGCTGGCGTAGCGGGCGTGCCGCTTCGCCAGCCCGACCAGGCGCATCCCGCGCACCCGCTTGACCGCGGTAAGGGCGTAGACAGCGCCCAGCACAGGCCACCAACGCTGCCCGATCGGCTCCAGGAAGGACCAGCGCCGCTGCCATACAGGCGAGTCCACGCGCGGGCCGAAGCAGCCAAACCCCGCTGTCTCCACCTCGAAGCTCAGCAGTCGAAGCCAGTCCCGCAGGCGCCGAAAGCCGATCATGTCCGCCCGCGCCGGCCAGTCCGGGCTCCCGTGGACGGGCAGCCGGGCTTGGTTGTTGCGCCAGCTCGGCGCCCGCACGGCCCACATGCTGGCCGGGTTGAAGGCCGTGATCATCAGCCGCCCTTCGGGCACGAGCACACGCTCCACCTCCCTGAGCGTGAGGTGCGGATCGCGGGACAGTTCCAGCGCGTGCGGCATCACCACCAGATCCAGACTCTGGCTGGCAAAGGGCAAGGCGTCGAACTCGCAGCGCAGACTCACCGGGCGAGTCAGCAGGCTGCGGGTCTGAGCGGGGGCTGGCGCGAGGCCGGGCGAGGGGGGGCTGTCGTCGGCCAGGGCAGGCTGCGCAGCCTCACCATCCAGCGTCGCGCAGGCCAACCAGCGGTGCGGCATGCGGTTGGCTTGCAGGGCGTCCATGCCCTGCAAGCCAACCTGCAGGGCATGGAACCCGAAGACGTCGGCCACGGCCGCATCGAACCACTGACGCTCCCAATTCAGAAGGTGGCTGCCTGCCGGTGTCCTCCACCAAGGCATCGTGCCGATAAACTGCGTGGCTGTGGTCATGACACTGAAACCCATCCCGGCCTTCGCGGACAACTACATCTGGATGGTTCATGACGGGCGTGACGCCCTGGTTGTGGATCCCGGTGCCGCAAGCCCTGTGATCGACGAACTCGACCGTGAGCAACTGCAACTGCACACGATTCTAGTGACGCATCACCACGCCGATCACGTGGGAGGCATCGATGGCCTGCGCGAACGGTTGCGGGGCCGGGTGTACGGTCCTGCCTCCGAGCGCGTGCCCGAGCCGTACGAACCCCTCACCGAAGGGTGCGAGGTGCAAGCGCTCGGCTTGCGCCTGCGCGCGATCGAGGTGCCGGGGCACACGGCAGGACACCTGGCGTTCTATGGACAGGACCTGGGCGGGGCCCCCGTGCTGTTCTGCGGTGACACGCTGTTCTCTGCGGGCTGCGGGCGCTTGTTCGAAGGCACGGCCGCGCAGATGCATCGATCGCTGCTCAGGCTGTCTGCGTTGCCAGGCGCCACCCGGGTGTGCTGCGCGCACGAGTACACGCTGTCCAACCTGCGTTTCGCGCAGGCCGTGGACCCCGGCAATGCCGCCCTGAAGGCCTACGCCCGGTGGTGTGTGGAGCAGCGCACCAAGGACCAGCCCACACTGCCCTCCACCATCGAGACTGAACTCGCTGTCAACCCCTTCCTTCGCTGCGGGCACGCCGAGGTTCAGGCCGCCGCCCTGCGCCAAGGGTGCGCATCCGGGGAACCCGTGGCGATCTTCGCCGCCCTGCGCGAATGGAAGAACCGGTTTCAATGAAGCACTGCCGTCCTGCCTTGCGAACCGCTGCCCTGAGTCTTTGGACGCTTGTCGTGATCGGGTCCGGGGGCTGCACCACCCTGCCCGCGGGCCCGGGGCCAGACCTCGGAGGCCCGTCAAGCGTCCCTTCGCTGCCCGGCAGGCCTGCTCCGCCCCCCAACGCCGGCCTGCCTGCCATGGAGCAGGGCGACACTGAACCCTCGGGACCGGTGTCAGCGGCGCCAGCCATGTCGACCGCCCCGACGATGCAGTCCGGGATTCCGGTCGACGCCGCGCCGCAGGAGTCTGACGAACGCAGGCGTCCGGAAGTCACGGGCGGATTGCGCACGCTGGCCGGCTCCGAGGAGGACAGTCCCGGCGAACGGTCGGACCTGTGGGAGCGGGTGCGCCGGGGGTTTGCCATGCCCGATCTGGACTCGCCCTTGGTGCGTCGCTGGGAGCAGTGGTATGCCGCGCGGCCTGACTATGTGCAACGAATGGCAGATCGCGGCAGCCGCTACCTGTTCCATGTGGTCGAGGAAGTCCACAAGCGGGGCCTGCCGATGGAGTTGGCGCTGCTGCCCTTCATCGAAAGCGCCTTCAACCCCCAGGCCCTGTCCGTGGCCCGCGCCTCCGGCATGTGGCAATTCATGCCCGCCACCGGACGCCAGTTCGAACTCAAGCAGAACCTGTTCAGGGACGACCGCCGTGACGTTCTGGCGTCCACGCGCGCCGCCCTGGACTACTTGCAGATGCTGCATCAGATGTTTGGCGACTGGCATCTGGCCCTGGCCGCCTACAACTGGGGGCAAGGCAACGTGCAGCGCGCCATGGAGCGCAACCGCAGGGCCCGTGACGAGACCGTTTACACGGCCCTGCGCATGCCCGAAGAGACACGCAACTATGTGCCCAAGCTCCAGGCCGTCAAGAACATCATCCAGTCGCCTGGCGCCTTCGGTCTGGTCCTGCCGGCGTTGGAGAACCACCCCTTCTTCCTGACCGTGAACATCGAGCGCGACATCGACGCAGACCTGGTCGCCCGGCTGGCGGGAGTGTCGATGGAAGACTTCCAGTCGCTGAATCCGCAGTTGAACAAGCCCGTCCTGCTGGCCGCTGGCACGCCCCAGGTGCTGCTGCCCTACGACAACGCCAACCGCTTCGTGCGGGAACTGGCCGTGCACGCGGGGCCGCTGGCTTCCTTGACGGCCTGGGTGGCGCCGCGCACCCTGCGACCGGCCGAGGCGGCCCAACTCGCCGGCGTGGCCGAAGGGCGGCTGCGCGAGCTGAACCGAATTCCCGATCGGATGCTGATCAAGGCCGGCTCCACGCTGATCGTTCCGCGCAGGCCGGACCAGGCGCAGGATGTGGCCGAGCGGGTGGCCGATGGGGGGTCCATGCAGCTCGCCCCCGACGGTCCTCGCCTGGTTCGCAAGACGGTCAAGGCCGGCCCCAAGGGGGAAACCCTGGCGGCTCTGGCCAGGCGTCACGGGGTCGAGGCCGCCGAATTGGCGCGCTGGAACAAGCTGCCCGTACAGACGGCCTTGCGCCCGGGTCAGGCCGTCGTGCTCATGACACCTGCGACGGGGGTCGGCGCCAAGACGGCTGCGACCCGGCCAGCCGCCAAGGCACCCCCCAAGACGTCCTCGAGAAGGGCCGCGCCGCCCGCTGGCAGCGGCACCAAGAAAGCCCAGACCCGCCCTGCAACGCCTGCACAGCGGCGCTGACGCAAGCGTCGCGAGATGGTCAGCAGGCCCACACGCCTCACACCGCCCACAGGGGGGCAAGAAACAGCGCGATGCAAACGCCCAAGGCAGCAGTCCAGACGCCCGTACGGGATGCGGCGCGGTCGGTGACGTACAGGAAGATGTAGATCACCCGCAGCAGCACGAACGCCAGGGCCAGGCCATCGATCACGTCCTGAGGCACCTGCAACTGCTGGGCCGTCAGCACCGCCGCAATGAACAGGGGCAGGGCCTCGAAGCTGTTGGCCTGGGCCGCATTGGCACGAGCCCTGCGCCCCGTCTGACGGGCCAGCCAGGCACGTGGGTCCGCATTGTCGTACCCCCCCTCACGCGTCGACCGCGAGAAAGCGCCCCACTTGGCCACGCCCGCAGCACCGATGGGCAGCAAGCAAACCAGCAGTACACACCAATAGCTCCATGCCATGGACGAAACCTCCTCGAACCTGTGGTTTCAACGCCGATCGGCCAGCGCATGTGCGATGGTGCCAAGATCGACGAACTCGATGTCGCTGCCCACGGGCACCCCGCGGGCCAGTCGCGTCACCTTCAGGCCCCGATGCTTGAGGGCCTCGGACAACGCATGCGCCGTGACCTCGCCCTCGGCGGTGAAACCGGTGGCCAGGATGACTTCCCTGACCTGCCCGTCGGTGGCGCGCTGCAGCAGGGCTTCGGCACCAATGGATTCCAGGCCCACCCCGTCCAGCGGACTCAGCCGGCCCTGCAGCACGAAGTACAGGCCGCGGTAGCTGCCCGAGCGCTCCATGGCCGCCTGATCCGCGGGGGTCTCGACCACACACAAGGCCGTGGCATCACGCGCCGGGTCGCTGCACAGATCGCACAGGCTGTCCTCGGTGAAGGTGTGGCAGCGCTGGCAATGTCCCACGAGTTCCACCGCAGAGTCCAGCGCACGCGCCAGCAAGCGTGCGCCCGCACGGTCGTGCTGCAGAAGGTGGTGGGCCATCCGCTGTGCCGACCGGTTGCCTACGCCGGGCAGCCGCTTGAGCCCATCGATCAGGGCCTGCAGGCTCTTGCCAGACGTCGCCTGCATGCCGCTCAAAAGGGAAACTTCATGCCCGGGGGCAGCGGCATGCCCGCCGTTACCTTCGACATCCTTTCGGCCGAAACCTGCTCGACGCGGCGCACCGCATCATTGAAGGCCGCTGCCACCAGGTCTTCCAGCATGTCACGGTCCTCGCCCAGCAGGCTGGGATCGATGGCCACCCGGCGGACATCGTGCTTGCAGGTCATGGTGATCTTGACCAGGCCTGCACCCGACTGTCCGTCCACTTCCATAGACCCGAGTTCATCCTGGGCACGCTTGAGGTTGTCCTGCATGGCTTGGGCCTGCTTCATCAAGCCCGCCAACTGACCCTTCATCATGGCTGTGGTTCCTTGTCTTCAAAAAATCTTGCTGGGCATTCCCCGCTGCTCAGGCTGGCTTGATCGAACCCGGGACCAGTCTGGCGGTTGAGAACTGCTGCAGCAGCGACTGCACCCACGGGTGTTCACGAATCACGGCCTCGGCCTGAGCCTGGCGCTGCATCCGCTGCGCCGCATCGCGCTGGGCAGGCGTGTCCTGGGGCTCGCCTGGCTCCACCTCGACGCGGGACTCACGACCCGAGGATTCGGTCAAGGCGTCGGCCAGCTTGTCGCGCAATGCGCTCCCGCGCAGGGACTCGTGCGCGATCCGAAGGCGCCACACTGCGGGCGGCCCCTCGTCCATCGCCACCAGCCCGCCCTGCCAGGCCAACTCCCTGACGAGTCCGGTAAGCCGACCTTCATCGACCAGCTGCCGGACCGCACGGTCCCACTGATCGGCCAAGCCCTGCAGATCAGACCCCGGGGGGGCCATTTCAGCAGCAGGCGGTGCGGAAGCCGGCGTGGGTGGCGGCGGCACCGGCTGCGGGGTGTCTGTGGCTCGCGTCTGCGGGGCCATGGGGCTGGCAGCGGCACGGGTCGGCACCGACAGCGTGGGCGGTGCCGCTGCGCGCAGGGGGACCGACCTGGCGGGCGCGATGTGAGGAGGCCGGTCCTGGAACGCCAGGATGCGCAGCAGGATCATCGCCAGGGCGGCATGCTCGTCGGACATCAACGCCAGCTCGGCCTTGCCGTGCACCACGATGCTGTAGGCCAGCTGCAGGTCCTCGGGCGCGTACAGCCCGGCGAGTTCCGCCACCGCGGCCGCTGAAGGGTCCTCATCGGCCAGCGTACCGGGGACCACCTGTTCCACCGCCGTGCGCTGCAGGAGCGCGGCCAGGGTGTCCAGGGCCCCTGCGGCGGAGGCACCGGCCTGCCGCAGCGCTGTGCTGATCTGCATCAAAGCCGCACCGTCCGCCCGCGCCAGAGCTTGCAGGATCTGCACGCAGGCTTGCGAGTGGCTGGCTCCGAGCATCGCCGCGACACCGTCCTGCGTCAGTTGCCCGCCCGTGTAGGCGATGGCCTGGTCAGTCAGGGACAAGGCATCGCGCATGGATCCGCGGGCTGCCTCGGACAGCAGACGCAAGGCCCCCGGCTCGGCAGGTATCTGCTCGCTGCCCAGCACCAGCGCGAGGTGCTCCTTCACGACCTCCGGCGCCATGGGTCGCAGGTTGAACTGAAGGCAGCGGCTGAGCACGGTGGGCAGCATGCGCTCGGGGTCGGTCGTGGCCAGCACGAACTTCAGATACTCCGGCGGCTCCTCCAAGGTCTTGAGCAGCGCGTTGAACGCATCCTTGGTGAGTTGGTGCGCTTCGTCGATCATGAAGACCTTGTAGCGTCCGATCGCAGGTTTGTAGGCCGCACGCTCGATCAGGTCGCGAATCTCGTCGATGCTGCGGTTGGATGCGGCATCGAGCTCGATGTAATCGATGTAGCGGTCGGCATCGATGTCCGTGCAGGCCGCACACTGGCCGCAGGGACGCGAGGTGACGTCCCCCTGACCGTCGAGTCCCGTGCAGTTCAGGCTCTTGGCCAGGATGCGAGAGATGGTGGTCTTGCCGATGCCGCGGGTACCGGTGAACAGGTAGGCATGGTGGAGTCTTCGCTGATCGAGAGCGTTCGTCAGTGCGCGCACGACGTGTTCCTGCCCCGCCATCTGCGAGAAGTTCCGCGGGCGATACTTGCGCGCCAGGACGACATACCCCATGGCTGGATTCTATGGTGCAGGTCGCGTCGCGGCCCCTGCCGGCACATGGATGGTGCGGTCGATAATCAAGGCATGAATTCAACCCCTCCCGAGCCGTTGACCTACGAGAAGTCGGGCATCGACTATGACCTCATCGACCCGGTCAAGATCAGTGCGCAGCGTGCTGCCGCCGACACGGGCCGTAACCTGGCCGCGCACGGCTTCTCGGAAGTGGTCAGCTCGCGCGGCGAATCCGCCTATGTAGTGGACGTCGGGCCCTTTTACCTGGCCAGCATCGTCGAATGCCTGGGCAGCAAGTCCCTGGTGGCCGACGAGATGCTGCGCTTGACCGGCCGCAGTCACTACGACGATGTGGCCCAGGACACCATTGCAATGGCCGTGAACGACCTCATCACCGTGGGGGCGACGCCCCTGGTGGTCCAGGCCTATTGGGCCGCAGGCGGCAGCGACTGGTTCGCCGATCGCGACCGTGCCGATGCCCTGATCCAGGGCTGGAAGCGCGCCTGCGACGCATGCGGCGTAGCCTGGGGCGGTGGAGAGACCCCTGCGCTGGGCGGCATCGTCGAGCAGGGACGCATCGACCTCGCAGCCAGTTGCACCGGCATCATCCAGCCCAAGTCCAGGCTGTCGACAGGTGAAGGCCTGGCCGTGGGTGACTCGATCGTCCTGCTGCCTTCCAGCGGCATCCATGCCAACGGCCTGAGTCTGGCCCGCAAGCTGGCGCTGCGCCTGCCCGGGGGCTACCTGACCGAGATCATGCCGGGCCTGAACTTCGGCTCGGCCCTGCTGAGGCCCACCGCCCTGTACGCCCCCGTCACGGAGGCCCTGCACCGCGCCGGACTCCACCCCCGCTACTGCGCCAACATCACCGGACACGGCTGGCGCAAGCTGATGCGTCACTCGGCGGACTTCACCTACCGCATCCATACCCTGCCCGAAGTACCCCGCGTGCTCGGCTTCGTCGTGGAACAGGCCGGCCTGGACCCTGCGCAGGCCTACGGGACACTGAACATGGGCGCAGGTTTCGCGCTGTTCGTGCCCCAAGACAGGACGCCCGCCGTGATGGACACCTGCGCGCGGGCCGGCTGGCCCGCGCTGCTGGCAGGTCGCGTGGAGGCCGGGCCGCGGCAGGTGGTGATCGAACCGATCGGGGTGACATTCGGCGCAGACAGCCTGCGGTTGCGCTGAAGCCGGGTCTGGTGCCATCGAGGCAGCGGCAGCCGCCATCGACCGCAGAGCTTTGCGTCACAGGGCCTTGAGGCCCCGCAGGTTCGACGCGACAGTCGCGCGTCGAACCTGCGGGCGCTTCGCATCCGGGCACCCTACAATCGATGGTGACGGGCCTCCCCGCATGGAAGCGCGGCCAACCGGGTCAGGTGGGGAACCAAGCAGCCCTAACCGTGGCAACCAGTGCCGGGGTCAGGCTCGTCACCTGTGACGGCTGCCCGATCGGCAACACTTTCCCGGTGCCCCCGCGTGTCCATGGGCGGCGTCGCAAACCCAGTCCACCCATGTCCCCTTCCTGGAGATGTCCATGAGCGCAGCAACCGTGAAGCACGTCAGTGACGCCACGTTTGAAGTCGACGTGCTGAAGTCCGATCGGCCGGTCCTGGTCGACTACTGGGCCGAATGGTGCGGCCCCTGCAAGATGATCGCGCCGATCCTCGACGATGTCTCCCGTGAGTACGGGGACCGGCTTCAAGTGGCAAAGATGAACGTGGACGAGAACCAGCAGGTTCCGGCGCAGTTCGGCATCCGCGGCATTCCCACGTTGATGCTCTTCAAGCAAGGCGAGTTGGTCGCCACCAAGGTCGGGGTGCTGCCCAAGGCGCAGTTGACGGCCTTCATCGACAGCCACCTATAATTGCGTGACCGGAGGGTTCGGAGATTCCGCCATCGCGCGGGTCGGGCTCTCATAGACGCAGGAACTTCGCTACCGCGTGTTCTGCAGACACGGGCCGAGTCCCCGGCTAGCGCCGCAGGCCCTTTGCCAGTTCAACTGGTTACCCTCTCGCCCATCCGCTGACCCTTCGTCCTGATCGGTCGGGTATCACTGGATACCGTGGGCGCGGTCTCCTCGTGGAGAGGTTCCTCGCATGCATTTATCTGAACTGAAGGCGCAGCACGTCTCCGAACTCATCAAGATGGGTGAGGCGCTGGAGATCGACAACGTCAGCCGCCTGCGTAAGCAGGAGCTGATGTTCGCCATCATGAAAAAGCGCGCGAAGGCTGGCGAACAGGTCTTCGGGGACGGCGTGCTGGAAGTGCTGCCTGACGGATTCGGCTTCCTGCGTTCGCCGGACACCAGCTACATGGCCAGCACGGACGACATCTACCTGTCACCCAGCCAGGTGCGCCGCTTCAACCTCCATACCGGCGACATGATCGAAGGCGAGGTGCGCGTGCCCAAGGACGGAGAGCGCTATTTCGCGCTGGTCAAGGTGGACCGCGTCAACGGGCTGACACCCGAGGAGAACAAGCACAAGATCATGTTCGAGAACCTGACCCCGCTGTTTCCGAAGGAGCAGTTCAGGCTTGAGCGTGACATCAAGGGCGATGAGAACGTCACCGGCCGCATCATCGACCTGGTCGCACCCATAGGCAAGGGCCAGCGCGCCTTGCTGGTGGCCCAGCCCAAGACCGGCAAGACCATGATGATGCAGCACATCGCCCACGCGCTGGCAGCTAACCACCCTGACGCCCACCTGATGGTGCTGCTCGTGGACGAGCGACCTGAGGAAGTGACCGAAATGCAGCGCACCGTGCGGGGCGAGGTCATCAGTTCGACCTTCGACGAACCGGCGGCGCGCCACGTGCAGGTGGCCGAAATGGTGATCGAGAGGGCCAAGCGGCTGGTGGAGCTGAAGAAGGATGTCGTGATCCTGCTGGACTCCATCACCCGGCTCGCACGCGCCTACAACAACGTGCTGCCGTCCTCAGGCAAGGTGCTTACGGGCGGCGTGGACGCCAACGCGCTGCAGCGGCCCAAGCGCTTCTTCGGAGCCGCGCGCAACGTGGAGGAAGGCGGGTCACTGACCATCATCGGCACCGCCCTGATCGACACCGGCAGCCGCATGGATGAGGTGATCTACGAGGAGTTCAAGGGGACGGGCAACTGCGAGATCCATCTGGATCGCCGCATGGCCGAAAAGCGCGTGTATCCCTCGATCCTGATCAACAAGTCGGGTACGCGGCGCGAGGAGTTGCTGCTCAAGCCCGAGATCCTGCAAAAGACCTGGATCCTGCGCAAGTTGCTCTATCCGATGGACGAAATCGAATCCATGGAGTTCATGCTCGACAAGATGAAGGCCAGCAAGAACAACCTGGACTTCTTCGACATGATGAGACGCGGAGGCTGACGGCTGCCGTGACGCGCCGAGCCTGCGCAGGCTCGGCGTTGGCGGGGGGCTCACGCACTCCGATGTGTCCCTATAATCCAATGTTTCCTACATTTCGGAAAGTGCGCTGGAGCCGATGGCTTGCGGCGTGGCTGCCGGCAACTTCAGAGGTTCTCCATGAAAGAAGGCACCCACCCCGCCTACCGCGACGTTTGCTTCGTCGACTTGTCCAACGGCTTCAAGTTCGTTACGAGGTCCTGCCTGCAGTCCAAGGAGACGATCAAGATGGAAGACGGTCGCGAGTTGCCGCTGATGAAGCTGGAGACCTCCAGCGAGTCGCACCCTTTCTACACCGGCAAGCAAAAGAGCGTGGACAGCCTGGGCGGACGCGTTGAGAAGTTCCGCAACAAGTTCGCGCGCGTGGGTCTGAAGAAGTGACCCGGGCTTCGCGCTAGCATCAAGGCAGCCTTGGCTGCCTTTTTTGTTGCCGGCTCCTTTCGAAAACCACCACCATGAACGTCACGAACGCCCCATGGGTGACCCGACGGGAAGTGGCGCGTCTGCCCCGGCCGGCCCTGCTGCTGTGCTGCGCCTTGTGGCTGGTGCCCGGGCTGGTGGGGCGCGACCCCTGGCGCCAGACGGACGTGACCTCCTTCGGGATCATGCTGGCGATGGCCCAGGACCGCAGTTCCTGGTGGACACCCAGCATCGGCGGCGTGGCCATCGACGCAGCCTTGTTGCCCCACTGGATTGGCGCACTGGCCATTCAATGGCTGGGCGGCTGGGCAGGGCCCGTCATGGCGGTGCGGATGACCTACGGCGCCATCCTTCTGTGCACGATGGCCTGTATCTGGTACGCCACCTTCCATCTGGCCCGCACCGAGGCCGCGCAGCCCCTGCCCATGCCCTTCGGCGGCGAAGCGCCCCCTGTCGATTACGCGCGTGCTTTGGCCGATGGCGCACTGCTGGCCTTCATCGCTACCCTGGGGCTGCTGCAACTGGGTCACGAGACCACCTCGGAGCTGGTACAGCTGGCCGCGGCCAGCGCATTCATCTGGAGTGTGGCCGCCGCACCCTGGCGCGGGGTTGCGGCGCGGTGGAGCATGATGCTGTGCCTGCCGGTGATGGCAGCCAGCGGGGCGCCCAGCCTTGCAGTGACCATGGGCCTGCTCGGGTGCTTCATCTGCGCCCGATCGAGTTACCCAGGAGCCCGCCGCCTGGTGCCCTGGGTGCTGGCTTCCGCAGCAACTGCCGCGTGCACGGCCACCCTGCTGCAGGCCTGGCGTTGGCGCTACGGGTTTTCCCCCTCCTGGCAGGAGGTGCTGCTGATCCTGCGGCAGTGGACCTGGTTTCTTTGGCCCGTATGGCCGCTTGCGCTGTGGACGGCATGGCGCTGGCGTGCCAACTGGTCCAGCCGCCATGTGGCCCTGCCCTTGACCACAGCCGTGTGCGCCTGGGCATGCAGCGTCTTCCTGGGCGGCGATGACCGGGCCTTGATGATGGCCACCCCGGGCATGGCCATCCTGGCCGCCTTTGCCCTGCCCACGTTCAGGCGCGAGGGCTCGGCAGCCATCGATTGGTTCTCGATATTCTTCTTCAGCGCCACGGCCCTGTTCATCTGGTTCATGTACGCGGCCATGCAGACCGGATGGCCTGCAAAGCCCGCCGCAAACGTGGCCAGGCTGGCGCCTGGCTACGTGCCCCGGTTCAGTGCGGTCGCGCTTTGTCTGGCGGGTGCAGGCACTGTGGGCTGGCTGGCCCTGGTGAGATGGCGCACCGCGCGGCAGTCGCACCCCCTGTGGAAGAGCATGGCGCTGGCGGCCGGAGGGGTGGTGCTGTGCTGGCTGCTGCTCATGACGCTTTGGCTGCCGCTGCTGGACTATGCGCGCAGTTACCGGCCCGTCGTGGAACGTCTGATACCCCACCTGCCTGCGCACACGCAGGCTTGCGTCGCCGTACGCGGCGCCAACACCGCACTCGTGGCCTCTTTCGAGATCTTCTCGGGGCTGCGTTATGACGCCACGCCTGGGGCTGAAGACAAGGCTGGCTGCGATACGCTCATCCAGGTGGCCAGGGGACCGTTGACAGGTCTTCCCGCACCTCTGCCGGGCTGGCAACTGCTTGCCAGCGTGACACGCCCGACCGATCGCGATGAGCGCGTCAGCGTGTACCGCAAGGACCTGTTGAGGCCTTGAGTCCGCCAGCGTCAGGCCACTTCCAGGGCGGCTGCCAGATGCTCGGCACAGGAGCGCGCAAGCATCTCGTCGGCCGCTTCGACCATCACACGCACCACAGGCTCGGTTCCGGAAGCCCTCAGCAGCACCCTGCCCTGCCCCGAAAGGCGCTCGTCGACGTCTGATCGCGCGGCCTTCAGGCGTGCGCTGTCTGACCAGTCCGTGCCTGGGGTCATGCGAACGTTGAGCATGACCTGGGGAAAAAGCACCACATCGCGCAGCAGCGACTTCAGGTCGCAGCCGTGGCGCATGACGGCCTGCAAGACCTGCAAGGCACTGACCAATCCGTCGCCAGTGCTGTGGCAGTCCAGGGCCAGGAGGTGACCCGAGCCTTCGCCACCCAGCAGCCAGCCTCGCTTGCCCAGTTCCTCGAGAACATAGCGGTCGCCGACCTTGGCACGTACCAGTTCGATACCCTGACGAGCCAAGGCCTGTTCCACTCCCAGGTTGGTCATCAGCGTGCCTACCACCCCCTGCGGACGCCTGCCCTGACGCACCCTGTCCAGCGCCATCACGTACAACAGCTGGTCCCCATCGAACATCGAGCCGTCTCGATCGACCAACAGCAGGCGATCGCCATCACCGTCCAGGGCCACGCCATAGCGGGCCTGGTTGGCCAGAACGGCCTGCACCAGCGCCTGCGGGGCGGTCGCACCAAAGCCCTTGTTGATGTTGAATCCGTCGGGTGCGCAGCCGATACGGGTGACCTGGGCGCCCAGTTCGTGAAACAGCGCCGGGGCTGCGAGATAGGCTGCGCCGTGCGCAGCATCCACCACCATCTTCAGCCCCTTGAGCGACAGATCGGGGGCGAAGGTGGACTTGCAGAACTCCACATAGCGGCCGGTGGCGTCGTCGAGCCGGCGCGCCTTGCCCAGGCTGGCCGCGTCGGCCCACCGAGGCTCCTGAGTCAAGGCCTGCTCCACCTCCAGTTCCCAGGCGTCAGGCAGCTTTTCACCGCGGGCAGAAAAGAACTTGATGCCGTTGTCGTCGAACGGGTTGTGGGAGGCGCTGATGACCACCCCCAGATCCAGCCGCAGCGCCCGTGTCAGGTAGGCCACGCCAGGGGTGGGCAAGGGCCCGCACAGCACCACGTTCACGCCAGCCGACGAGAAGCCCGCCTCCAGCGCCGACTCGATCATGTAACCGGACACCCGGGTGTCCTTGCCGATAAGCACCGTGGGCGCGGCTCCCTGCCCACGGAGCACGCGGCCCACCGCGTGCCCCAGACGCAGCATGAAGTCAGCGGTGATGGGCACCTGGCCGACCTGTCCCCGGATCCCGTCCGTTCCAAAGTAGCGTCTGGACATGCTCAGTTGATTCCCGTCCCGTCAGTCCATGACCTGGTGGCACCTGAATCGGGGGGGACCGGATGCTGCGGCCATGCGCCATTCGGTTGCACACAGCAGCGCCGAGAAATGAACAGCGGGGCCCCTGAGAGCTTGTGAAATATCCCCGCACACCCGCTCGTCCGCCCCAAACGGCCCCGCTCGTCGTTGCAAATGCTCGCCGTAGCCCGAGCTACGGCTGTGCTTTGCGCCTGGATCGGCACCCTTTGGAACGCCCGCTCGGGCG
>JBJTZN010000176.1:0-10333 GCA_046087245.1 Rubrivivax sp.
CCCAGAGCGTTACCTGCTGATGATCTTCTGGGACACGCTGGAGGACCACACCGTGGGTTTCCGCGCCGGCCCGCTGTTCCCGGAGTGGCGGGCCATCGTCGGGCCCTTCTTCGCCGCGCCCCCCGCGGTGGAGCACTTCGAGCTGGTGGGCAAGTCCGCGGACTGAGCCATGACGGCCACCGCCACCCCGGCTGCCGCTGCCGCCACTGGCCGGGCTGATGCCACCACTGGCCGGGGTGATGCCACCACCGGCCGGGCCGATGCCATCGCCGCGGCGCAGCGGCATTTCGACGAAGGGCACTTCGTACGTGATCTGGCGCGCCGCGTGGCCGTGCGCACCGAGAGCCAGAACCCGGACTCAGGCCCCGCGCTGGGCGCCTACCTGCACGACGAGATGGTGCCCAGCCTGGCAGCCCTGGGCTTCACCAGCCAGGTGCATCCCAACCCGGAGCCGCCCTACGGCCCGCTGCTGGTGGCGCAGCGCATCGAATCGGCGGCGCTGCCCACCGTCCTGATGTACGGCCACGGCGATGTCATCCGCGGGCAGGACGCGTCCTGGACGCGGGGCGCCGGCCCGTGGACCCTGGCGACCGAGGGCGAACGCCTGTACGGGCGCGGCACGGCCGACAACAAGGGCCAGCACAGCATCAACATCGCGGCCCTGGCGCAGGTGCTGGCGGTGCGCCGGGCCGCAGGCCGGGGCCTGGGCTTCAACGTGAAGTGGCTGATCGAGACCGGCGAGGAGACCGGCTCTCCCGGGCTGGCGGCCTTCTGCAGCGCGCAGCGCGAGGCACTGGCTGCGGATGCGCTGATCGCCAGTGACGGCCCACGCATGCGGCGCGACCGGCCCACGCTGTTTCTCGGCTCGCGCGGGGTGGCCAACTTCGATCTCAGCCTGAGCTGCCGCGCGGGCGGGCACCACTCCGGCAACTGGGGCGGCCTGCTGCGCAACCCGGGCGTGGTGCTGGCCAATGCCATCGCCTGCCTGGTGGACGGGCGTGGCCGCATCCTGGTGGAGGCCTTGCGTCCGCCGCCCATCCCGGCGAACGTGCGCGCCGCGCTGCAGGGCCTGGTGTTCGGCGGCGACCCGGGGGACCCGGAAGTAGACCCCGCCTGGGGCGAGCCGGGCCTGACCCCGGCCGAGCGCGTGATCGCCTGGAACACGCTGGAGGTGCTGGCCTACCGCACGGGCAATCCGGACTTTCCGGTGAACGCCATCCCGCCGTCGGCCAAGGCCACGATGCACATGCGCTTCGTGGTGGGCACCGACGTCACCCGGCTGCGCGAGCACGTGCAGGCCCATCTGGCGGCGCACGGGTTTGGTGACATCGAAGTGGGTGAGCCTACGGTGATGAACGCCACCCGGCTGGACCCGGACAACGCCTGGGTGCGCTTTGCCCAAAGCAGCATCGAGCGCACGACCGGTGAGCCGCCGGTGCTGCTGCCCAACCTGGGGGGCTCGCTGCCCAACGACGTGTTCGCCGACCTCCTGGGCCTGCCCACCGTGTGGGTGCCGCACAGCTACGCCGCTTGCTCGCAGCACGCGCCGAACGAGCATCTGCTCGCGCCCGTGGCGCGCCAGGCCCTGGAGATCATGGCCGGCCTGTTCTGGGATCTGGGCGAAGAGGCGGGCAGCCTGCCCCGGCGGCCGCCAGGGCGAGTACTGGGGAATGTGGCGCATGGCTGATTCGGAGCACATCGACGGCCCCCGAAGACCCGGCAACACCCGCTGACACCAGGCGCACTGACACCACGCGCACCGTCCTGCCGCCACAATTACCAGACATCGCACCCGCGCCATCCGGCGCGGGTCCAGCCTCCCGCAAGGAACTGTCCCCATGCCCACCGTGCAACTCCACGTCAACGGCCGCGCCACCGCCACCGAAGTGGCGCCCACCACCTTGCTGGTGGACCTGATCCGCGGCCCCCTGCAACTGACCGGCACCCACGTGGGCTGCGACACCGCGCAATGCGGGGCGTGCACCGTGCTGGTGGACGGCCAGCCGGTGAAGAGCTGCAGCGTGCTGGCGCTGCAGGTGCAGGGGCGGCAGGTGACCACGGTCGAGGGTCTTCCCGCCTGGGCGCCTCAGGGCAGCAGCGCCGCTGCCGGCACGGCTGCGTCAGGGGCCGGCGCGGCGGCGGCCCTCCATCCGCTGCAGGAAGCCTTCATGAACTGCCACGGCCTGCAGTGCGGCTTTTGCACCCCCGGCATGCTGATGGCCGCGGCCGGCCTGCTGGCCCACACACCCGACCCGACGGACGCGCAGATCGTCCACGCCCTGGAAGGCAACCTGTGCCGTTGCACGGGCTACGTCAACATCGTGGCCGCGGTGCGGGAGGCGGCGCAGGCGATGCGCGCCCAGGCGCCCCAGGCCGCCACCCTGCTCTCGGGAGCCGCCGCATGAACGCCCCCCACACCCCCGCGGGCCTGGACGCCCTGCGCTTTGGCAGCGGCCACACGGTGCGCCGCATCGAAGACCCCACGCTCGTCACGGGCCAGGGCCGCTACACCGACGACCTGCAGCGTGAGGGCCTGGCGCACCTGGTGTTCGTGCGCTCGCCGCACGCCCACGCCCGCCTGCTGTCGGTGGATGCCACCGAGGCCCGCGCCCTGCCCGGCGTGCTGGCGGTCTACACCGGCGCCGAACTGGCTGCCGCCGGCGTCAAGCCCATGCCGGCACCACCCCCGAATTTCAAGCGGCCCGACGGCTCCCCTGCCACCAGCGCCCCGCGCCGCGCCCTGGCGCACGAGGTGGTGCGCTTCGTGGGGGAGGCCGTGGTGGCCGTGGTGGCGCTCACACGTGAAGCCGCGGTGGAAGCCAGCGAGGCCGTGCTGATCGACTACGACGTGCTGCCGGCCGTCACCGACGTGCACGCCGCCACCGCCGCGGGCGCGCCGGTGGTGTGCGAGCAGGCCCCGGACAACGTGGCCGCCGAGATGCGGCACGGTGACGCCGCCGCCTGCGCTGCGGCTTTTGCTGCGGCCGCCCACACCGTGAAGCTGGACCTGCTGAACCAGCGCCTGGCCCCGGCCTCCATCGAGCCGCGCGTGGTGATGGCCGAGCCGGAAGCAGACACCGGGCGGCTGCTGGTCACGCTATCCAGCCAGATGCCCACCGCCGTGCGTGACGGCATCGCCAACCACCTGCCGGGCCTGACCAAGGAGCAGGTGCGGGTGCAGGTGGGCGACGTGGGCGGGGGCTTCGGCATGAAGACCGGCCTGTACCCGGAAGACCTGGTGGTGGCGCACGCCGCGCGCAGCCTGCAGCGCCCGGTGCGCTGGCGCGGGCTGCGGCTGGAAGAGTTCACCGCCTCGGTGCACGGGCGCGACATGTTCACCCGGGCCGAGCTGGCCCTGGACGCGCAGGGCCGCGTGCTGGCGATGCGCCACCGATCCTGGGCCAACGTGGGCGGCTACGCCACGCCCACGGGCTGCGCCATCCCGCTGGTGCTGGGCCCCTTCGTAGCCACCAGTGTCTACGACATCCCCATCATCGACTTCCACCTCAGCGCGGTGATGACCCACAGCACGCCTTCAGGCGCGTACCGCGGCGCCGGCCGGCCCGAAGCCATCTACATCGTGGAGCGGCTGATGGACGCCGCCGCGCAACAGTTGGGCTTGGATGCCGCCGAGCTGCGCCGGCGCAACCTGGTGCGGCCGCAGCAGATGCCCTACACCAACGCCGCCAAGCAGGTGTACGACAGCGGCGAGTTCGAGAAGATGCTGGACCAGGGCCTGGCGCTGGGCGACTGGGCAGGATATGCGTCGCGCGCCGCGCAATCGGCCGCGGTGGGCCGGTTGCGCGGCCGCAGCGTCACCACCTTCCTGGAGTGGACGGGCGGCAACGCACTGTCCGAGACCGTGAAGGTGGACGTGCGCGCCGACGGCCTCATCGAACTGACGACCGCCACCATGCCCATGGGCCAGGGCATCGCCACCAGCTACGCGCAGCTGGCGGTGGATACCTTCGGCGTGCCGATCGACCGCATCCGCATCGTGCAGGGCGACACCGATCTGGCCACCGGCTTCGGCAGCGCGGGAAGCCGCTCGCTGTTCACGGGCGGCGGCGCCGTGCGGGTGGCCAGCGAGCGCACCGTGAAGCACGCCCAGGACCTGGCCGCCCGGGCCTTGGAGGTCCCGGCCACCGACCTGGTCTACGAGGCCGGGCAGTTCCGCGTGGCAGGCACCGACCTGGAGATCGGCCTGTTCGACCTGGCTGCGCGCCAGGAGGCTGAGCGCATAACCGTATCCGGCGACGCCACGGCGAGCGCACCGAGCTGGCCCAACGCCTGTCATGTGTGCGAGGTGGAGGTGGACCCGGACACTGGCGAGGTGGCCGTGGTGGCCTACGCCAGCGTCAACGACATCGGCCGCGTCGTCAGCCCGCAGATCGCGCAGGGCCAGTTGGAGGGCGGCGCGGTGCAGGGCATCGGCCAGGCGCTGTGCGAGCGCATCGTCTACGACGACTCGGGCCAGTTGCTGACCGCCAGCTTCATGGACTACGCCATGCCGCACGCCGACGGCTTCCTCGGCTTCAAGACCGTGTTCGACACCAGCGTGCCCTGCAAGACCAACCTGCTGGGCGCCAAGGGTGTGGGCGAACTGGGCACCATCGGCGCCACGCCCGCGGTGGTGAACGCCGTGCTGGACGCGCTGATCAGCGCGGGCGTGCCGCGCGAGGTGGCGCAGGCCCTGCAGATGCCGCTGACCAGTGAGCGCGTCTGGGGCGCGCTGCAGGCCCGGGGCTGAGCCCGGCCAGCCTCACCTGAACGCCACCTCGGCAAAGCTGCGCAGCTTGCGGCTGTGCAGTTGCTCCAGGCCCTGGTGGCGCAGCAGGGCCACGGTGCGCAGGCCGATGCGCAGGTGCTGGTCCACCCGCTCGCGGTAGAAGCTGTTGGCCATGCCCGGCAGCTTGATCTCGCCGTGCAGCGGTTTGTCGCTCACGCAAAGCAGCGTGCCGTAGGGCACGCGGAAGCGAAAGCCGTTGGCCGCGATGGTGGCGCTTTCCATGTCCAGCGCCACGGCGCGGCTCTGGCTGAAGCGGCGCTCCGGGCCCGGGTGCGGCAGCAGCTCCCAGTTGCGGTTGTCGGTGGAGGCCACGGTGCCCGTGCGCAGCACGCGCTTCAGATCGAACCCGGACAGTTGCGTCACCTCGGCCACCGCCCGCTCCAGTGCCACCTGGATCTCGGCCAGCGCGGGAAGGGGCACCCAGGGCGGCAGCTCCTCGTCCAGCACGTGGTCTTCGCGCACATAGCCATGGGCCAGCACGTAGTCGCCGAGCTGCTGCGTGTTGCGCAGGCCCGCACAGTGCCCCAGCATGATCCAGGCGTGCGGGCGCAGCACGGCGATGTGGTCGGTGATGGTCTTGGCGTTGGCCGGGCCCACGCCGATGTTGACCATGGTCACGCCCAGGCCGTCCGGCCGCACCAAGTGGTAGGCCGGCATCTGCGGCAGGCGCGGCGGGGGCGTGCCGTGCGACGCCGGGGCCTGGCCATCGGCACCGCGGCGGTACGTCACCACGTTGCCGGGCTCGACGAAAGCGGCAAAGCCGGTGTTCGGCAGGTCCGCATGGTCGGCTTCCTGCCCCGCAGCCACCTCCATCAGTGAGCGTCCCAGCTTCACGAACTCGTCGATGTAGAACTGGTAGTTGGTGAACAGCACGAAGTGCTGGAAGTGCTCGGGCGCGGTGCCGGTGTAGTGGCGCAGGCGGTGCAGCGAGTAGTCCACCCGCGGCGCGGTGAACAGCGACAGGGGCTGCGCCTCGCCCGGCGCGCTCTCGTGCGTGCCGTTGGCGATCCCGTCGTCCATCGCGGCCAGGTCCGGCAGGTCGAACAGTTCGCGCAGCTGCTGGCGCCGCTGCGGGTCCAGTTCACCCTCCAGATGGTCACCCTCGCCCAGGCTGAAGTGCACCGGCATGGGCTGCGCACCGGTGCCCACCTCCAGCGCCACGCCGTGGTGGGCCAGCAGCAGACGGAACTGCTCGCGCAGGTAGCCTGCGAACAGGTCGGGGCGCGTGAGGGTGGTTTCGAAGGTGCCCGCCCCGGCCACGAAGCCGTAGGCGATGCGCGAATCGGTACGTGCCACCGTCTGGGTGCGCACCCGCACCACGGGGTAGAAGGCGCGCACGCGCCCAGGCAGCGGTTCCCCGGCCACGAAACGCTGCAGCCCGTGCCGCAGGTGCGCGGTGCTGCCCTGGTAGATCTCGAGCACCCGCGCCAGGGCGGCGTCGGCGTCCTCGAAGTGGGCGGGGGCGAAGAAGGCAGGCAGGTTCAACATGGCCCATTGTGGCGCCGCAACAGGCCGAAACACGCCGGGCCTCTTCCCAGGCAAGCCTCAGGGCGCGCGCACCGGCATGACATGCACCTGTGCGGTGTCCAGCCGCACGGCCACCGCCTGCCCGGCGGCGAGCGTTCCTGTAGCGACAGAAGCGACTGACGAGACCGATGGGCCTGACAGTCCGGACGGGTCCAAGGCTCCCGCAGGACCCGGGTCGCCCAGCGGACGCCAACCGGCACCCGCCAGGGTCAGCGTCAGGCGGGCATGCGGGGGCACGACCAGGTCCACCCCGAGCAGGGTGATCTCGCCCAGGTGCCGCGCCTGCGACACCACGGCGTCGAAGTCGCCAGGCCGGCGTGCGCCTGGCGCCACCAGCTCGATGGCCTCACCCGGCAGCACCCAGCTCACCGCCTGTCCCGCGGACAGGCGGCGCTTGTCGGGCACCTCCAGCAAGGGGCCGGCCGGTTCGGCGGCCGGGTCGGCGGCTCGCGGATCCGTCCAGCGCAGCAGCCCGGCGCCCTCCCGCGCGGCGGGCCCCAGCCACTGGCCTTCGAAACGGTTCTGCAGGCCCACCAGATCGGCCACGCGCGCATTGCGCGGGGCGCGGTGGATGGCTGCAGGCGTGCCGGTCTGCAAGACACGCCCCTGGTCCACCACCACCAGGCGGTCAGCCAGAAGCCGTGCCTCATGCAGGTCGTGCGTCACCAGCACGATGGGGATGGCCAGTTCGCGGCGCAGGTCGGCCAACAGCCGGTACAGGCCCTGGCGCGTCAGCTGGTCCACGGCGGCAAAGGGCTCGTCCAGCAGCAGCAGCCGGGGCTGGCGCGCCAGCGCCCGGGCCATGGCCACGCGTTGCTGCTGCCCCCCGGAAAGCTGCGCCGGCCGGCGCTGCTGCTGCGCGGCATCCAGCCCCACATGGTCCAGCCAGCGGCCGGCCTGGACCTCGCGTTCGGGCCGGGGCAGGTGCAGCAGCGACAACGCCACGTTGTCGCGCGCATGCAGGTGGGGCATCAGGGCATAGTGCTGGAAGACCACCCCCACATGGCGCTGCTGCGGTGCCCGCCACTGGCCCGTGGCCGTGTCCACCCAGACCTCAGCCTGCACCGTGACGCGACCCTGGCGGGGCCGCAGCAGCCCGGCCATCAGCCGCAGCAGCGAGGTCTTGCCCGCTCCCGAAGGCCCCACCAGGGCCAGCAACTCGCCGGCCGCGCATTCGAAGGCGCCTGACAGCGGGATGGGCGCCGTCTGTTCGACCTGCACCTGCAGGGCTGGCGCGTGAGCGGAGCCCGCAGGCGGGGCCTGGGTGTTCATCGGCGTACCGTCAGCCGCGCCGACGCGAAGAACGAGGCCGCCACCGCCAGCAGCGAGGCGGCCGTCAGCAGCAGCGCCATGCGGTCGGCACCGGCCAGGTCAAACGCCTGCACCCGGTCGTAGATGGCGATGGCCACGGTGCGGGTTTCGCCCGGGATGCTGCCCCCCATCATCAACACGACACCGAACTCGCCCAGGGTGTGGACGATGGTCAGCACGCTGGCCGAGAGCACGCCGGGCCAGGCCAGCGGCAGCTCCACCCGCCACAGCGTCTGCCAGAACGACAGCCCGCTGACAGCAGCGGCCTCGGTCAGGTCGCGCGGAACGGCCTCGAAGGCACGCTGGATGGGTTGCACCATGAAGGGGATGTTGAACACCACCGACGCCACCACCAGGCCGCTGAAGCTGAAGCTCAGTTGCACGCCCAGGTGCTGTGACAGCCAGGCCCCCAGCGGCGAGGCCGTGCCCAGGCCCACCAGCAGGTAGTAGCCCAGCACCGTGGGCGGCAGCACCAGGGGCAACACGACCAGGGCCTCCACCGCCGCCTTGCCTGCAAACCGCGAGACCGCCAGCCAGCGGCCCAGGGTCAGGCCCGCGGGCAGCAACACCAGCCAGGTCACCAACGCCAACTCCAGCGACAGCCTGACCGCCTGCCAATCCATCAACGCGCTCCCGACGGCAGGGTGAAGCCGTAGCGTGCCAGCACCTGTTGTGCGGAAGGCTGGCTCAGGTACGCGTGGAAGGCCCGGGCCGCTGGCGGGGCACCCTTGAGCAGCACCATGCGCTGCACCAGGGGCTGGTGGAAGTGCGCCGGGATGAGATCAAAGTGGCCCAGCGCGGCCAGGGTGGGCGCCAGGGCGAGCGACAGCGCGACGATGCCGCCCTGCGCCGCGCCCGTGCTGGCGAACTGCGCGGCCTGCGAGATGTTCTCCCCGATCACCAGGCGCGGCTCGATGGCCGGCCACAGGCCGGCATGCGTCAAGGCCTCACGGGCGCGCGCGCCGTAGGGGGCGTGCGCCGGGTTGGCAATGGCCAGGCGCTGCAGGCGGCCGTCGCCCAAGGCGGCGGCCAGGTCCTGCAACTGCCCGTCAGCGCGCAGCGGCGAACCGTGCGGCACGAACAGCCCGATGCGGCCGACCCCGTAGCGCTGTCCCCGGTCCAGCGTACGGCCCTCATCGGCCAGGCGGAACACGAAGTCTTCGTCGGCCGACATGAACAGGTGGAACGGCGCGCCCTGGCGGATCTGCGTGAAGAACTGCCCGGAAGATCCGAACACCAGGCGCAGCCGGTGGCCGCTTTGGCGCTGAAAGTCCGCAGCCACCGTCTCCAGGGCGAACTTCAGGTCGGAGGCGGCGGCCACCGTGGCCACACCGGCCTGGGCGGCGGCGGCGGCGCCGACCAGCCCCGGCACACAGGCCGCGGCCAGGGCCCACAGGAAATCACGGCGGGCACGCGCGGCGGGCCAGGCAGGCCGCCGACGCCCCGGACAGCGCGCGGCGGATCCCTTCATGCAGGCTCAGCCCTGCGGGGGCGCCGCGAAAAGCGCGGCGGCGCGCTTCTTGATCTCCAGCAGCTCGTCGGCGCTGACGGAGTACTGCCCCGTCGTGCGGTTGACCTGCACCTGGAACTCCAGATCGCGCCCGCGGTTGCTCAGCGTGCCGCAGGTGAACTCGTAATCCGGCAGGTGCACGGGCAGGCCGCGGGACTGCACGTCGTAGTCCACGTACTCGATGCGCCGTATCTCGCCGCTGGACAGGTCCAGCAAGGCCGTGGAAGCGATGACGTCGTCCGAGAGTTCGTCGGCCAGGGTGATGGGAACGTGAAGGTCCAAGGGGGGATCCTAGATAGGCTGGTCTTCTCAAAGGCGCTCCAGTGTAGGGGCCGCCACCGGGCAAGGTGCTCAGGCGGGGAAATCAGCCGGGGTGCACGAACGGCCGCGTTGCACAATCCTGGCGTTCATCTCTGGTCCAGCGTCCGCATCATGACTTTCCGCACGCCCGAACACGCCGTTGACCCTCGGTTCATCCAACGCTGGTCCCCCCGCGCCTTCACCGGCAAGGCCCTGTCCACGGCCGAGCTGATGCGCATGTTCGAGGCTGCCCGCTGGGCGCCCTCCACGTCCAACACGCAACCCTGGCGCTTCGTCTACGGCCTGGCCACAAGCCCGGGCTTCAACGCCATCTTCCAGACCCTGGTGCCCTTCAACCAGGTCTGGGCGCACCGGGCTTCGGCACTGATCGCCGTGCTGTCGGCCACCACCTCCACGGCACCGGGCAGCACCGAAGCCAAGCCCTCCCCCAACCACGGCTTCGACACCGGCGCGGCGTGGATGAGCCTGGCCCTGCAGGCCGATTCAATGGGTTGGTGCACCCACGCCATGGGCGGCTTCGACCCGCAGTCGCTGTGCCAGGCGCTGGGCGTGCCCGAGGCCTTTGCCGTGCAGTGCGTGGTCGCCGTGGGCGAGCGGGGCGACAAGTCGGTGCTCGACGAATCCCTCCAGGCCCGCGAAACGCCCAACGCCCGCCAGCCCTTGAGCGCGATGGTGTGCGAGGGCCGGTTCGGGTTCACCGCTTGACAGGCCTGAGCCGAGGCGGCGGTCAAGGCAGGAATCCAGAGGTGTTCTCGTGAACGGAGGCTGGCGATGAGGCGTGTCTTTCTGGTGGCTGGCGCACTGGTGGCCGCGGCGCTGGCCGGCTGTGACTCCATGAGCAAGCGCGAGTGCGAGCAGGCCAACTGGCACGGCAG
>JBJTZN010000177.1:0-18394 GCA_046087245.1 Rubrivivax sp.
TTCCAACGCGCCCAAACTGAACGTTCTGATCGGTACACTTTGGCATCGGCGGTCCTCGGTTTTCATTGGCTTTGGCTACCTATGAAAACGCGCCTCGGCACGAGGCCGCCGACCTGCTACTGATGAAATTTTCGGGCTAGGGCGTTGTCGATCAGTTCGCCGTCGTACACCACGTCGCCCGAGTACAGCGTGTCCTGCGTGCGGTCGTACAGGGCGATGGAGCCCGGCGAGTGGCCGGGCAGGTGCAGCACCTCGAGCGAGCGGTCGCCCAGGTCGATGACGTCGCCTTCGTTCAGCGCACGCTGCACTACGCAGGGACGGAATCGGTAGTTCGCTGAGCTGAAACCGGGGTATGGCAGTTCGCTGTAGTGGGCATCGACATTGAAGCCTTGCTCGGGCCGGGCCAGCGCCGCGGTGGCGTCGCCGCGGCGCATCAGTTCGATCTCGTGGCAGTGCAGGCAGGTGGACTTGAAGTCGGCCAGGCCGCCGGCATGGTCGAAGTGCGCGTGCGTGCAGACCACGGTGAGCGGCTTGTCGAGCAGCGGGGCCAGGTAGCGGGCGAGGTCAGACACGCCGAGGCCCGTGTCGATCAAGAGATGCGCGTCGCGTCCGCTCAGCAGCCAGAGGTTGGCCCGCGCGATGGGGTTGAAGTGCTTTTCGGTGATGCGGATCAAGTCCGGTGCCACTTGCTCGCGCTGGAACCAGTCCACAGCCACGGGCTTCATGCGTCGGCGTTGTCGGGGGAAAGGAAGGGCGTGATGCGCGCCAGCAGCAGCTCGGGCACCTCTTCTGCGATGTAGTGACCACACGCCAGTGGCTCGCCCTGGACGTTGCTGGCGACGCGCTGCCACTCCTTCAATGGCTCGAAGCAGGTGTGCACCACGCCCTGCGCCCCCCACAGCACGAGCGTGGGTGTGGCCATACGGCGGCCGGCCTCGCGGTCGGCGCGGTCGTGGTCCAGGTCGACCCCGGCCGCAGCGCGGTAGTCCTCGCAGATGCCGTGCGCGGTGCCGGGCAGGGCGACCGCCCGCTCGTAGGCCGCAAGCGCAGGGGGCGTGAAGGGCGCCAGGCCCGCGCTACGTCGGCCGATCACCTCGCGCACATAGGCGGCCGGATCGGCCTGGATCAGGCGCTCGGGCAGTGGCGCCGGCTGGATCAGCAAAAACCAGTGCCAATAAGCCGTGGCAAAGGCCCGCGTGGTCTGTTCATACATCGCCAAGGTCGGTGCCACGTCCAGCAGCACCATGCGGCCGACTCGCTCGGGGTGGTCCACGGCCAGCCGGTGGGCCACTCGGGCGCCACGGTCGTGCGCCAGCACGTCGAAGTGCGCAAAGCCCAGGGCCCCCATCAACGCCACCTGGTCACGTGCCAGGGTGCGCTTGGCGTAGTTCGAGTGGTCGGGCAGGCCGGCTGGCTTGGACGAGTCCCCGTATCCGCGCAGGTCGGCCAGCACCAGCGTGTGCCAAAGTGCCAGCGCGGGGACGACCTTGTGCCACATCGCGCGCGTCTGCGGGTGGCCGTGCAGCAGCAACAGCGGTGGTCCGCTGCCGCCTACCAAAGCGTCGATTTCCACGCCATCGTCCACGGCGACGCGGTGCGCGCTCATGCCCGGAAACAGGGACTGATCGTGGGGAGCGAGCGCGTGCGCGGTCATCGGACTTCGGCCACCAAGGCGTCTCGCCCGCGCTGGCACAGCGCCACCCCTTCACGCAACACGCAAGCGCGCCACTGGGGGTCCGATGGGACGAAGGCCTCCCGGTACTCTGCGGCCGCCCGTTCGAAGGCTTCGCTCGCCGTGCGTTGGCGCCGCATCCACGCCAGCGCCAGGTGCGCGCGCTGCATGCGCCGTCGTTCATGGGTGCCGAACTCGATGACCACGGGCGACATCGCGCAGCCGGGCACCATGGCCGTTAGCGCGTCGATCATCAGCCCCTGGTAGGTCGCGAAAGCCTTGTGGGTGGCCCCTTTGCCACTCAAGGCCGCCTCACCCCAGACCTCAAGCGCACGCTGCCGGCCCCACGAGCCGGGCGCGTCGAAATTGAAGAAGAAGGGCAAGCCATACGGGCCGATGCCGGTGTGCAGGTCCACCCATACGCAGCAGCGTGCCGGACCCAGAGCCTGCGGCACGCACCGCGCCAACGCCCGGTTGGACCATTCGGGTTGCCGCCCTCCATAGAAGAGGCCCTGCGGGCTTTGGTACTGGCCGCCGTTGAAGGCGTCCGAGAAGGCCTGCTCACCCGCCCGTTCGCGGTAAGCATCCATGGCGGCAAAGGCGCGGGCGATGTTGGCTTCGTCCCAGCGATCCAGCATCAGGTGCGGGTGCAGTTCGGCATAACCGGCATGAGGCGCCGGCACCGACGCGAAGTCGATGAAATTTCGGTTCAGATCGACGTTGTTCTCGGTCACGCGCTGGCCATGGGCAAAGCCCCAGGGGTTGATGGCGTGCACCAGCACCACCGCCGTGCCGGTTGGCAGCTCACCGGGCCCACTGGCGTTCATCCAGGCCGTCTGCACGGCGGACCCGGCGTGGCCTTCGATGCCGTGCGTGCCACACGACACCACGAAGGCGCTGGCGGCCTTCGGGTCGCCAAAGCGTGCCACGTCCAGCCACAGGGGTTCGCCCTGTGGGCCGGTGTCCGGGTGCTGCAGGCTCGTCACCTGGCCGCCGTGCGACGCTACGGCCCCCAGCCAGGCGCTGCGGGCTTCGGCGTAGCTTCCGGCGAAGCCGTCCGTGTCTTTCGACAAGGTACTCATACCGATTCGAATGCTAGAAGCGCCGCTGCGGGTCGACCATGTCCGTCCAGGCATAAGGGCTGACCCTGAGGGGTCAGTTCGGCCCACGCGGCGACGGCCCTTGGCAGCGCACCAGCGGGTCCTCGCCACGGTCGGGGTCGGCAAAGGGGATGCACTGGATGAACAGCGAGAACAACTCGGCCTGGGACCCCGTCTCCAACTTTCGGTGGATGCTCTTGCGCTGGTTGCGGACAGTGCCTTCGGCAGAGTGCAGGCGCTCTGCGGTCTGCTCCGACGAATAGCCGCTGAGCATGTAGAAGACCACCTCGCGCTCGCGCTTCGTCAGCAAAGAGGCGCCGAAGTTCGCCATCGTGGCTTGCACCTTGCGGTGAACCAGCCGGTCGGCTTCATCGGGCGTGGGCCGTGCCGCCAACTGGTGATGTCGCTTCATCAGAGCGAACAGCAAGGGCAGGACGTGCTGCACCAGAGCGACGTCGGCGTCACCGAATGGCGGCTTGCCCTCTTCGCGCCCAAGGCAGAAGGCGATGGAACTGCCCTCGTCAATGCGCCACAGCACGTCGACGGTGTCGACCAGGTGTGTGTTTCGGAAGAAGCAAAGGTAGAACTCGCTGTCGTAGAAGTCGCCCGGCAGGTATGGCGACATGGGGTAGGCGCCATCGGCCTGGCCACGCCGGAACATCTGGTAGACGGGATCCAGCACATAGGGCCCGTCGAGGTAGGCGGCGTCGCGCGCTCCCCGGCGCACTGCCGCTTCAGCCTTCACGGCGAGGTAACGGGGCCGCTCATCGACCGAATAGAGGAGAGCCACGCTGGCGTCCGCATCGATCAGCGACCCCAGAAACGTCACCGCTGCGGGATAGAACCCCGCCAGTCCGACCTGAGACGCCAGCTCGCTGAGTTGCGCCACGCCCTCGTTGTCCAGCGCCAGCGCGAAGCGGGTCTTGCGATTGGGAGCGAGCTTCTGAGCACAAGCGTGCGGTTTGGGCATTCGGCGGTCTGGCTGAGGGCGATGGTGCGTGACATGTCCCAAATGGGCTATTCAAGTCCCGTCGCGCGCTGGCTACCATGGATCAGCAAATCGACGATGACCGAGTATGCCCACCAAGCGATTTGTAACCGCATGGAGAGTCGCATGGCAACCAGGATCCCAACCCGCCCATTCGTGTCCATTGCAACCGGACGAGGCGTGCATCGATGGTCCGTTCTGGCAGCGAGCATCAAGCTCGGCTTGTCGGCCATGGCACAGACCTCTCCGGCCACGGGTGGTGCCGGTGGTGCTTCCGCCGCCAAGCCGGCTGCCGCCGACGAACCACAGCGCGTGGAGGTGACCGCCAGCAAGCGCAAGCAGCTGCAGAGCGATGTGGCCGGCACCGTGACCGCGGTGGATGGCGCCAAGCTGGAGCGTCTGGGCAGCATCGACAACGAAGACGTCATGAAGCTCACGCCCGGCGTGCAATTCAACAAGGGGGCGGCCGACGCTTCACTGTTGTCCATCCGCGGCATCGGCACCAACACCAACGCGGGCAATCAGGGCTTCACGCAGGCCCCCACGGGCATCTACATCGAGGATGTGCCGTTCACCGACCCGTTCGCGTTCGTGTCGGTTCCGGACCTGTCGCCTTTCGACCTGGAGCGCGTGGAAGTGTTGCGCGGCCCGCAAGGCGCGTTGTATGGCTCTTCTTCACTGGGGGGTGCCATCCGCTACCAACTCAACAAGCCCAACACCCGACAGACGGAAGGCTCGGTACTCGCAGGCTTCAGCAGCATGGCAGGCGGCGGCAGCGGCTGGTCTACCGCGGCCATGACGAACCTGCCCTTGGCCAACGGCAAGGCCGGCCTGCGCGTGGTGCTCAACGCCCGCAAGGACCCCGGCTTCATCGACAACCTCGGCACCGGCGTCAAGGACGGCAATACCAACCGCGTGGACGGAGGCCGTGCCATCTTCACTTGGCGGCCCAGTGACCACCTCGACGTCACGGCCATCTACCTCAGTCAGCAGAGCCGACAGGCCGATGGTTCTGGCATCTCCTCCTTCGACTACGCGACCGGTGCCGGCTACAGCCTCACGCCACCCAGTCGCAACGAGGTCAAGACCGCGTTCCCCCAGACCGTCAACTCGACTTTCGATCTCGGGACCGTGCAGGTCAACGCCAATCTGGGCGGCCTGAGGTTGACCTCCCTGACGGGGTACCAGACCAAGAAGCGCATCCAGCGCGACGACTTCACCCGGGACTTCTTCGACCCTGCCTACATCGGCGACCAGTGGACGAGCGATGTGGATCTGCACACGCGCACCCTGTCGCAGGAGATCCGACTGGCCCCAGAGAAGGCCGGCGCCGTCAACTGGCTCGTCGGCGCCTTCTGGATGGACGCCGACGTCAGGCGCGACCAGAAGGTGTACTACGAGCCGCGCGGATCGGTGCCGGATGTCCGCTTCCGACGCAACGGGAACGCCACCGAAGCCGCGCTGTTCGCCGATGCCGAAGTCAAGCTGACCCAGCAGCTCACCGCCGCGGCGGGCCTTCGCTACTACAAGACCCAGCTCGAGTACGACCGCATCACGGGTGTCGATGATCCCGGCACCGCCATCCCCTACGGCACCAGCGACAGCGGCACGACGCCCAAGGTGTCCCCGCGATACACATTCGACCCACAGCTCTCGGCCTATGTGCTGGCCTCGCGGGGCTATCGGTTCGGCGGCATTTCCAACGTCGGGTTCGGTACGCTGGCGTTCCCCTACAAGACCGACTCGCTGTGGAACTACGAAGCTGGCCTGCGCTGGACGCCGAGCGCCCGCACCAGCCTGGACGTGAGCGTGTTCCGCATCGACTGGAAGGACGTGCAGCTGGCCACGCTTGCTCGCGACCCGGTCAGCGGCCGGGACTTCCTGGTCACCGGCAACATCGGCCAGGCCCAGTCGCAGGGCATCGAACTGGCGGGCGGATGGAGACCCAACCCGAGCTTCTCACTGCGCGGCGCTGTGGCCTACACCGACGCCGCCACCTCGGGCGGCATCACGGTGGGCGGGGTGCCCATCGCTGCAGGCACGCCCTTGCCCGGCACCGCCAAGCTGCAGGGCACCCTGGACGCGACCGGCTACTTCGCCGGGCCCCTGGGCAGCGGTGGCCGCCTCTCGGCGGTGGTTGCGCACACCGGCAAGCGCCAGGCCCAGATTGACTCGCCCATCACCCTGGCGGCTTACTCCACGCTGGACCTGCGCCTGACCTTCTCCTGGTCGCGCCTTGAGGTCTCGACGTTCCTGAACAATGCCAGCAACACGCGGGGCATCTCGGGGGCTGTCGACTTCACCAGTGCCTATTTCACCGAGTTCTACCCCGTGCGCCCACGCACCACCGGCGTCGCCGTTCGCTACGACTTCTGACCTTGGTCGCCGACCGCTCTGAAGGCCCTGCTGGAGCCGGTTTGCAAGGCCGGCCAGTCGTCATCGTCCTGGTGCTGGCCTTGGCCAGTGCAATGGCCAACGCTGGGATCTCATTGTTGTCGGCGTGCCTGCCCCTCATCAAGGCGGAGTTCGGTTTCAGCGACACCCAACTGGGCCTGCTGACGGGCTACGCCTCGGCGGTGACGATCGCCGCGCTGGCTTTCCCCATCACCGCGTGGGCGGCACGCTGGGGAAACTCGCGCGTGTTCGGCGCCTGCTTGTCGATCTACGGCGCGGCGATGGCGGTGTTCGCGGCCTGCGGTGCCTTCTGGCAATTCGTCGTGGCCCAACTCGCCTCGGGCTTCGGGCCTGCGGCGGAGATGCCCCTGGGCCAGGCCATCGTCAGCGACCATTACCCGCCCGAGCGCCGGTCAGGGGCGCTGGCGCTGTACACCGCGGGCAATTTCCTCGGCGTGACCGGCGGCTTGACCGCAGGCGGCTACCTGGCCGCGCAAGTGGGCTGGCGGCAAGCTTTTGTCGTGTTTGGCCTGGCCGCCGTGGCGATCGCTGTGCTGCAGATGAGGCTGGCGCCCGACCGTGCCACTGCGACCTTGCCCGCGTCGCCGCCTGCAGCGGGCCCCGGGCAGCTGGCGGCCTTTGCCGACTTGGTTCGCAACCCGACCTACCTGCACATCACCTTGGGATTTGCTTGGGCCTCGTTTGCCACCTTTGGCTTGACGCAATGGATGCCGAGCTTCTACAACCGGCAGTTCGGCCTGGCCCCTGAGCACGCGTCGGCTTTCTTTGGCGGCGCCTACTTGGTGGGATCCCTCATGGGCCTGCTGGCGGGGGGGGTCATCGGCAACCGACTGGGAGGCGCCCGTGAGGAGCGACTGCTGGCCTTCTGCATGATCAGCTACGCGCTGACCTTTCCGCTGATCGCGGCGGTGCTGTTTGCGCCCAACCTGCAGGTGGCCTTTGTCGCCCACGTCGCGGCCACCTTCATGGGAGCCATGCCCAACGGACCCGTGTTCGCCATGATCAGCAACACCTTGCCGCGCGAGCGGCGGGTGCTGGGCGTGTCGGTGGTGCTGCTGGCGCTGACGCTGTTCGGGGCTGGCGGCGGGCCGCTGCTGGTCGGCATGTTCAGCGACGCGCTCGCGGCGGAATACGGACAGGCCTCTCTGCGCTGGGCCTTGCTGGCGGTCAAGCTGTTGGCTGCAGTGTTCTTCCTGCACCTGGGCTATGCCTGGATCAAGGCCCGCCGGGCCCCTCAGGCGGCGGCAGCGTGATGCCGGGGACCAAGCCTTGAGCCCGCCTCTTCGCACTGCGTTCCGAGCGGAGGATCACTTCGAGCTGAGGCTACCGAGTGACCCTCAGATCGCGCCGGATGGCCGCCATGTGGCCTACGTGCGTACGAGGGCCGACGTTCAGACGGACGGGTGGATCGAAGAGCTCTGCGTGGTGGACCGCAGCACGGGCCAGCGTCACGAGCTGGGCCCGGGCAGTCAGCCGCGCTGGGCTCCTGATGGTCGCAGCCTGGCCTACTCGTGCGTACAGGGTACCCGCCAGGCCATCGTGCGTTGGCATCCCGAGAGCGGCGAGCGCGAGACCTTGACCACGCTCGCGAAGGCGCCCAGAGGCCTGGCCTGGTCACCCGAAGGCGGCCGTCTGGCCTTCGTCATGCAAGTGCCCGCGCCTGCCGCGGCCATGCCGGACCCGATGCCCGATTGGGAGCGGCTGCGCACACCGCAGTGGGCAGCACCGGGGGTCTACACCGAGCAGCTCGTCCGCCGGGCAGAGGGCTTGCCCGGAGAACTGCCGGCAGGGCAGCACCACATCTTCGTGCTGGACATCGCCAGCGGCGCGCTGCGCCAGCTGACTGCAGGGCCGTACGACCACGGCAGCCCGCGCACCTGGATCACCAAGCTGGCGCTGGCCGGGCCCATTTCATGGGCTGCCGATGGCCGTCATCTCATCATGTCGATGCCGCGCATCGCCGCCCAGGAGGGTCCTCACGACCCGCTGTCGGTGCTGCTGTCCGACGTCTGTGAGTTCGACCTGTCTGATGGGTCGGTGCGGCAACTCACGCACTTCGGCGGGCCGGCGTGTCAGGCGACCGTGTCGCCTGACGGCCAATGGATTGCGTTCGTCGGCTTTCGCAACGAGCGCAAGTCCTTCCACACGAACGTGGTGCATGTGATGCCTCGTGCAGGCGGGCCTGTGCGTGCACTGCCGCATCCCGAGGGCATGGAAGTGCACCAGCAACTGAAGTGGCTGCCCGACAGCACGGGGCTGTTGCTGTTGATGCCGCAGGCAGGCGACGGCTGCCTGGTGCACCTGGGCCTGGACGGCCGGTGGACGACGCTGGCGCGGGATGTCGGCGGCTCGGCCGCCACGGGTTACGCGCTGTACCAGAAGGGCCTGTCTGTCTCGCGCGACGGCACGGTCGCCTACCTGCGCGGCAGCGTCTCGCACACGGACGAAGTGGCGCTGCTGCTGCCTGATGGGCAGCCCGGCGAGGTGTTGACTGACGAGTCGGCCTGGATCGATCACCGCGAGGTGGCGCCCATCGAGACCCTGTGGCTGCCGACCCGCGGGCCGGGCAACTCAGCGCCCGCGTGGCAAGCCTGGCTGACGCGTCCAGCGGGGGCGCTGGCAGACCAACCCGTGCCGTTGATCCTGTGGCTGCACGGCGGCCCATACCTGGCCTGGTGCCCGCACCTGGCCATCCTGCCGCAGATCTGGGCCGCCCGCGGCTACGCCGTGCTGATGGTCAACCCACGTGGATCGCTGGGCTATGGCGAGGCGTTCATCGACGAGTTGCAGCACGACTTTCCGGGCCTGAACGACTTGCAGTTGGTCGACATGGTCGATGCCGTGGTGGCCCGCGGCGGCATCGACCCGCAGCGCGTCCACGTGGCGGGGGAGTCTGGCGGCGGCCTGATGACGGCCTGGCTGATCAGCCACAGCGCGCGGTTTGTGTCGGCCGCTGCGATCTACGGGGTCATGGACTGGTCCAGCACCGTACTCACCCAGGACCGGCCCGACTACTACGGCTACTACTGGCTCCCGGCGCCGCCCTGGGAGGCTGGCATGGCGGAGCACTACCGACGCCGCTCAACACTGGCGTTGGTGCACCAGGTGAGTACGCCCACGCTGCTGCTGTGCGGCGAGTGTGACTGGCGCACGCCCATCGCGCAGTCGGAGATGTACTTCACGGCGCTCAAGCTGTGCGGCGTGCCGGCAGCGCTGGTGCGCTACCCTGACAACAACCACAGCCTGGAGTGGCACCCGAGCCACTGGCTGGACCTGGTCGAACAGGTCGACCGGTGGTTTCGCAGGCACTGAGCGCCGCCGACCGCGCTGCGGCAGTTCGCGAGGACAGCCCAACCACTGGCGATGCGGCGCGCGGCGATGACATCCACACATTGAGGTGGCCTGGTGGCGCATGACAACGACGACGTGTCGACCGGGTGGATCCGGGTCGAAACCCTGAGCGGCCCCATCCTGGGGCGCCGTGGAGACACGGTACAGACCTTTCTGGGCATACCGTTCGCGGCACCTCCAGTGGGGTCGCTGAGGTTCAAGCCGCCTGCGCCTGTACCGCCCTGGACCAGCCCACGCCGCGCGGACGACTTCGCGCCGGCTTGCCCTCATCTCCACTACTTCGACCCCACCGAGCGCGGCGCGGACGTGATGGACGAGGACTGCCTGGCATTGAACGTGTGGACACCTGCGGTCGACGGAATCCGCCGACCGGTGATGGTGTGGATCCACGGCGGCGGCAACGTCGGCGGCAGCGCGCGCAACAGTCAGTACCACGGTGCAAGACTGTCGCAACGTGGTGACGTCGTGGTCGTGACGATCCAGTACCGCCTGGGCGTCCTGGGGTTTCTCGACTTCTCCGACATCGGGGGCACGGACTTTGCCGGTGGCGGCAACGCGACCTTGCTGGACGTCATCCAGGCACTCGAATGGGTGCGTGACAACGTCCTGGCCTTTGGCGGAGATCCCGACAACGTCACGGTCTTTGGCGAGTCGGCCGGTGCAGGCCATGTGCAGCGCCTCATGGTCGCACCGCGAGCGCAGGGCCTGTTCCACCGCGCGATCATCCAGAGCGGCATCCTGACCGACCTCCACCCACGGGAACGATCGGCCCACAACGCAGCGTTGCTGCTCCAGGCCAGCGGCATGCGTCTGCGCGAGTTGCAGCATCTCCCGTGGCCGGCGCTCCTGGCGCTGGCGGATCAGACCGGCTTCGTCTTTCCCTGGTGCAAGCCCAACCTTGACGGGGTCGTCCTGCACGAGCAGCCGCGGCATGGTTTGGCGAATGGGCGCTGCGCACGCGTGCCCGTCCTGATCGGCACGACGCTTGAGGAGACCCGGTACTTCTCGGCCGTGTGCGCCGACCGCGATGACTCTGGGATGACTCCCGAGGCGTTCAGTGATGGCATCCTGGGCGATCCGGGCAGTCTCGTGCCCTATTTCGGTCGTGAATCTCAGCGGGTCATTGACCTGTACCTGAAGGCCTACCCTTCTCGCCATGAGGCGGCTGTCGCGTTGTCGACGGATGGGCTGATCCGCGTCATGTCCACGCGGTTCGCGGCAGCCTGCGGCGAACGTCAGCCCACCTGGATGTACCTGTTCGGGTTTCGCTCGCCAGTCCAGGGGCGTACGGGGCTGACTTATGGCGCCTACCACGCCATCGAGATTCCCTTCGTGTTCGGTAACGATGGTCCCGAAGCCGAAGCCGTGACGGCGCCCAGGCCGCAGTGGGGCGCACTGTCCGACCAGATGATGGATGCCTGGACGGCCTTTGCGCGAACCGGGGACCCCAACACACCGTCCTTGCCGCACTGGCCGCGGTACGACACCTCACGCCGAGCGACCATGATGCTCGACTTGCCGTGTGCCGTGGTGGACGACCCGCGCGGCGACGAACGCGCAGCTTGGGATGGTGTTCCTCTGGAAACCACGCGCTACTGGCCACCTTGCCTTCGGTGATTCGATAGCTGCCTCTGCGCTTTGACTGGCCCGACTGGGCTATGGCCAGCCTTGCGCATCATCTCTAGCATGAGTGGCGCGTTCGAGGCACTCACCATGTCGACTCCCAAGAATTTCAGCTTCAATGACCTCGAGCAGTGGCTCGACCAGCACCGTGTCACCGAGGTTGAATGTCTGGTCCCTGATCTCACGGGGGTGGCTCGCGGCAAGATCCTGCCGCGCCAGAAGTTCACCGAGGACCGTGGCATGCGCCTGCCGCAAGCGATCGTGGCCATGGGCGTTACGGGCGAGTTTCCGGAAGCAGGCCCGTACTACGACGTCATCCACCCGACGGATCGCGACATGCAACTGCGGCCCGATCCGTCCACCGTGCGCATCGTGCCCTGGGCCACGGACCCGACGGCGCAGGTAATCCACGACTGCTACGACCGTGACGGCCAGTTGGTGCCTTTCGCGCCGCGCTCCGTGCTTCGCCGTGTGTGTGAACTGTTCGCAGCCGAAGGTTGGGAGCCTGTGGTGGCACCCGAGTTGGAGTTCTACCTCGTGGCCCGCAACACCGACCCGGACATGCCGTTGAAGCCACCGTTGGGCCGCAGCGGCCGCAGCGAAACCAGCCGCCAGGCCTACAGCATTGATGCGGTCAACGAGTTCGACCCACTGTTCGAAGACGTGTACGGCTACTGCGAAAAGATGGAGCTCAACGTCGACACGCTGATCCATGAGATGGGTGCCGGCCAGATGGAGATCAACTTCTTCCATGCCCACCCGCTGGGCCTTGCTGACGAGGTGTTCTTCTTCAAGCGCACGGTGCGTGAATGCGCATTGCGCCACGACATGTATGCGACCTTCATGGCCAAGCCCATTGCGGGTGAACCCGGCAGCGCCATGCACGTGCACCAAAGCCTCGTCAGCAGACACACGGGCAAGAATCTCTTCAGCCGCGAAGACGGCAGCGCGAGCGACGAGTTCCGCTGGTACATCGGGGGGCTGCAGGCGTATATCCCTGCCGCGATGGCCCTGTTTGCGCCTTACGTCAACAGTTACCGCCGCCTGTCACGTCACACTGCGGCCCCCATCAACATCCAATGGGGTACCGACAACCGAACCGTGGGCATTCGCTCTCCCGTGGCCTCTGCACAAGCGCGCCGTATCGAGAACCGGGTGATCGGCGCTGACGCCAACCCCTACATCGCCCTGGCGGCGACGCTGGCCTGTGGCTATCTGGGCATCAAGCACCGCATCGAGCCTCGACCGGAGTGCGTCGGCGACGCTTACCTGGGCCAGCATGAGTTGCCCGGCAGTCTGGGCGAGGCTCTCACCCTGTTGCGTGATGACAAGGCTTTGGCGTCCGTGCTGGGGGAGGACTTTGTCACGGTCTACACCGAGATCAAGGAGATCGAACACGCAGAGTTCATGAAGGTCATCTCGCCATGGGAGCGCGAGCACCTGCTGCTGCATGTTTGAGGCCAGCATGACGCAGGCTGCAGCCCATCCCGTTGCGCATGCGCCGTCCTATTACGCTGCGACAGCAGGATCGATTCCTGAACGACCGCCGCTCCAAGGCCATGCCGACGCTGATGTCTGCATCGTGGGCGCCGGCTACACGGGCCTGTCGACGGCTCTCCATCTTGCCGAGGCAGGCTTGCGCGTCGTCGTGCTCGAGGCTGCACGGGTGGGCTGGGGAGCCTCAGGCCGCAATGGCGGCCAGATCGTGCACAGCTACTCTCGAGACCTCGATGTCATCGAACAGCGATATGGCGCGACGCTGGCCACGGCGCTGGGAGCGATGGCCTTTGAGGGCGGCACCATCATCCGCGAGCGTGTGGCCCGCTATGGCATTGACTGTGATCTGAAGGACGGCTTGCTCTTCGCGGCGCTGACGGGCAAGCAGGTGAAGCAACTCGAGGCTCACAAGACCCCCTGGGAACGGCACGGTCATCAGCAGCTTGAGTTGCTGGATGCGGCGGCCACGCGTGCGGCTGTTGCAAGTGGCCGTTATCAGGGTGCCCTGCTGGACCGTTCAGGCGGCCACTTTCACCCGCTGAAGTTGGCACTGGGCGAGGCGGCGGCACTCGAATTCCTTGGCGGTGTCATCCACGAACGCTCCCAGGTCACGGCCATTGAGCGCGGTGCCAAGCCCAGGGTGCACACAGCTGAGGGGGACGTTTTGGCGAGTTTTGTGGTGGTCGCTGGCAACGCCTACCTGGGGCATCTGGAGCCCAGTCTGGCCGAAAAGTCCATGCCCTGCGGGACCCAGATCATCGCGACCGAGCCGTTGGGCGAGCGGTGGAAGGAGGTCATTCCTGCTGACTTCTGTGTCGAGGACTGCAACTTCCTGCTGGACTACTTTCGTCTGTCGGCAGACCGGCGTCTGCTGTTTGGCGGTGGCGTGGTCTATGGTGCGCGCGACCTCTCCGACATCACCGCCAGCCTGATGCCCAGCTTGTTGCGGGTGTTTCCCCAGCTGGCAGGCGTGCGCATCGATTACGCCTGGACCGGTAACTTCCTGCTGACGCTGTCCAGACTGCCCCAAGTTGGCCGCCTGGACCACAACATCTTCTATTCGCAGGGTTGCTCGGGGCATGGTGTCACGTTCACGCACCTGATCGGCCGCCTGTTGGGCGAGTTGATCCAGGGCCAAGCCGAGCGGTTCAGTGCCTTCGAGCAGCTTCCCCACCTGCCTTTCCCGGGTGGGCGGCTCCTGCGGGTGCCGATGGCAGCACTGGGGGCCTGGTACTACGGGTTGCGTGATCGGCTGGGGCTCTGAGATCTGGTCGTCACCGATCGGCGCCATACCCTTGACGAGGCTAGTGAATTGACATGACGGCCTCAAATCTGAAGTGCAACACCCCGCCTCGGGTAAGGTGCACAGATGCAAACCAGTACGACATACCGACAGCTTCAGCCGGAGGAGCGCATGACGATTGCGAGCCTGCATCAGGGGCGCTCGTCCGTGCGGGCCATAGCCCGTGCGGTCGGGCGCTCGCCCGGGACCATCAGCCGTGAGCTTGCCCGCAACGTGGGCAGTGACGGCTCCTACGCGAGCCTGCCGGCGCAGGCGCTGAGCCGGTCGCGACGGATCCAGGCGCGCCCTGCGGCCAAGCTCCATCATGATCACATCCTGTGGGGCGCGGCGTTACCGAACGAGGGTCAACCCTGATATCGAGGCCGCAGATCAAGGCCAGATGAGCCCCGGGGGGAGTGGCGTGGCGGTCCGAATGGGCACCGCTGCCATGATCTTGCTGCCGCAGACATCCCGTCCTGGTGGGTCGCGGCCTGGTCGTCGGGCCTTGCGGGGCGTTTGAAATTCCGGTTCCTCCGGAGAATTTGTGGGCGGTTTTCGGCCGTCCTGAGCCGACGAGACGAGTTGCCCACCGCGCCGGTCGGTCGGTTCGTCGCAAGCGCCGACCGCCCGCCGCCGTGGACAACTCTGCATCGCAGCGCGACGGGCAGCGGCCTTGGGGTTGCCAGGCCGTTGAGGCTTGGCAATGGTGCCAGTCGTGGCGTCAATCGGATCGGGCTTGTGTTGGCGACACGCGCCAGTTGCGACGCAGCTTGCCACAGGTGGCATCCAGTGAGTCCTGCTGCGACTCGCTGATGCGCGGCCATATCAGCGGTCCGCCGTCACCTTCGATGAGCTCGCACAGGGCGTACTTGACCTGCTTCTTGGCCAGCGCATCGTCGTCGTAACGACACCGGATGAGCTCGCCGCCGAGCGTCCAGAGGTTGTCGCGATGCCGGCTGATGGTGGCCTTGGCCAGACCCTGGTCCAACAGGTGCAAGAGGAACGGCATGAGAACCTGGACGATCTGCTCGCCCACGGCGATGTCCGCGGGCTCGACGTGCCACGATCTTGGCCAGTCATGGAGGTCCGGGACGGCCTGGCGAAGACGTTGTGTGTGCTGGGCATCGATGCTGAACGCGCCCCCGGCGCTGCCTTGGGAGTTGACCATGTTGCTCGCCCGCTTACTCAATGATTGCCACCACTTCCCGGGATTCGTCTACGCGGCCGTGCGGCTGATCGAGGCCACCGCCATCATCGAGGTCGACGTGCGCCCCCGCCGTGGATCTAAGGCGCGCTGCTCGTGCTGCGGCAAGCCTGCGCCCGGATATGACGTGCTGCCCGTTCGACGCTTCGAGTTCATCCCGATCTGGGGCTATGCCGTGATGTTCATCTACGCCATGCGGCGGGTGCAGTGTCGCCACTGCGGCGTCAAGGTCGAGCAAGTACCCTGGGCGGTGGGCAAGCACAGCCTGACCAAGGCCTACATGCTGCACCTGGCACACTGGGCGCGCAAGCTGTCTTGGAAGGAGACGGCGTCGAGCTTCGGCACCACCTGGGATCAGGTCTGCCACGCGGTGGAGTACGTTGTGCAGTGGGGGCTGGCGCACCGCGAGCTCGGGACCCTGCGCGCCATCGGCGTCGACGAGATCCACATCGGCAAGAGCGGCAAGTTCTTGACGCTGGTCTATCAGATTGAGGCTGACTGCGTGCGGCTGTTGTGGGTGGGCAAGGACCGAACGAAGCAGAGCTTCGAGGGCTTCTTCACCCTCATCGGAGCGCAGCTGGCCGCCTCGGTCGAGTTCGTCTGCTCCGACATGTGGCGGCCGTACCTCGAAGTCATTGCCAAGAACTGCCCAAAGGCGTTGAACATCCTGGACCGCTTCCACATGGTGGCCAAGCTGAACAAGGCGCTCGACGAGGTGCGCGCCGGCCAGGCACGCCAGATGATCCGCCAGGGGTATGAGCCGCTACTCAAAAAGAAACGCTGGTGCCTGCTCAAGCGGCCGGAGAACCTGACAGACAAGCAGCAGATGAGCCTGCGCGAGTTGCTGGGCTACAACTTGAAGAGCGTACGGGCCTACCTGCTCAAGGAAGAATTCCAGCTGTTCTGGGAATACGTCTCACCGGCGTGGGCGGCCAAGTTCCTCGACACCTGGTGCAAACGGGCAATGCGTTCCCGTATCGATCCAGTGAAGAAGTTTGCCCGTACTGTGCGCTCGCACCGCGATCTGCTGCTCAACTACTTCAAGGCCAAGAAGCAGTTCTCCAGCGGCGTTATCGAGGGCCTGAACAACAAGGCCAAAGTCACTATGAGAAAAGCATACGGCTACAGGACCTTCCGGATCGCCGAGCTCTCTCTGTATCACGTGCTTGGCAAGCTCCCGGAGCCAAAACTCGCCCACAGATTCTTCTGACGAGGCGAAAATCCCATGCGCCCGATGGAGGTCAGGGCCATCCCCAAGCCCAGCGCCCAGATCCAGGAGGCCGTCTGGGCCGCGTCAGCCCCCGCCGCCTGGGCGGCGGCAAACACCAGCGGCACCGAGCTGGTGAACCCCACCAGCACCGCTACGAACCCCGCCACCACGGCCGGCAGGGATAGGTCACGCAGCAGGCGGCTCATGCGCAGCGTTGAGCGGCCAGCGTGCAAGGCGGCCGCTGAGAAGCAGGGGCAGGGCCACCAACGCTCAAACCACAGCCGCTCAAATCTCCACCTTCGAACCCAGCTCGACGATGCGGTTGGCCGGCAGGTGGAGAAAGTCGGCCGCCGCCGCCGCGTTGCGGTGCATGCTGGCAAAGAGCTTCTCGCGCCACAGCCACATGCCTTGGGCGAAGGTGGGCACCACGGAGTCGCGGCTGAGGAAGTAGCTGATCTCCATGTCGTCCAGTTCGATGCCCCGGCCGGCCAGCAGCTTCAGCGCCTCGGGCACGTCGGGGTCGTTCTTGAAGCCGAAGTGCAGCACCACCTGCCAGCAGTCGTGGCCCAGCGCTTCCACCTCCACCCGTCGGTCGAAGCCGACCCAAGGCACCTCATGGTGGCGCACGGTCGCGAAGACGTTCTGCGCGTGCAGCACCTTGTTGTGCTTGAGGTTGTGCAGCAGCGCAAAGGGCGTGGCGCCCTTTTCCGCACTCAGGAACACGGCCGTGCCCGGCACGCGCAGCGGCGGGTGGATGAACAGCGACTCGATGAACACCGTCAGGTCGATGGCTTCGTCGCGCAGCCGCTCGCTCATCAGCTGGCGGCCCTGCTGCCAGGTGGTCATCAGGGTGAACATGGCCACCCCGATGAGGATGGGGAACCAGCCGCCGTCCAGGATCTTCACCGCATTGGCGGCAAAGAACACGATGTCGATGACGAAGAAGCAGCCGGTGGCGGCGACACACAGCCACAGCGGCAGTTTCCAGCCGTAGCGGATGACGAAGAAAGTCATCACGGTGGTGATGGTCATGTCGATCGTCACCGCGATGCCATAGGCCGAGGCCAGGGCGCTGCTGGAACCGAAGACCACCACCGCGATGACGATGCAGACGTAGAGCGACCAGTTGACGAAGGGCACATAGATCTGCCCGGTCTCGCGCACGGAGGTGTGCAGCAGGCGCAGGCGCGGCAGGTAGCCCAGCTGGATGGCCTGCTTGGTGACGGAAAAGGCCGCGGTGATGAGCGCCTGCGAGGCGATCACCGCCGCCAACGTAGCCAGCACGATCAGCGGGTACAGCGCCCAGGACGGCGCCATCTCGTAGAAGGGGTTGCCCACGTTCTCGGGGTGCTGCAACAGCATCGCCCCCTGGCCGAAGTAGTTCAGCACCAGGGCGGGCATCACCACCGCAAACCAGGCCAGTCGGATGGGCTTCTTGCCGAAGTGCCCCAGGTCGGCATACAGCGCCTCAGCGCCCGTGACGCACAGCACCAGCGCGGCCAGCGCCAGGAAGGCCACGCCCGGCTGGGCCAGCAGGAAGCCCACCGCGTAGTGCGGCGACAAGGCCACCAGCACGGCAGGATGCTGCGCAATGTGCACCAGGCCCAGCACCGCCAGCACCGCGAACCACAGCAGCGTGATGGGCCCGAAGAAGCGCCCTACCGCGCCGGTGCCGAAGCGCTGGGCGGCAAACAACACCGTCAGAATGACCAGCGTCAGCGGCACCACGAAGCGGTGCAGGCCAGGCTCGACGACCTCCAGCCCCTCCACCGCCGACAGCACCGAGATGGCGGGCGTGATCACGCCATCACCAAAGAAGATGGCCGTGCCGAAGATGCCCAGCAACAGCAGGCGCGAGCGCAACACCGGGCGGTCCTTCACCGCCTGCGAGGCCAGTGCCAGCATGGCGATCAGCCCGCCCTCCCCGTTGTTGTCGGCGCGCAGGATCAGCGCCACGTACTTCAGCGACACCACCACCGTCAGTGTCCAGAACGCCAGCGACAGGATGCCCAGGATGTTGTCCGGACTCAGCGGCACCCGGCCGTGCGCGAA
>JBJTZN010000178.1:0-5259 GCA_046087245.1 Rubrivivax sp.
CTGCCCGTTGCTCGTGGGCCCGAGCACGCCCGCCTTGGCCGTACCCATGCTGCGGCTGGAGTTGATCAGCGCCGCACGCGACTTCAGATAGTTCTTGTCCAGCATGGCCGCCGGGCTGCCGCCGGGCAGGGGTACGAAGTCGGTGTCGGCCACGTACAGATCGCGATCGGCGTAGGCCAGGCGCTGCGACTCCGACACCAGGTGCACACCCAGAACGGTGGGCTTGCCACCGTTGATGTCCAGGGCCGTGGGCTTCTGGGCGGCCAGGTCGAAGTTCTCCAGGATACCCAGCGCCTGGGCCACGGCCAGCCCCCCCGAAGATGGCGGGCCCATGCCGCAGACCTGCCAGCTGCGGTAGACGGTGCAGATGGCCTCGCGCTTCTTGGAGCGGTAGCTGGCCAGGTCGGCCAGGGTGGTCAGGCCCGGGGTGATGCCGCCCGTGGTGTCGGCGATCTCGTCGACGATGTCCTGCGCGATGGCACCGCTGTAGAAGGCGGCTGCGCCGCCCGCGGCGATGGCGCGGTAGGTCGCGCCCAGGGCCGGGCTCTTGAGCAGGGTGCCGGTGGCCTTGGCGCTGCCGTCGGTGTTGAGGAAGTAGGCCTTGGATTCGGGGTCGCGCGCCAGGCTGGCTGCCGAGCCGGCGATGGAGGCCGACATGCGCGGGCTGATCCTGAACCCTTCATCGGCGATCTGGATGGCCGGGTCGAACAGTTCCTTCCAGGCCAGCTTGCCGGCGTCCTTGTGCGCGGTCTCCAGCAGGTGCAGCACCCCTGGCGTGCCGATGGAGCGCCCCGAAGAGCGGGCGTTCGGCCTGGGCACGGTACGGTCGGTGTCGCTCACCCAGCGCAGGTAGTTCTCCGTGGCCGCTGCAGGTGCCGTCTCGCGGCCGTCGTAGGTGGTCACCGTCTTGCTGGTGGCGTCGTAGTGCAGCATGAAGGCGCCGCCGCCGATGCCTGAGGACTGCGGCTCCACCAGGCCCAGCACCATCTGCACGGCCACGGCAGCGTCCACCGCCGAGCCGCCCCGGCGCAGCACGTCGCAGCCGGCCTTCGTGGCCAGCGGGTTGTTGGCCACCACCATGATGCTGCGCGCCGTCACCACGGTCTTGCTGGCAAAGCCGGTGGCGATCTCCGGCGCACCGTTCTCTCCCGGCTTGCCCGGGTCGTACAGCGCACCCGTGGGAGAGGCCTGCAGGCAGGCGTTGTCGGCCACGCTGTCGCCGCCGCCGCCGCAACTGGCCAGCAAGATGGCAGCCGTCGCGGCGCACAGGCAGGAGAGGGTCCGCAGAAGTTTCATGTCCAGTATCCTGATCCGGGGGTGTTGAACAGGGGCGGGTGGTAGTGCGTACTGTGAGGAAACGCCGCCCGACCCTGACATAAGCAGGGGCATCATGCCCGAGGCCAGCGGGCATCGCTACCCGGACAATCCCGGTCTGGGATGGGGCCCGCGCCCAGGGCGACGTGGCCGCCCCCGGGGAATTCGTAGTGCCGGGCCAGTTCGGCCCAGGCCTGCTCGGCGGTCTCCACATAGTGAAACAGGCTCTTGTCGGCTTCGCTGATCATGCCGGTGTCCACCAGGTGATCGAAGTCGACCAGCCGTTCCCAGAACGCGCGGCCGAACAGCAGGATGGGACGGTGCCGGATCTTGCCGGTCTGCTGCAAGGTCATCACTTCGAACAGTTCGTCCAGCGTGCCAAACCCGCCGGGAAAGCACACCAGCGCGATGCTGCGGATCAGGAAGTGCATCTTGCGCAGCGCGAAGTAGTGGAACTGAAAGCACAGTTCCGGCGTGATGTAAGGGTTGGGGGCCTGCTCGTGCGGCAACACGATGTTCAACCCGATGCTCTTGCCTCCCACCTCATGCGCCCCGCGGTTGCCCGCCTCCATGATGCCGGGGCCCCCGCCCGTGGCCACGACGATGGGCGTGTCGTACGCCTGAGAGCGCTCGGTGACCAGGGCAGCGAAGCGCTGGGCTTCGCCGTAGAAGCGGCTCATCTCCAGGGCCACCTCGGCACGTTGCAGCGCCTGGGGCCCGCCCTGGGCACGGGCCTGCGCCAGCTGCTCCTGAGCCGCCTGCGGCGACAGGATGCGCGCACTGCCGAAGATCACCACTGTCGAGGTGATGCCGTGCTCCTGCTGGATCAGCTCGGGCTTGAGCAGTTCGAGCTGCATGCGCACCGGACGCAGTTCCTCGCGCAGCAGGAATTCGGTGTCGGTGAAGGCGAGCTTGTAGGCGCTGCCCGGGCCTTCGTAGCGCGAGGGAGGCGGCGGGGCCAGGGCCTCTTCTTCTGCGGTGGGAAAGTTGCGTGCGGTGAGTTCGGTGCGGGGGTCCATGGCCGCGAGCTTAACGGGCCCTGGGCCCCATGCCCGGGGCGGTACAGACGGGACCCTGCTGACCGGTACGACTGCATTGACCGACTGCGCCCCAGGGACTCTGTAACGTGAATGCTAAATAGCATTTATGCTATGAGCTATGGGACGCCAGAAGGAAGACCCCCTGTTCAACCGCATCGAGGCGGCGCGTGCGGCGCAGGGCCTGTCGCGCCAGGCGCTGGCCGATGCGGTGGGGGTTCACTACCAGACCATCGGCTACCTCGAGCGCGGCGAGTACAGCCCGAGCCTGACGCTCGCGCTGCGCCTGGCCGAGGTGCTGGGGCGCAGCGTCCAGGACTTGTTTTCCGTTCGCCCTTTCGATGTGGAGCGTTGACATGACCGACACGAAGTCGACCCCGAAGAACCGCTTCTACTGGCTGGAAGGCGTCAGCCGCGGCGAGGTGGAGAAGTCCCTGTCCGACCGGCGGCCGTCGCGCCTGCGTGAGCAGGGACCCAGGCGCCTGCTGGTGCTGACGTCTGCGCTGGTGATGGTAGCGCTGGTGTTCACGATCTTCATCACCCAGAACAAGCTGAGAACTTATTCCGAAGCGGTGTTGATGGTCCTGGGTGTGGTGCCGTACTTCCAACTGCGCAAAGCGGTGCGGCTGGTCTCGGAGGCCCCCGATGAACTGTTGGACGAGCGGCAGATCGCCTTGCGCAATGCCGCCCACACCGTGGCCTATCGCACCCTGCTCACGCTGAGCGTCGTCTACGCTGTGATCGTGGTCGCGGTCACGCCAGGTGGCGTGTTGCATGCGCAGGGTGTCGGTGGCTTCTGGACAGGCCTCGCATGGTCCTACCTGCTATGCGGGGCCAGCCTGCCGGCCATGGCGCTGGCCTGGCAATTGCCCAGCGAGCCGCCCGACGAACCCCGCGACGAACCGGCCTGACCGGCCGTGCAGCCGCCCCAGCCTGCGGCCACTCATCCTCCTGAATCCACACTTCATCGCATGGCTGTGGCCTTCACGAAGTGCTCTCGGCAGCATGGGTCCCGTCCCATCCAACCCTCTCTATGAAGACCCCTATGTCCAAATTGAGCATGACCACCTCGTTTCTTGCGGTCAGTCTGCTGGCGGCAGCCCCCATCGCCCAGGCGCAAGGCAACCCGCCCAGCTCGAGCACATCCTCGGCCACCGCCAGCGCCCGCCAGGTCATCACCTCGGCCGAGCAGCTGCCGCGGCGCGTGGTCAAGCTCGGCAAACTGCCCAGCCAATACCTGGAAGCGCCCCGTGCCGAAGTGCTGGCCCTGGCCGAGGCGCTGGAGAAGAACCTGCGCGACGACCTGGTGAAGTTTGATATCCAGGATGCGGCCACGATGCGGGCCTATGTGGGCTCGCTGCTCACCCTGGCGCAGTTCCGCGGTGACTGGGCGGCCGTGCCGGCTCTGGTGGAGCGGCTGAAAGGCCTGCAGGACAAGCCTGGGCCGCGCGCCACCACCGGCACCCTGGCCACGATGCTGGCCGAGCAGCAGACCGGCCGGCGCGATGCGGCCTGGGTGCAGGAAGAGGTGCGCAAGCGCTACAGCGCCATGAACTGGGCCGACGTGGCCGACGGCGTCAAGTCCTTCAAGGGCCAGATGGAACTGCTGAACCCTGCGCTGGTCAAGGGCAGTTTCGAGCAGCAGGTGGACGTCATGGCCCGCAACATGAACCTGACCGTGCCGGAGTCCTTGGTCGGGTCCATCGTCGGGGCGCGTCTGCAGACTGAGCTGATCGCGCCGCTGAAGGCGCCCATCGTGGCCGGTCTGCAGGCGGTGATCGATGCGCAGTCGCGTGCCGCACCTGCAAAGCCCGATGTCTGGACGCCCCGGCAGTTCGCCATCCCTGCGAACGACGGTGCCACCGAGGTAGGCGTAGGCATCTGGGACTCAGGCGTGGACCTGAGCCTCTTCAAGCCCACGGCCGGCCGGGGCATCGCCTTTGACCGGGAGTCCCGGCAGGCCAAGGACCTGCTGCGCCCCCTGGGCGACTCGCAGGCCCGCTGGCCCGAATTGAAGAAACTGGTCAAGGGTGCCATGGACCTGCAGGCCGCGCTGGACACCGAGGACGCCAGGCTGCTGAAGCAGACGGTGGCCACGCTGGACCCGTCCCGGGTCAAGACCTTCCAGGAAGAGCTGAGCCTGGCCAGCCTATACACCCATGGCACGCACGTGGCCGGCATTGCGGTGGAAGGCAACCCCTTCGCCCGCGTCTACACCGCCACCATGTTGTGGGAGCACCGTACTGAGCCGGTCAAGCCCACGGCGGAGATGTCGCGCCGCACGGCGGCTGCCTACAAGCAGATCGTGCAGACCTTCAAGGACCAGAAGCTGCGTGTGGTGAACATGAGCTGGCGCTACGGCGCCTCGGCCTACGAGGGCATGCTGGCCTGGCACAACGTAGGCGCCACGCCCGAGGAGCGCAAGCAACTCGCCCGCGCGCTGTTCGCCATGGAGCGTGACGCGCTGCGCGAGGCCATCGCCTCGGCGCCGGAGATCCTGTTCGTGGCGGGCTCGGGTAATGAGGACAACAGCGCCGACTTCGAGGAGTACATCCCCGCCGGCCTGAACCTGCCCAACCTGCTGACCGTGGGCGCGGTGGACAAGGCGGGCGAAGAAACCAGCTTCTCCACCTTCGGCAAGACGGTGGTGGTGCACGCCAACGGCTTTGAGGTGGAGAGCTTTCTGCCCGGGGGCGACCGCGTGAAGTTCAGCGGCACCAGCATGGCCAGCCCCCAGGTGGCCAACCTCGCCGCCAAGCTCTTTGCCCTCAAGCCTGAGCTCACCGTGGCCCAGGTGCGACAGGCCATCCTGGACGGTGCCGAGCGCAAGGGGAGGGTGAACCTGACCCACCCGCGCAAGTCGGCCCAGTTGCTCGGTCTGCAGCCGTGAATGCACTGCGATCCGCGA
>JBJTZN010000179.1:0-11626 GCA_046087245.1 Rubrivivax sp.
GATTGATTACTGCAGGCAGGTCGGTGGAGGAGGCCTGCCTGCTTGCCATGGTCTTCGAGCAGGCTGCTCGCATGCAGTTGTCTGCACTGGCTACAGGCCAGGAGATCAGGCCTGTCCAGCCCGAGCTGGGCATGGATGCGCGGGTACATGCGGAGATGCCCCTGTACGCTCTGGCCCACTTTGAGTACTACGCGCGCATCGTCGCCAGGATTCATGGGGAGTTCACCTCATGAGTGCCGAGCCCTCTCCCAGGCAAGTTCCGGGCGCCACGCGAAGCACAGCTCCTGAGACAGGCAGTGAAGCCGCGATCTTGGCGCCAGCCGGCCATGACGGCCAGCTGCCAACGCGCTTGCTGGTGGCGTACGGCACGGGCTCACTGTTCACGTCCATTTTTGGCACGCTGCCGCAGGTGGTACTGCTGTTCTACATGACAAGCGTGCTGGGCATCGCGCCAGCACTGGCGGGGGCGGTCGTCTTGGTGCCGAAGTGCTTCGAAGTGATCTTCGATCCGCTGCTGGGTTTATGGTCCGACTCGCTGCGCTCACCCTGGGGCCGACGAAGGCCGCTGATGGCCGCCGGTGTGATCGGGATCGCGCTGTCCATGCCCTGGTTGTTCAATCCCGTGGTGTACCAAGAGGACTCGGCCACCGCGCTGCACATCGGGTTGATCTTCTTCGCCTGTACGCTGGCCTACTCGCTGTTCTTCGTGCCGTACCTGTCGCTGCCGACGGAGATGACCGATCGGCCCGATGTGCGCACCCGGTTGATGGCGTGGCGGATCGGGTTCCTGTCGGCCGGCGTGCTGACCGCTGGAGCGGGCGCACCGTGGATCGTGAAGTGGGCGGGCTCGGGACTGCACGGCTACGCGGTGATGGGTTGGATCTTCACCCTCATCTGCGTGGTGGCGATGGTCGTCGCGCTGGTGGGTACGGCCGACGCACGCCTGGCCTCAGCCAATACGCGCACCTTGGGAATCGTGCAGCAGTTGCGACTGGTCCGGGCGAACCGGCCGTTCGTGCTCCTTGCTGCCGCGTACGGCTTGCAGGTCTGTGGCCAGGGTGCGTTCGCGGCGTCGCTGCCCTACTTCATCGCGCACGTGCTTGAGCGCCCGCCCCAAACAGCCGGCCTGTTCTTTCTTTGCGTCACGGGTACGGCACTGGTCGTGCTGGCGCCGTGGGTGATGATTGGACGCCGGCTCTCCAAGCGCACGGCATACCTCTGGTCCAGCGCCGTGTACGCCGCAACGTCCGTGTGGGCCTGGACGTACTCCCCGACGACCGACCTCACCGTCATGCTGCTGGGCTTCGTCGTCCTCGGGATCGGCTTTGGCGGGATGGAGCTCTTTTCCCACGCAATGCTGCCCGATGCGGCGGAGCAGGACCGGGCCCATTCGGGTATGAACCGCGAGGCCCTGTTCAGTGGCGTGTGGATTGCCACCGAGAAGCTGGGCTTTGCACTCGGGGCCGGGATCGTGGCCGCATTGCTGCACTGGGGAAGTTATCAGGTAGCCAGCGGCCAGGCCTTGACGGCGCAGCAGCCAGACTCCGCCATCACGGCGATCCGCGTCGCGAGCGCCCTGGTGCCGGCAGCGTTGTTCCTGTTCAGCATGCCGCTGATTGCCCGTTATGTGTTGGCGAACCGTGGCACGCTGGCCGCAGACCCAATGGAAAAGGAGCGTGCAGCATGAGCCTGGATCTCGTGCGCTTCGTCACGCCGCAGGGCTTTGCTTGGGGCGTCATTCATGATGATGTGGTGTCGGCCCCTGAGTGCTGGGCGAACCAGACGACAGGGCTTCTCATGACTCGAAGCCTTGAGGAATTGATCCAGGAGGGGGCATCGGCGCCGGCGAACAGACATCGGCTGGCAGAGCTCGAATTGCTGGCCCCCGTCACGCCGAACCAGCAACTTCTGTGTCAGCTCGGGAACTACTTCAGCCATCTGCGCGAGGTCGGTATGGCGCTGCAGCCCCGGCCGCGCAACGTCATGTTCACCAAGGCGTCGAGTTCCCTGGCCCCAGGTCATGGCGCAATCAGACGTCCGTCAGGCGTACGCCTGCTGGACTTCGAGGTCGAACTCGGTCTCGTGATCGGTCGCCCGATCAGGGAACCCCAGCGCTTCGAGGCAGCAGCGCTCAACGGCGTGGTGCGTGCGCTTGTGCTGGTGAATGACATCAGCGCCCGAGATCCTCAAGTGGCCGATGGCCAGTACTTCCTCAGCAAGAGCCACCGCGGTTTCTGCCGCGTCGGACCCTGGCTGCATGTGCTGGAGGACGGTGAATTGCAACGTCTGGGCCCGCTGCGGCTTCGCCTGTGGGTCAATGGCGCATTGCGGCAGGATGCCACCACGCAGGACATGGTGCACCCGCCGCACGAGACGCTGTCGCAGCTTTCGGAGGTGATCGATCTGGCTCCTGGTGACCTGCTGGCCACCGGGACGCCGGGCGGTTGCGCCATACGTGCGCCCCATCGCTACATCCAGCAGGCATTGGGCCTGCTGCCCCGGGCACGCGTTCACGCAGCCTTTGTGAACGCGCAGGCACGCTCGGGTCGGTACCTTCAGCCGGGTGACCGTATCCAGGCCCAGGTGTTGACAGGCCAAGGTACGTCGATCTGCGGCGTACAGGACCTCTGGGTCATTGAGTGAGCACGCAGCCGCCGCCCTCAGAGCGCTGTCTCTGACAGGCGAGGGTTGCAAGACCTCAGGCAGCGCAAGGCTAAACCTGGGGGCCTTGCTTTAATGACGGGACCGTCATAATATGAATTGCGGGTCGTTTCCAACGAGAGTTTCTTGACCCGATCAACGTTCGAGCGCTGCCTCCCAACTCCTGAAAGGATCCTCCATGTTGCAACTTCGCCGCTCCCCCATGGGCCTCGCAGTTACCGCCTTCGCCGCCATGGCCCTGGCTTTCGGCGTGACCGCCACGTTCTCTCCTCAGGCCCGCGGCCAGACCGCGTCGGCAAGCGCCGCGCAAAGCGGGCCGTCCTCTGCCCAATGGAAGGCATTGGGCAAGACCTTCTCGTTCGAAGGCCAAAACGTGTTCTATGTCGATCAGGGCAGCGGTTCGGCCACGTTGGCCATCCATGGCTATCCGACCTCGTCCTGGGATTTCAGACGCCTGCTCGGGCCGATGTCACGCGATGCGCGATTCATCGCCCCAGACCTGCTGGGTTTCGGTTACTCCGACAAGCCAGCCGAGTACAGCTACTCCATCGCCCGTCATGCGGATCTGGTGGTGGCGCTGGGCAAGCATCTGGGCTTGACCCGCGCACGGCTGATCGGCTCGGACATCGGCAACGCAGTGGTGCAGGAACTGCTTGCGCGTGAGCGGGCGACCAAACTGCCCTTCGCCATCGACTCCGTGGTGCTGATCAACGGCTCGCTTTTCGCAGAACAATTCAAGCCGAGCAACGCCCAGCGTGCTCTGCTAAGCCCGCTGGGCGGCATGATCAACCGCGGCGCTTCGGAGGACACCATCGTGACCAGCCTCACGCAGATCTCGGGTCCGGAGCGGCGCATTCCGGCTAGTGAGTTGTCTGAGGTCTGGAAGCTGCTGAACTACCCGTCTGACGCGCGGCTCATGCACAAGACGCTGCCCAGCGTGGAGGAGCGCGAGGCCCAGGACGCGCGCTGGACCGACGCCTTGTGCGCATCAAACACGCCGCTGAAGCTGGTGGTGGGCGCCGCCGATCCCACCGCGGGCAAGGCGATGGCAGAGGCCACGACCGCCAAGTGCAAGGGCGCGCGCCGTTTCGCAGTCTTGCAACTCGACAAGGCGGGCCACTTCCCGCACGTGGAGTATGCGCAGGAGACTGCCCAGGCCATCCTGGCGTGGCGCGAAGGCGGCTACTGATCTGCATCGCCGCGGCGATTCGGGCCCTGCCGCCGACGGCCGGGGTCCCGTCGGGCGGCGGCCTGCGGATGTCGGGCATGATGCGGCAACCCGGTGCTTGAATTCGGGCCAGTGGCCTTCACCTGCCCCCCTCGCGTGTATCTCAATTCCACTCCTTTGTCATGAGCCTGAGCCGTCGCACTTTCTTCTCAGCTGCAGTGGCCGTCTCGGTGGCGGGTGGCCTGGCGCTGGGCCTGCGCAGCGTGCGTGCACAGTCCGGCGTGCCGCAGGCCCGTTCTCCCCATGGCCTGGAAGACGGGATCCGCACCTTCGATCTGGACTGGGTCGACACCGCGCGCCGGCGCCCGGTGCCCGTGCGCCTGTACTTGCCCGCCCAGGCTTCGGCGGCGCGCCCGGTGCCGCTGGTGGTGTTCTCCCATGGCATTGGCGGTTCGCGTCGCGGCTACAGCTACCTGGGCAGCCACTTCGCCGCCGAGGGCTTTGCCAGCCTGCACCTGCAGCATGTGGGCAGCGACCGCGGGCTGTGGACGGGCGGCAGCCCACTGGCTCTGGTGGGCCGTCTGCAGGACGCTGCCCAGGAGGCCGAGGCCATCGCCCGCGTGCATGACCTGCGTTTCGCCGTGGGTCAGGCGCTGGGTGGCGAGTTTGCCTCGCTCCTGGACGGCCAGCGGGTGGTGGCCGCAGGTCATTCCTACGGCGCCAACACCGCGCTGCTGGCCAGCGGGGCCCGGGTGGTACGGGATGGGCAGACGCTGGATCTGGCCGATCCCCGGCTGCGCGCCGCCATCGTCATCTCCGCTCCGCCGTTCTACGGGGAGACGGCGCTGGCGCCCATCCTCGGCCCGGTGCGCGTGCCCAGCCTGCATGTCTCGGCCACCGAGGATGTCATCCGCATTCCTGGTTTCTACAGCGGCCCGGAAGACCGCGTGGCCGTGTTCGAGGCCATCGGCAGCCCACGCAAGACGCTGGCCATGTTCACCGGCGGCTCGCACAGCATGTTCACCGACCGTGCCGGCACCGGCGGCGTGGTCCTCAATGCCCAGGTCAAGACCGCCACGAGAGAGCTTGCTGCAGCTTTCCTTCATCAGGAGTTGCAGGGCGACGACCAGCCGATGCGCGCTTGGCCGCAACGCCACGCGGCGCTGTTGTCGCGCTTCGTCACCGCTGGCTGACAGTCGCCTTCAGGTCGCCGTCAGGTCACCCCCACGCCTTCAGCGGGCCGCCCGCCGTTTGCCCTCAGGCCGTCACGGGCTCGAAGGCATCCCAGGCCGCCAGGGTCTGGCTGGCGTACATCAGGGCCGGGCCGCCGCCCATGTAGACGCACACGGTCAGCATCTCCTCCAACTCTGCGCGGCTGCAACCCAGGCGGCGCAGCGCCTTGACATGAAAGCCGATGCAGCCCGAGCAGTGCTGGGTGATGCCAATGGCCAGCGCGATCAGCTCTTTCTGCTTCTCGTCCAGCGCACCAGGCGCCATGGCGGCCTGGGCCAGCTGGCCGAAGCCTTGCATCGCCTCGGGCTGGGCCTTGCGCAGACTGGTCATCTGCTGGCCGATCTGTTGGATGAGGGCGGGGTGGTCGAAGGAACTCATGGTGGTCTTGCTGCAGCAGGTGGAACGAAAACGCCGGGCCAGGCCCCGGTCTTGAGAGATCAAAGTGCGTTCAGGGGAATCTTCAGATAGGCCGTGCCATTGGCCTCTTCAGGCGGCATGCGGCCGGCGCGGATGTTGATCTGCACCGCAGGCAGGATGAGCACGGGCATCTCCAGCGTGGCGTCGCGCTTCGTGCGCATCTGCACGAACCGCTCTTCGCTGATGCCGTCGTGCACGTGGATGTTGGCCCGGCGCTGCGCGGCCACCGTGGTCTCGAAGGCGATGGGCCGGCCGCTGGGCGGGTAGTCGTGGCACATGAACAGCCGCGTGTCCCCGGGCAGGCTCAGGATGCGGCGCACCGAGGCGTACAGCGTGCGCGCGTCGCCCCCGGGAAAGTCGCAGCGCGCCGTGCCCACATCTGGCATGAACAGGGTGTCACCCACGAACACGGCGTCACCCACCTGATAAGCCACGCAGGCCGGGGTGTGGCCAGGTACGGACATCACCCGGGCCGACAGGGCACCAAACTCGATGACCTGGTCGTCCCCCAGCAGCACGTCGAACTGCGAGCCGTCCACCGCGAACTCCGGCTCCAGGTTGAAGATGCCCTTGAACACCTTCTGCACGCCCGTGATGCGCGCGCCGATGGCGATCTGGCCGCCCAGGTGCTGCTTCAGGTAGGGCGCCGCGCTCAGGTGGTCAGCGTGCGCGTGGGTCTCCAGGATCCACTGCACGTGCAGGTTGTGGGCCTTCACGTAGGCGATCACCTCGTCGGCCGAGGTGGTGCGGGTGCGGCCGGACTTGGGGTCGTAGTCCAGCACCGAATCGATGATGGCGCAGGCCGTGCCCGGGCCGTCATGCACCACGTAGGTCACCGTCCAGGTGGCTTGGTCGAACAGGCCGTGCACCTGGGGCTTGCGCGTGGCGGCAGGCAGCGCGGCAGATGCAGCGGAGGACGTTGTAGCGGATGGGACAGGAGACAGGGTGTTCAAGGCAACTCCTTCGCTTTCGTTTCCAATAGTATATTGACCAATAGAGTGTTTATCAATAGACTATGAGACGTCGAACTGTTGAAGCGCCCACCCCGCGCTGAAAGGACGCCCCTTCCATGACCACCGCAGAACTTGAATTGAGCGCGGACCCCGGCCTGGTGTTGAGCCCGATGCGCGAGGCCGCCGCCCAAGCCTGCAACCTGATGAAGGTGCTGGCCAACCCCGACCGGCTCATGATCCTGTGCCAACTCTCCCAGGGCGAATTGCGCGTGGGCGAGTTGGAGGAGCGCCTGGGCATCGTGCAGCCCACCTTGTCGCAACAGCTGACCGTGCTGCGCGAGCAGCAGCTGGTGAGCACCCGGCGCGAGGGCAAGCACATCTTCTACTCGCTCAGCAGCCCGCAGGCGCTGGCGGTCATCCAGACGCTGTACCAGGAGTTCTGCCAACCTCACTGCGCGCCGGCGGGCGACAAGGCCACGCGCGCTGAGGAGTGAGGGGCCGCAGGCTGCCGCTTCCCATCAGACGCTTCACTTCTTCTCTCATCCCCACCACACCAAACCCAAGGACCTCACCATGACGATAGCCTGGACCCACTTCACGCCCTGGGCGTCGCTGGCAGGCGGCGTGCTGCTGGGCATCGCCTCGGCCCTGTTCATCCTGGCCAACGGCCGCATCCTGGGCATCAGCGGCATCGTGGGCGGGCTGCTGCGCCCCAAGAGCGGTGACGCCGGCTGGCGCATCGCCTTCCTGCTGGGCATGCTGGCCGCGCCGGTGACGCTGCAGTGGCTGGCGCCGGCAGGGTTCCTCACCGCGCCGCGCATTGACGCCAGCGTGGCCGCCGTGGTGGTGGCCGGCCTGCTGGTGGGCTACGGCACACGCCTGGGTTCGGGCTGCACCAGCGGCCACGGCGTGTGCGGACTGTCGCGTCTGTCACCACGTTCCCTGGTGGCCACCGGCAGCTTCATGGCCGCGGGCTTTGTCATCGTCTTCGTGATCCGTCACCTGCTGTGAGCGCTGCGCACGTACCGCGCCACCCGCACGCCCCACTCCAGACCCCGTTCCAGAACCCTTGCCCGAACCTCTTCAAGGACTCGCCATGAACCGCACCCTCCTGCAACGCGCGAGCGAATTCGCCGTCGGCCTCCTCTTCGGCTGGGGCCTGATGATCGCCGGCATGACCGACCCCGGCAAGGTGATCGGCTTCCTGGACCTGGCCGGCGCCTGGGACCCGTCGCTCGCCTTCGTCATGGGTGGCGCCATCGCCGTAGGCTTCTTCGCCTTCAGCATGGCCAAGAAGCGCACCACCAACTTCTTTGGCGGCGCCCTGCACCTGCCCACCTCCCAGGACCTCGACAAGCGCCTGGTCATCGGCTCGCTGCTGTTCGGCTCGGGCTGGGGCCTGGCGGGCTTCTGCCCTGGCCCGGGCATCGTCTCGATGGCGGCCGGCGAGTTCAAGGGTCTGGTGTTCGTGGCCGCGATGGTGGCGGGCATGGCGGTGTTCGAGTTCACCGACCGGCGCGCTGCGCCGCCGCGGCCCAAAGCGGCGTGACGCACCCTGCAGCGGCCTGAACGGGACAGAAACGCCTGCGCCACTGTCTCGCTGACCGCTTGCATACCCCTGGCCCCGAGCACCGACCTCACCGCTCCATGACTGCCCCTACTGGCGCCGCCGCCTACCTGCCCATCCTGGACTGGGGCCGCCGCTATGACCACGGCACCCTGGCCAGCGACCTGGTGGCGGCGGTGATCGTCACGCTGATGCTGATCCCGCAGAGCCTGGCCTACGCCCAGCTGGCCGGCCTGCCGGCGCAGGCGGGGCTGTACGCCAGCATCGCGCCGCTGGTGCTGTATGCGGTGTTCGGCACCAGCCGGGTGCTGGCCGTGGGACCGGTGGCCGTGGTGTCGCTGATGACGGCTTCCACCGTGGGCAGCTTTGCCGCCCAAGGCACGGCGCCCTATGCCGCCATCGCCTTGACACTGGCCTTCCTCTCAGGCGCCATGCTGCTGGTGATGGGGCTGCTGCGCTGGGGCTTTCTGGCGCACTTTCTCAGCCACCCGGTGATCTCGGGCTTCATCACGGCCTCGGCCTTGCTGATTGCGGCCGGGCAGTTGAAGGTGCTGCTGGGGGTGAAGGTGGAGGGCGCGCACTTCTTCGAGCTGGTGGGCGGGCTGGTGCGCCACGCCGGTGAGGTACACGTGCTCACCGCCGCACTGGGCCTGACGATGGTCGCCTTTCTGTTCTGGGCACGCCGGGGCCTCAAGCCGCTGCTGGTGCGCCTGGGCTTGCCGGCCCGGGGGGCCGACTTGGCGGCGAAGGCCGCGCCGGTGGTGGGCATCGCGATGTCGGCTGCGCTCACCTGGCAATTGCAGTGGGCGCAGCAGGGGGTCAAGATCGTGGGCACCGTACCGCAGGGCCTGCCACCGCTGACCGCCCCACTGTGGGATCTGGCGCTGTGGCAGGCGCTCGCCCTGCCCGCACTGCTGATCAGCGTGGTGGGCTTCGTCGAATCGGTGTCGGTGGGCCAGACCCTGGCCGCCCGGCGGCGCCAGCGCATCGAGCCTGACCGCGAGCTCGTGGCCCTGGGCGCCGGCAACCTGGGCGCTGCCTTCACCGGGGGCTTTCCCGTCACGGGCGGCTTCGCGCGCTCGGTGGTGAACTTCGACGCCGGGGCGCAGACGCCCGCGGCGGGCGTGTTCACGGCCGTCGGCATCCTGGCCGCGGCGCTGCTGCTCACGCCTGCGCTGTACTTCGTGCCCCAGGCCACGCTGGCAGCCACCATCGTGGTGGCCGTGCTGTCGCTGGTGGACCTGTCGGTCTTCAGGCACACCTGGGCCTACTCGAAATCAGACTTCTCGGCGGCCCTCGCCACGGTGCTGGTCACCCTGGGGGCGGGCGTGGAGGCCGGCCTGATCGCCGGGGTGGGCCTGTCGCTGGCGATGTTTGTCTACCGCACCAGCCGCCCGCACATCGCCGAGGTGGGGCTGGTGCCGGTCACCGAGCACTTCCGCAACGTGCAGCGCCACACCGTGCAGACCGACGAAGCCCTGCTGGGCCTGCGCGTGGATGAGAGCCTGTACTTCGCCAACGCCCGCGCCCTGGAAGACCGCCTGAACGCGGAAGTGGCGCAGCGCCCCGGCCTGCGCCACGTGGTGCTGCAGTGCTCGGCCATCAACGACATCGACACCAGCGCCCTGGAAAGCCTGGAAGCCATCGACGCCCGCCTGCGCGACGCCGGCATCGCGCTGCACCTGTCGGAAGTCAAGGGCCCGGTGATGGACCGCCTCAAAGGCACGGCGTTGCTGCAGCACCTGCGCGGGCAGGTGTTTCTCACGCACTATCAGGCAGTGCAGGCGCTCGCAGGCAAGGACGCGCCGGCTGCTTGAGCCTGTCAGGGCGGCGGGGGACCGGGACGGCGGGCCTCAGCAAATCGAATGTCGTTCCTTCAATCTGCAGACCGCCTCGCAACCATGCGCAGAAGGCCCGCCTACTGCAACTTGTGCCGCTTGGGCGCCTGAGCCAGCCTGAGGAGCACGCAGCGTTGGCGGTCTACCTCGCTTCGGATGAGCACCTCCTGGAATGGGCGCCGGTCTCTATTTTCTTGTATGAATAGCACTAATATCATTTTTTGTAGCATATGATTCATTCATGTGGAGCGTGCTCTTCCTGACCCTGCCTACGCAACCGAACGCGGTGAGACTGCGCGTCTGGCGTGCGCTGAAGACCTTGGGCTGTGGGTCGATGCGAGACGGCGTCTATGTCCTGCCTCAGTCCAAGACGGCCCTTTTCGATCCCCTGGTGGCCGAGGTGCAGGCCCACGGCGGCCAGGCCAGCGTGCTCGGGCTCTCAGCCCCACACGAGGCCCAGCGCGCCAAGATCCTGGCGCTGTTCGACCGTACAGAGGCCTATGCTCAGTGGAGTGCTGAAGCGCAGAATCTGACGGCGGCCTTGCCTGTGCTGGCGGAAACCGAGGCCCGGCGGCGCTGGCGGGGCACGGCCGAGGCGCTGCAGGCACTTCTGCGCATTGACTACTACCCCGCCGCGGCTGCAGAGCAAGCGCAGGCCGAGCTCGATGCGCTGCGCCACGCCCTCGATGCGCGCTTCTCGCGCGGTGAGCCGGTGGCACAGGCGCCACACGGAATCCCGCGCCTGGACGTGCGCAAGTTCCAGGGCAAGCGCTGGGCCACGCGCGAGCGACCCTGGGTCGACCGCCTGGCCTGCGCCTGGCTGATCCGCCGTTTCATCGACCCCGAGGCACGCTTCGTCTGGCTGGCCGACCCCGCCGGGTCCACGCCCGCACCCCGCGGCGCACTGGGATTCGACTACGACGGCGCTCGCTTCACGCACGTCGGCTCGCGCGTCACGTTCGAAGTGCTGGCGACGAGTTTTTGCCTGGACGCGGATCCGCGGCTGCAGCGCATCGCACGCACGGTGCACTTCCTCGACATCGGCGGCATCCCGGTGCCCGAGGCGGCCGGGCTGGAGGCGGTGCTCGCCGGTCTGCGCGAGGTTCACGCCGATGACGACTCACTGACCCTGGCGGCGGCGGCGGTCTTCGACGCCCTGCACGCTGCACCCGCAGGACCGGCATGACGACCGTCACGACAACCGGCACCGAAGCGTCGGCAGGCCCGATGGCCGCCCCCGCCTCGGTGAGCTTTGCCGAGGCCTTCCGCTTCTGGCTCAAGCTTGGTTTCATCAGTTTCGGCGGGCCTGCAGGGCAGATCGCGATCATGCATGCCGAACTGGTGGAGCGCCGCCGCTGGATCAGCGAACAGCGCTTCTTGCACGCCTTGAACTACTGCATGCTGTTGCCCGGGCCTGAGGCCCAGCAACTGGCCACCTACATCGGCTGGTTGATGCACCGCACCTGGGGCGGCATCGTGGCCGGCACGCTGTTCGTCCTGCCGTCGCTGTTCATCCTGATCGCGCTGTCGTGGATCTACCTGCGCTACGGCGACATGCCGCTGGTCGCCGGCATCTTTTTCGGACTGAAGCCAGCGGTGACGGCCCTGGTGCTGCACGCCGCCCACCGCATCGGCACGCGGGCGCTGAAGAACCGCTGGATGTGGGGTATCGCGGCCGCGTCCTTCGTGGCGATCTTCGCCTTCGACACGCCGTTCCCGGCCATCGTGCTGGCGGCTGCGCTGATCGGCCACTTCGGCGCACGCCGCTGGCCGCAGGTGTTTGCGCTCG
>JBJTZN010000180.1:0-42402 GCA_046087245.1 Rubrivivax sp.
ACCCGCTCGTTCGCCCCAAACGGCCCCGCTCGTCGTTGCAAATGCTCGCCGTAGCCCGAGCTACGGCTGTGCTTTGCGCCTGGATCGGCACCCTTTGGAACGCCCGCTCGGGCGCGCCGGAATACTTCACAAGCTCTGAGCCTTTCCTGGCCGGGCCCGTCGCGCAGTGGTGCGCACGTGCGAAACGGGCGATCTGCTCGGCGCTGCGGCCTTCGACCACCGTGCAGTCGTGCAGGATGCCGCGGGCTTGCAACTCGCGGCTCATGGGTGCCAGTTCCTGCTGGCCGTCCTCCTGCCCCTGGCCTTCTTCGTCGACAAGGCCGCGTTGCCGGTGCAGGTGGTGCTGGACGGGCAGGCCCTGGCCGTGGAGGTGCCGCTGGCGGGCCGCGCGGCACCGCCGCAGAGCCTTCCCGAACCCGCGCCCTGGGGGGAGGGCACCGCCGAGGAGACCGAAGCGCAGATCGAGGTGCCCCTGGTGCGCCTGGCCTGGGCGCGCAGCGGAGACAAGGGCAACAGCGCCAACATCGGCGTCATCGCGCGCCGGCCCGAATGGCTGCCGCTGCTGTGGGCGCGTCTGACGCCCCGGGCCGTGCAGGCCTACTTGGCCCACCTGGTGCACGGCCCGGTGGAGCGCTTCCACCTGCCGGGCATCAGCGCCATGAACTTCCTGCTGCACGAGGCCCTGGACGGCGGCGGCCCCGCCTCGCGCCGCATGGACCCGCTGGGCAAGGGCCTGGCGCAGATCCTGCTGGACATGCCGGTGCGGGTGCCGGCGTCGTGGCTGGGATAGCATCGTCGGCCCAGGGAGACCCACAAAAGGACAACACCCGCCCATGCTCACTCCTGGGCAACAGGCACGCGTGGCCATCGATCAACTGCTCAGCGCAGCGGGCTGGGCCGTGCAGGATGTCAAGGTTGCCTATGTGCATGCGGCGCGCAGAGCGGGCCTGCGCGGGTTCGAGCTGAATCGTTCCCTTGTGAACCACGGGACCACGAGATCGTTCGATCCGCACGTCCTCCAGGCGACAGGCTGCAAGTTCGGCGAGCCGACGGCGATGTCTCAGGGTCGGGCGGCCACGTTCGAAGTTGCCAGATCGTCCGAGAGGTTGTCGACGGCACGGGCAGGCTCCTGGGAGCCTCTCTGGCTGAACCAAGCCGCAGCGGGCTGCTTGGGCATGTGCCTCAACCGGGCCTCACCCTCGACCGATCAGCGCAAGTGCTGCTCTTGCCTGCGACCATCTTCACGGCCATTGGGGCGCGGGCGAGTACCTGTTTACGATGAGCGATCAATCCGAGAAACTCCGCGTGAACAGGCATGGCCTGAACCCCGCGAAATGAGGCCTCATTGGCGGCTTCGCCCCCCAAAGATCCGGGCGGGTACGCGCTGTCGACCCGTTCGATACTTGCCTGGTCAAGTGTCCAGGCCGGAAGTTCTGACCTGAGCGAGCCGAGTTGCCATCGAGCAACGTCTCGCCTAGAGTTGCGCGCCATGCGCGGTATCACCATGCTGTTGAATGCCGCTGCCGCGGACGGCCGGGAAGCGGCCGAGCAAGTCGTTGAGGGTCTGTGCGACGATTCGGGCTGCCTGCCTGGCAGGCGCGGCGGCGCCTTGCGATGACCGACCTTGACACCGCCAGCGCCGAGCAGGGCATGACCGAACGTAACGTGCTGTACAGCTGCAAGACGGCCAGACTGTTCCTTGCGTTCAGCCTTGAGGTTTGAGATTGGATTCACCACCGCCTTCCCGGCCAGGACCCATCGACAACGACCCTACCGATCCGCCCGCGTCTGAGCAAGGCCGTCGCATCGATGTCCTGCGCGCTGAAAACCCCGGCCTGGCCGAGCGCCTCGCAGGTCTGTTGGCTCCTACTGCGGTACCTCGGCGTCGAGGCCTTCTCGACACGCTGGCAACGCAGGCCACCATGGGTGCCCCTTTGGACGCTGGGGTGGGGCCAGAGCTCAGCGGCCAGCGGATCGGGCCCTACCAGGTGCTGCGTGAACTCGGCCAGGGTGGCATGGGCACCGTGTGGCTGGCACAGCGAGTCGATGGCCGCTTCGACGCCCAGGTGGCCATCAAGTTCCTCAAGCCCGGCCTTCTCGGCAACGGCCTGTCCAGCCGCTTCGCGCGCGAAGGCCAGATCCTTGGACGGCTCTCCCACCCGCACATCGCGCGGTTGCTGGACGCGGGACTGCACGAAGGCGGGCAACCCTACTTGGTTCTGGAATACGTTGCAGGACAGCCCATCGACAAGTTCTGTTCGCAGCAAGGCCTGGACCTTCAGGGACGCATCCGCCTGTTTCTGGATGTGCTCTCGGCCGTCGCGCACGCCCACTCCCACCTGATCCTGCACCGCGATCTCAAGCCCAGCAACATCCTGGTGACCACAGCGGGGCAAGTCAAACTGCTGGACTTCGGCATTGCCAAGCTGCTGGTCGATGCGACTCAGGCGCAGGAAGAGACGCCGCCCACCGAGCTCACGCAGCATGCCGGCAGCGCCTTCACGCCCCAGTTCGCGGCGCCCGAACAGATCCAGCAGTCAGAAGTCACCACCGCCACTGACGTGTACGCCCTGGGCGTGCTGCTGTATCTGCTGCTCAGCGGCCGCCATCCCACCGAGGGCCGCACCCGTACTCCTCTGGACCGTCTGAAGGCCGTGGTCGAGGCTGAACCCCCACGGCTCTCCAGTGTGGCAGCCGCTTGCGACGAGCCGACCATCGCGCGTCAGGCCCGACTGCTCAAAGGCGACCTGGATCTCATCGTTGCCAAGGCACTCAAGAAGCAGCCTGCTGAACGATATGCCAACGCCCAGGCACTGGCCGATGACCTGCAGCGCTGGCTTGTTCACGAGCCTGTGCGTGTCAGGCCCGACAGTCACCTCTACGTGCTGGGACGGTTCGTGCGGCGAAACCGGTGGGCGGTAGGTCTGGGCGGCTTGGCCACGCTCGTGCTGGCGGTGCTCACGGCGGGCAGCATCTGGCAAGCCCAGCGCGCGCAGGCTGCGCAATGGCAGACCCAGGAAGTACTGGCTTTCATGCTGGGCGAGCTGGCGGACAAGCTGCGGCCGGTCGGGCGCCTGGATCTGCTGTACGTTGTAGGCGGGCAGGCACTCAAGGTGCTGGACCAGCATGAACGACTCAGCCCCATCAACAGGCTCCAACGGGCCAAGGCGCTGATCGTGATTGCGGAGGTGCGAGTCACGAAGCGCGAGATCGAGACGGCGCTTGAGCCCTTGAGAGTCGCCAATCAGTTGGTAGGGGATGACCCGCCCGACCCCGATCTGGCGTCTGCCTGGCGACAGGTGCAGGCCCATGCTGCCTTCTGGCTGGGGCATGCCCATTACCGGCTGAACGACCATCGGGAGGCTCAGATCTGGTTCACCCGTCATCGGGAGATAGGTGAGCAATGGTTGAAGGAGTCGCCCAAGAACCCGGATGCTGAAGTCGAGCTGTCCTACGCGGAGAACAGCCAAGGCACCCTCTACATCGCACAGGGGCGGCTGGTTGAAGCAGAACAAGCCTTTCGCCGCTCGGTGGAGCTGAAAGAGCGGGTCATGTCGCAGCGACCCGACAGCGCCGCCTTGCACGATGACTGGGCCGATAGCCTGAGCTGGCTCGGTACCGCGCTCAGCCGTTCCGGCCGCCACCGGCGCGCTGCCGAGCTCTTCGACACGGCCCTGGTCCGGGTGCAGCGTCTGCGCCAGAGTCATCCGAACGACTTGGAATGGCTGGCCAGTGAGACCAGTCTTCAGCGATTTCTGGGTGTGGCGTTGCACGAGTTGGGTGACCCCCGAGCCCCTGGGGTGTTGAACGGTGCAGCCGCAGGCGCTGAGCGCTTGATGAGGGCCGATCCGGGCAACCGAACCTGGGGCTTCATCGCCATCGAGGCCGCAGCGGATCAGCTCATGCTGTGGCCTGCCGATGCGCAGGCACGGTCCAAACGCGCGTGGGAACTGCTCGATCGGCTGGACAGCCTGAACCCGGACCGGGGCCCGCTGGACAGTTGGCTTCCCCGCCAAACCAAGTTATTGTTCCAGGCGCTGCTGCCCCGCTGCGCGGGGGCCCAGTGTGCATCGGCAGAGGAACGGATCGAACGCTTGGCCGAGCGTGTGGCCCAGGCCAGGAAGCGCAATCCGTACGACCAACAACTGCTCGCAGCGGCGCTGCGGCTGCTGCGGTTGCAGGCCGAACTGCAGGGCGATCAGCCGGCACGCGCACAGGCACACTGTCGTTCAGCGGACGCCTTGTTGTCCGCTCACCGGGGCTGGCTGCAGGTGCACTCAGAGATCACCCAGGCCTGGGTGTGGGTCGACCGCTGTCTGGCCGGTGACGCCCCCGACAGCAGTGACAGGGCCGCGGCGTTGAGTTGGTTGCGGCAGCAGCGTGAGCGTTGACGCCTGCACCAGCACCCGGCTTTTCAAAGAAAGGAATCCCGCATGAACTTTTGCTCCCCGTACACTGTGGAAGTTGTCAAGATCACCGACGGTCTGGCTCAGTGCGAGTACTTTGATGCCAAACAGCATCGGGTTCCCCCAGATCAGCCCCTGACCACCTCGACGCAGCCCGGATCGGCCGGCGAGTTGAGAATCAAGTTCAAGGAAGCGACCCTGGCAGGGGACCGTCTTCGCCTGGCGGGAGCGGCCGTCAAGACGGTGGGACACGCTGCGACCCTGGATGCGCACAACTTTGTCGTGGCCACGCGCGACCAGGAGAGAGCAAGCGGCCAGTGGATGGACACCGTGGTGTTCTCTTGGCTGCCCGGCGGGTACACCCTGCGGGGAGCGGTGCTGCTGTTTGCCCAGGTTGATGCCGATGGGAACATGCTCAACTTCTTCCCGAGCACGGACCCTCAAATCCGGAACAACGAGGCTTGACCTCCATTTTCGAGACGATCCTCAAGCCCGCCGCACCTGACGTCCTGCGCTGCACGCGCGACGCGTTGCTGGCACACGCACTCAGCGCGCCAGGGGCACCACCACCGTGCGCGGGTTCAGGCCCGCAGCCGGAAAGTCCTTGAGCGCGGCGGTGAACAGGGCGGCCATCACGGCGGCATTGCCCGTGGTGAAGCCGTCGCTGCTGGCACGGGCCTCGTACACGGGCTTGCCGCTGGCGCGGTCGCGCAGCAGCAAGGCCACCTCGCGGTCGTAGCGCGGCGTGTCCGCTCTCAGGCCCAGGCGCCAGGCGGGCCCGGGCCAGGGGCCGTAGCGCCAGTAGCCGAAGCTGCCGCGCCACCACAGCGGATCGTCCCAGGGGGAGTAGTCGGTGCGGGTCACGCGGGCGCCCACCTGCACCAGGGTCTGCGGTTCGGCGCCGCCCGGCGCGGGCCTGAAACCCGCGGCCTCCAGCGCCGGGCGGGCCGCAGCCTCCAGCGCCTCCTGCTCCTGGGTGCGGGCCTGCTGCGAGGGCAGCCGCTCGAAGGCGTAGGTGCCCGGGGCCTGGCCCCTGGGCCACTCGCCATAGCTGGCCACCTCGCTGCTGAGGGAGTTCATGCCGGCGCAGCCAGCCAGCATGATCACCGTCGCCCCGGCGCTGAGCGCAACGAGCGCGGCCCTTCGCGACCGGGTGTAGCGGTTGCTCAGGGTGGGGCCGTGGCGCCCCCGGTGTTCCTGTGCTGCCCCTGATGGCTCCGGGCAGCGTCCTCTTGCGACCATGGGTTGCTCCTTTCGTGCAGTGCATTGGCGTCGCCGGTGCTTCCGATGGCGCCGATGCGGATGGTAGACGTGCCGCCCCCGGGCGGGGTGCAGGCGCCGTCTTCGTCCTCGTCGAAGGCACGGTCACCCCCACCGTCGGCCACGCCCGTAGCCTGCAGCGTCTGGAAGGGATGCAGCTTGCGGTCCATCAGGTGCGAGGCAACGATGTGGCCCATGGCCGAGAACATGTTGTCGATGCGCCCGGGATGCTGCCGCTCCCAGTCGTGGATCATCTTCTTGACCTGCACGCGCTGCAGGTTGTCCTGGCTGCCGCACAGCGTGCAGGGGATGATGGGGAACTGCCGGTGCGCAGCCCAGCGCGCCAGGTCGACCTCGGCCACATAGGCCAGCGGGCGGATGACCACGTGGCGGCCATCGTCGCTCACCAGCTTCGGCGGCATGCCCTTCATTCGTGCGCCGAAGAACATGTTCATCAGCAGCGTCACCACCATGTCGTCGCGGTGGTGGCCGAGCGCGATCTTGGTGGCCCCGAGTTCGCTGGCCACGCGGTACAGGATGCCGCGACGCAGGCGCGAGCACAGGCTGCACATCGTCTTGCCTTCGGGCACCAGGCGCTTGACGATGGAGTAGGTGTCCTGGGCCTCGATGTGGAAGGGCACGCCGCGGCTGCGCAGGTAGGCGGGCAGCACCTCTTCCGGAAAGCCGGGCTGCTTCTGGTCCAGGTTCACGGCCACGATGTCGAAGGGCACGGGCGCGCGCTGGCGCAGGCTGAGCAGGATGTCCAGCAGGCCGTAGCTGTCCTTGCCGCCGGACAGGCACACCATCACCTTGTCGCCGGCCTCGATCATGTTGAAGTCGGTGATCGCCTGGCCCACCTGGCGGTGCAGCCGCTTGGCCAGCTTGCGGAGCTCCACCGACGCCCTGGGCGGATCGCCCTGGCCCTGGGTGCCGGCCCTGGCGCTGGCGTCGTCAGACTCGTCGAAAACCGGCTCGGTGACGGTGTTCATGCGGTGGCTTCCTTGATGCCGAAGACCTCCACGCCCACGGCCTCGCAGTCCGGGTAGACGTCGGGCTTTTCGGTGGACACGCGGGCGGCCCGCACCTTGGGGTGCGCCAGCATGGCTCGAAGCAGGTCGTCGGCCAGCGTCTCCTGCAACTCGATGTGGCCGCGCGCCACACGCTGCGCGATGGTCTGGCGGATGAAGTCGTAGTCGACCACCTCGTCCAGGGCGTCCGCGGTGGGGGTGGACAGGGCCAGGGGCACGTACAAGTCCACGTTGAAGCGGATGCGCTGTGGCGCACCGTGCTCGAAATCATGCACGCCGATGTGCACCGCGAGTTCGTGGTTGCGCAGGAACAGGCGGCGGCAAGCGATCAGCTCAGGGTGGGTCAGAAGGGCGCTCATGGGCTGCTTTCTTCAGGCGCTGTGAACGCTGCATCGTGCGCCAGCACACAGGTCCCGCGCGTTCATGGGGGGCCCCATCACGTCTGCTGGGCGTTCTGGCGCGCCAGGAACATCACGTCGCGCGGCTGGCCGGCCAGATGCTGGCCGCCGTCCACGAGCAAGGTGGTGCCGGTGATGGCGGGGGATTCGATCAGGAAGCGCACCGCCCGTGCGATGTCCTCGGGCGTGGACGAGCGGCGCAGCGGCGTCATGCGGTGCGCGCGCTCGAACTCGCCATCGGCCATGGCGCCGGACAGCAGCGTCACGCCCGGGGCCACGCCGCACACACGCACGGCTGGCGCCAGGCCCATGGCCAGCATGGTGGTGGCGGCCTCCAGCGCGGACTTGGACAGGGTGTGCGACAGGTAATCGGGGTTCTGGTTCCAGAGCTTCTGGTCCAGGAGGTTGACCACGCAGCCGTTGCCGCCGCGCGCCGTTACGTGCTCATGCAGCGCCTGGGCCAGCACGATGGCCGGCGCCGTGTTGGCGCGCCACTGGCGCTCCATGAGCGCGTAGCTGAAGCTGGCCGGATCGTCGTACTCGAAGTCCGAGGCGTTGTTCACCACGGCATCCACCTGCCCGAACACCCGCACCACGGCCGGCAGCAGCGCACGCGCCGCGGCCTCATCGGACAGGTCGGCCTGGAAGGTCTGGGCGCGCGCTCCCAGGGCAGCGCAGTCCCGCGCCGTGGCCTGCGCCTCGTCGGCCGAGCCGCGGTAATGCACGGCCACGTCGAACCCGTGTGCGGCCAGATCCAGCGCCACGGCGCGGCCCACGCGGCGGGCGGCGCCGGTGACCAGGACAACAGGGCGCGAAGTCATGCTTTCTACAATGACGCCGATGCGTGAAACGGAGCCCGGCAGTGTATCGGCGGCCCTGCTCGCCCACCTGCGGCAGGACATCGCGGCGGCGGGCGGCTGGATCCCGTTTGACCGCTTCATGCACACCGCGCTCTACACCCCCGGCCTGGGCTACTACGCTCGGGGCGCATCGCCCATCGGGCTGATGCCGGCGGGCGCCCCCGGCACCGGGCCCGACGGCAGCGCGGGCAGCGACTTCGTCACTGCGCCGGTGCTCTCGCCCCTGTTCGGCCGGGCTCTGGCGGCGCAGGTGGCGCAGGGCCTGCTGGCCGCGCAGGCCGACGAGGTCTTCGAGTTCGGTGCCGGCACCGGCGCGCTGGCGCAGCAGGTGCTGCAGGTCCTGGGCGAGCGCGTGCGGCGCTACACCATCGTGGAGGTTTCGGGCGGCTTGCGCGCCCAGCAGCGCCAGGCCCTGGCAGCGTTTGGTGAACGCGTGCACTGGGCCGAGCAGATGCCGCCGTCCCTGCGCGGCGTGGTGCTGGGCAACGAGGTGCTGGATGCGATGCCCGCACGCCTGTTGGCCTTCGACGGCCGGGCCTGGAGCGAGCGCGGTGTGGTGTGGCACGAGGCCGCGTTGCGCTATGCCGACTTACCCACCGACGCGCGCCCGCCCGTGGCGGGGCCTTTCGCGCCCGGCACGGTGCTGGAGATCCAGCCGCAGGTGCAGGCCTTCGTGACCACGCTGGCCGAACACCTGGAACGCGGCCTGGTCCTGTTCATCGACTACGGCTTCCCCGAGGCCGAGCTCTACCACCCCCAACGCACGGGCGGCACCTTGATGTGCCACCGCGGCCACCGCACCGACGGCAACCCGTTGGCCGATGTGGGCCTGAAGGACATCACGGTGCATGTGGACTTCACCGCCGTGGCGCTGACGGCGCAGGCGGCCGGTCTCACGGTGGCCGGCTACACCAGCCAGGCCCGCTTCCTGCTGAACTGCGGCATCGCCGGGCTGCTCGAACAGGCCACGATCCCCCAGCGCGCGGCGGCGCTGAAGCTGTTGACCGAGCACGAGATGGGCGAGCTCTTCAAGGTGATCGCCCTCACGCGCGGCCTGGAACTGCAGCCCCTGGGCTTTGTCGCGGGCGACCGCACCCACCGGCTCTGAGGCGGGCGCCCATGCGCTGGTTGCTCGTCTTTCTGCTGGCCTTCGTGCTGTTCAACGGCCTGGCGGCCTGGCTGCGCAAGATCGGCCTGGGCCGCCTGCCGGGGGACTTCAGCGTCCGCTGGCGCGGGCGTGACTACCACGTGCCCCTGGCCAGCAGCGTGGTGCTCAGCGTGCTGGCGATGCTGATCGGGCTGTGGGTCTGAGCGCGCGCACGGGCCGCTCATTCATGGATCTCCCACACCTGACCGCAGGCCCGGCAGCGTACCCTCACGCCAGCGGCGTCGTGGCCTGGCCCGGGCTCAGGCGGTGCCGCAGCCAGTTCCAGGCGGCCGTAGGCCTTGCAGCGTGGGCAGTCGGCCTGGTGGGCGATGGCTTCGGCCCGCATCAGCAGAAACAGGTAACGACGCAGGGACCACAGTCCGGCCCCGGCGCACACCAGGACGGTGGTGATGTCCACGAGCTGGTCTGCCAGGGAGCGAAACCGCGCGGCGGCTTCCAGCGCCATCATCAGGCCCAGGGTGCACACGATGACCGCGGCCAGGTGCGCGTGGCTGTACAGCAACTCGCGCTCGTACCACTTCCTGAACCCGTGTGTGCGAATGCCCTCGGCCAGCTCCAGCATCGTCATGCCCCTTGTGCTGCGGTGGCGCCACCGAAGCGGCCCGGCGCCGCGACCAGCGGTGCGGTTGCTCTGCCCGCTCGTGCATCCTCGCACAAGCTGCCCGCGGGCAGCGCACCGCCCGCGCTGCGGGTCAGGGCCGGGTTGGCGGCGTCCCCTGCTGCCGGCGCACCTCCAGGCGCTTCATCTGCAGGTAGGTTTCCCAGTCCAGTTCACGCAGTTGCGCGGGGTGGCGTTCGGTCCCGGCGAACCAGTCCAGCAGCCGCCGCTCCAGTTGCTGCGCGGGCGGCAGGTCCAGGGCATCCAGGTAGGCGTCCACGGCCAGGTAATAGCGCACCGTATTGCGCTCCAGCAGCCCCCGCACCCCGGTCACGGGCTGGGCTTGCGGCGGCGTCCGCAAGGGGGCGCCCGGGTGGTCGGGTACCTGGCTGAAGCCCACCTTCTCGCGCCCCACCGTGGCCAGGTACAGCTGCAGCGCCCAGCGGGCTGCCGGCCCCTGCATGTAGGCGTAGCGCAGGCGCAGCAGGGTGCGGGCGTCGCCTGCGGCGGCGGTCTGCACGGTGATGCGGATGTCGCGCGTGTCCAGCGGGCCCTCGGCCGCGCGCAACTCCACCGCGGCCGTGCCTGGGGCCGCTGGGGCGCCGCGGCTGTCCGGGGCGTCGGCGCGGAAGGCGAAGAGCAGCCAGTGCACGCTGGACAGCGGTTCGTCGAACTTGCGCCCCAGGCCCACCTCCAGGCGCTGGGCCGCGCTCGGGGAGGCCGTGGCGCGGCCGTACTTGACGTTCAGGTGCAGGATCAGGATGTCGCACCAGGCCGTGGCCTGCGCCAGTGCAGCCCGCACGGTCGGCATCGGGTGCTCGATCAGGGCCAGCACCTCGCCTTCCAGGCGCTGCGGTGTCTCGGTCGACTGCAGGTACACCGGCCGCTGGCCCAGTTGCACGGCCCCCTGGCGCCGGGCCTGTTCGAAGCGGGCCCTCAGGTCATCGTCCGGCACGCCCGGCGCGTTCTGGGCCGCGACGCCGCAGGCCCAGGTGGCCAGCACGCACAGCAGGGCCCGTGCCGCCCGCACGGCCCCACCGCCCGCGCTGCGAGGGCGGGCCATCCCAGCCGTCCTGCGTGTCGTCCCCATGCCTGCACCGTCCGCGTGCGCCACCCAGGCACCGTGCGGCTCGCATGGTGGGGCTGCGCTGCGGCGCGGGGCTGCGTCTGCTCAAGGCCGGTTCGGCGCATCGTCGGGTGCGGCAGCATCCGGGGCCGCACGCGACCAGGCCCGGGCCAGGGCCTGCACCCGGGCTCGCCGCACCGCCTGGCCGATGGCCGGCCCGGCCTGCCCCTGCTGCTGCACCCGGGCGGCCACTTCACCCGTGTCCACTGCGCGCACGGTCTCCAGCGCAGCCTGCAGGCGCGGGGCCTGGGGGTAGGGCCGATCCTCCAGGCCGGTGCGGCCCCGGGCGTCGCACTCGCAGGCCTGCAAGGCCTGCACGAAGCGCTGCGGCCGGCGCAGCGCGTCGCAGCGCTCCAGCAGGCGCATCGTGGCCTCCGGCCCCAGGCCGGCGCTGGCGTGCACATGGCCGTGCTCGCGCGCCACCACGTCGGCCAGTTCGCGGCAGTCGCCGGGCACCTTCAGGCGCTCTGCCACGCGCTGCGCCAGGCGGGCACTGCGCGCCTCGTGGCCGATGTGGCGCGGCCACTGGTCGCGCGGCGTCGTGCCCTTGCCCAGGTCGTGCATCAGGCAGGCCCAGCGCACGGCCAAGGGCGCCTGCGCCTGCGCGCACTGCTGCAGCACCAGCATCTGGTGCTCGCCCGTGTCACCCTCGGGGTGGTGCGCCAGCGGCTGCGGCACGCCCCACAGCGCGTCCACCTCGGGCAGCAGGCGCGCGAGCGCCCCGCAAGCGCGCAACACTTCGAACAGGCGCCGCGGCCAGGGCTCCATCAGGCCCTTGGCCAGCTCCTGCCACACGCGTTCGGGCACCAGCGCGTCCACCTCGCCTTCGTCCACCAGGCGGCGCATCAGGTGCAAGGTGTCGGGCGCGACCTCGAAATCGCCCAAGCGGGCGGCGAAGCGGGCCGTGCGCAGCAGGCGCACCGGGTCTTCGGCAAACGCCTCGCTGACGTGGCGCAGGCGCTTGTTGGCCAGATCCCGCTGGCCGCCGTAGGGGTCGATGAGCACACCCTTGGCGCTGCGTGCCATTGCGTTGATGGTCAGGTCGCGCCGCGCCAGATCCTGCTCCAGCGTGACGCCCGGGTCCGCGTGGAAGGTGAAGCCGTGGTAGCCCCGGCCGGACTTGCGCTCGGTGCGTGCCAGGGCGTACTCCTCGTGCGTGGTCGGATGCAGGAAGACGGGGAAATCCTTGCCCACTGGGCGAAACCCCGCGTCCAGCATCTCCTGCGGCGTGGCGCCCACGACCACCCAGTCGCGGTCGGCCGAAGGCCGGCCCAGCAGCGCATCGCGCACGCAGCCGCCCACTTCGAAGCAGCGCCCGTCCAGGCGCTGGTGCGGGTCGGATCGGTGCACGGCGGTGGGCTCCCCGCGGCGGCGCTGGCCGGCCTGGCGCTCAGCGGTGGCGGGAGCGCCAGGGCATGTAGCGGCCTGGCCCGTCGACGCCGCCCAGGTAGCCCGCCGCCACGCCTTCCACGCCGCTGGCCTGCACCCCCAGCGCCGCCAGTCCGGGCTGCCCTGGGGTGGCCACGTTGGGCACGCGCATGGAGTCCACGTTGTCGCGCGACATCAGCGGCTGCCCGGGCAGGCACTCCATCACCAGGGCCTGCAGCCGCGCCAGCGCCCCGGGCAGCGGCAGCACCGGGCGGGGATGCCCGCTCAGGCGCCCGGCCAGACGCACCAGATCGGCCAGGGTGAACTGCTGCGGGCCGGCGCACTCGAACACCTGCCCGATGGTGGCGGGCTGGTCCAGGCAGCGCACCACGGCCTTGGCCACGTCTTCCACCCACACCGGCTGGAAGCGCGCGTGGGCACCGCCCAGCGGCACGAAGGGCGCCAGGGCCTGCAGTTGCGCGAAGAGGTTGAGGAAGCGGTCGCGGGCGCCGAAGATCACGCTGGGGCGCAGCATGGTCACGTCCAGGCCAGACTCGCGCCAGACCTTCTCGCCCGCGGCCTTGCTGCGCAGGTACCGCGACGGCGCATCAGTCGCCGCGCCCAGCGCGCTGACGTGGATCGCGCGTCGCACCCCGGCCGCCTTGCAGGCCGCCGCCACGCGCCGTGGCAGTTGCACGTGCACACGGTCGAACTCGGCTTCACTGCCATGCAGGATGGCCACCAGGTGCACCACCGCTTCACAGCCGGCCAGCACGCGCGCGAGGTCCTGGTCGTCGTGCACGTCGGCCTGCACCAGTTGCACCGTGGGCAAGGACTGGATGGCCAGGCCATGGCGCAGGCGCCGCGTGGGCACCACGACACGCCCGCCGGCGCCACCGCTGCGCTCGACCAGGTGCTCGCACACGGCATGGCCGACGAAGCCCGTGCCGCCCAGGACCGCGACCGGACCCTTCATGAATCGGTCCTCCTCGTTGCGAACGGGTGCATCGCTGCCGGAAGGCGAGGGAACGTGTTCATGGCAACTCCTTGTCTGGTGAGGGCGCGTTGCCATCGCGCGGGCCGATCGGCGCTCCCAGGCGCACCTTCAGCCCCAGCGTGGACGCACCTTCCAGCAACGCGGCGTAGACCGTGGCGTTGGACAGCACCTTCTTCACGTAGTCCCGCGTCTCGTTGAAGGGAATGTTCTCGGCCCAGGCGGCCACTTCCATCGGCGGGCCCTCGCGCCAGCGGCGCGGTCGGCTGGGGCCGGCGTTGTAGGCGGCCGCGGCCAGGGCGGCGGAGCCGCCGAAGTCTTCCAGCACCAGCTTCAGGTAGGCCGTGCCGAGCCTGAGGTTGATCTCGCGGTCGTTGATCATCTCGGGCTTGAAGTCCAGACCGATCTTCCTGGCCGTCCAGCGCGCCGTGGCAGGCATCAACTGCATCAGGCCCGACGCGCCCACATGCGAGCGGGCGTCCATGATGAAGCGCGACTCCTGGCGGATCAGGCCGTAGACATAGGCCGGGTCCAACCCGATCTGGCGCGCGGCGGCCACCACGTCCTGGCGGAAGGGGGTGGGAAAGCGCTGAGCGACATTGATCTCGGTCCTGGTGCGGTCGCTGGTGTTGATGCAGCGGTCCCAGAGCTCGCGCTCGCAGGCGAACTGCGCCGCCGCCAGCAGCTCGCGGTCATTCATGCCGCGCAGCGCGAAGTTCCACTCGCGCACGCCTTCGCTGCGCAGGCCCAGGCTGATCATGTGCAGCCCGCGCCGCAGGCCGGGCAGGCCGGTCGCAGCCTCCCGCTCCGAGGTGCTGAGCGGCGCCGCAGGGGCAGGCAGGCCGGGACGTGTGCCCAGGTCCTCGCCCGCGAGCTTGCCGTAGAAGGTGAAGGGCGAGACGATGGACTGCATCAACTGCCTGGCGCTGGCACGCGCTTCTTCGCCCGCGGCATCCCTGGGCGCCTGCGCCTGCAGCGCCCGTGCCCGCCAGTAGACCCAGGCGGCATCCTTCTGTTCCTGCGCAGACATGGCCGCCACGGCCTCCAGCACCAGGGCCCAGCGCTCCGCCGTGCCCGAGCTCGACCGCAAGGCCGCGCGCACGGCCCACCCCAGCGCGTCATCCGACCACGGGGCCGGCTCCTGCGAGGCGCGCTGGTGGTCGAAGGCTCGCCTGTACCAGCCGGCTGCCTCGGGCTGCAGCTTCAGCGCGGCCTGCTTGGCCACGACGCCCCAGGCCGCTGCTTTCAGGGTGGGGGCCAGCGAGGCGGCCCAGGGCTGGCCGAGCTGCACCGCCGCCGCATCGGGGTCGGTCGCGGCCACGCGCATCACGGCCACCACGCGCAGGTGGCGGTCCTCCGGCTGGCCCGTGGGCTTGCGCTGCGCCAGCCAGCGCGCCGGGTTGTCAAAGATCTGGCCCACGGCGCTGGCCGGCTCCTCACCCAGCAAGGCCGCGGCCGACCGTGCCGCGCGGGGGCGGTTGTACTCGGCCGACAGGCGGACCTCCTGCCAGACCTCGGCGGCGGAGAGTTGCCGGGCTTCGTGGAGCGTGCGCGCCAGCAGCTGGCAGCCGTCGTCGGCGTCGCGCTGCGCGTACCAGGCCTCGCGCGCCGCCTGACGCACGTCAGCGCCAGCCAGATGCTGCGTCAGCAGCGCGTAGCAGGTGACCTCCCGGTCGTCGTTCATCCTGAAACGCGGGAACTCGCGCGCGAAGGTGGCCCAGTCGCGGCGTCGGCCCAGTTCCAGCAGCCAGTCGTTGCGCAGGCGGTCCTCCACGTAGGTGCCGCTCCAGCGCGTGAGGAAGGCGTCCACCTCGGGCACCGAGGCGGTGTTCAGGCGCAACCCCAGTTCCCAGTAGTCCACCCAGGACGCCAGCGGGTGTCCTGAGGCGGCGGTGCTCGCCTTCAAGGCGGCCAGGCGCGCTCGGTCGGCCTTGCGCTGGGCCTCGCGGGCTTCCAGGATGGGCGCGTCGGCAGCGGGCACGGGCGGCGTCTGTGCAGCCGCCCCCAGGGACGTGAAGGCTGCGGCGGCCGCGACCACGAGCGTGATCAGGTTCAAGGTCATGCCCCGATTCTGGCAGCCAGCCCCGACAATGGGGTGTGTTTGGGTCAAGGTCCCACAGGGCCTGGGTGCATGCGATGACGAAGTCCCTCCCGATCCCGCCGCTGGAACCCTCGCGCGACAAGAGGACGCTGCGCCGGCAACTGCAGGCTGAGCGCCAGAGCCTGGTGGACCGCCACGAGCGTGCCATGCACCTGCAGCAGGTGCTGCGCGTGTTCCTGGCCACCCGGCAGGACCGCGCCATCGGCGCCTACTGGCCGATCAAGGGCGAGTTCGACGCGCTGCCGGCGCTGTACCGCTGGAGCGAGGCGGATGAGAAGCGCCGCATCGGCCTGCCCGTGGTGCACAAGGACACCAAGCAACTGCGCTTTCACGTCTGGTACCCAGGCTGCGAGATGGAGGAAGACGCCTACGGCATCCCCAAGCCCAAGGACACACCGTCCTTCGAGCCCTCGCTGCTGCTGGTGCCCTGCGTGGGCTACGGGCCCGGCGGCATCCGCCTGGGCTACGGCGGCGGCTTCTACGACCGCACCCTGGGGCAGCTCAGCCCCCGGCCCTTCACCGTCGGCCTGGCCTACCACCACGGCTTCCTGCCCTGGCTGGCCGGCGAGCCGCACGACGTGCCGCTGGACGTGATCCTGAACGAGGATGGGGTGGCCTGGCAGGGGGGGTGAGGGTTGCCCGAGGACACGTATCGCCTCGCTCTTGTCGAGATCGTCAAGGGTTCGCCTTGGTTCATGGATGCGCTGCGAGCGGTAGCGTCCCTCGGGCTTGGATCCTGGTGCATCGGCGCAGGCGCAGTGAGGAATCTGGTCTGGGACCATCTTCATGGGTACACGCAGCCCTCGCGGTTGCCGGACCTGGATGTCGCGTACTTCGATCCGCAGGACTTGAGTTCCGATGCGGAAGGGGCGCTGCAGTCTGCGCTGCAGTCTCTGATGCCTGATCTGCCGTGGGAGGTCACCAACCAGGCCGGCGTGCATCTGTGGTTCGAGAGCTGCTTCGGTCAGCCCGTGGCGCCCTTGCATTCCCTCCATGAAGCTGTGGCCAGTTGGCCCGAGTACGCAAGCTGCGTCGGCGTCACGCTTGACGGTGCTGAGAACATCGACGTCATCTCCCCCTGGGGTCTGGAAGACCTCTTCAGCATGGTGGTACGTCGCAACCCCATCCGGGCCAGCGCCCGGACTTTCCTCCAACGTGTGGAGCAGAAACAATACCTTCGACGATGGCCACGGGTCCGCGTGGTGGCATGAGGTGCCTGCCGAGCACACTCTTGACGGCCCCCTCGCTCATCGAGGGCCATCATCTGGCCTGGCAGATGACCTGCGGTCGGCCTTGCGGCTGGCCATTCGGGTGAACGTCCCAGAGAACGCCATGTCAGTCCCCATCGAAGTTCTTGTCCAGCAGGTGCTGCAACTGCCGGTATCGGATCGCATGCCGATGAGGACGTGTTACCTCCTCCGGGATCGTCTCTGACCAAGCCGGCATCACTGACACACTATGGTGAAATGCAAGCGTGGAAGCTTTGGCAATCACGGCCCCGACACCCCCCCGCGGTCTCGTCACGCTTCGGTGTGCTGTTCCTGCAGATGCACCATGCCTGTCGGTGCTGGCCATGCAGGTATTCCTGGACACCTACGCCACCGACGGCATCCGCCCAGCCTTGGCCAGCACCGTGACCTCGACGTATTCGAAGGCCAGCTTCGATGAGGCGATCGTGCACCCTCTCACGCGCATGGTCGTCGCCGAGCACCGGGCTCACCTGGTCGGATTCGCCCAGGTCACGCTGGCCGCAGACCATGAGCTTGCCCCCGCGGGTACCCAGGCCGAACTGCTGCGTCTGTACGTCCAGGAACCGTTTACCGGGGTCAAGGTGGGTACCCGGTTGCTGGCCGAAGCCGAGGGCCTGGCGGCTCTGGCCGGCAGCACGGTCCTGTGGCTCACGCCCTGGGTTCACAACCACCGGGCTCTGGCCTTCTACGCGCGGCGCGGCTACGAAGATTTCGGCCTCACGCAATTCACCTTCGAGGGGGAGTCGCACGGCAATCGGGTGCTTGCCAAGCGCTTGTCCCTGGCTGCCGGTGCCGCATGACGTGAGATCCATCGAGGAACATCGCCGCTTCTATGCGGAGTTCATCGTGCGCAGCGCCGGCTTCAACGACCAGCGCCTGATCGACGCTTTCGCGTCGGTTCCACGGGAGCATTTCCTGGGGCTGGGGCCCTGGCCGGTGTTTGTGGGCAGCGGGTACATCCCCACCGTGGATGACGATCCCCGATCGATCTACCACGATGTCCTGGTGGGTCTGGCGACGGATCGGAAGATCAACAACGGCCAGCCTTCCCTGCATGCCCGCTGCATCGCTTCAGCGGCTCCAAAGCTGGGTGAGCATGTCATTCACGTGGGATCCGGCACCGGGTACTACACAGCCATCCTGAGCACGCTGGTGGGGCCTGAAGGCCATGTGCTGGCGCTGGAGATCGAACCCGATGTTGCGGCCAGGGCAGGCACCAACCTGGCGGACTTTCCCAATGTGCAGGTCGAGGTCGGCTCTGCCAACCACAGGGGACTGCCGCCCTGTGACCTCATCTATGCGAGCGCCGGGGCCACCCACCCCCCCGGGCAGTGGCTCGACGCACTTCGCGTGGGCGGCAGGCTGGTCCTACCCTTGACGCCGAATGAAGGCTTCGGGGTCATGCTGATGGTGACCCGGCGCACCCAGATCGCCTACGAAGCCCGCGCCCTCATGCGCGCGTCGTTCATTCCCTGCATTGGCGCGCGCGATGACGTCGCCTCTGCGTCCTTGACGCGCGCGCTGGAGCGCCAGTCATTGCAGGAGGTTCGCTCCCTGCGTCGAGACCGGCAACCCGACGGATCGAGCTGGTGCGTCGGAGAAGATTGGTGGCTTTCCACCTCGCCTGCCCCCTGATGCGACTTGCTGCCTGCTCTGCGGCCTCGGATTGCGGGGGGAACTGAAGGTATGTCGGGCGTCCGGTTGTTCCGGTGGTCGGCATTCCCATGCCCCGCCCTCACCCCAGCTTCAAACGCCGACACAGCTCCAGCGTGAGCTCGCTCTGGTTCATGGTGTAGAAGTGGATGCCGGGCGCGCCGTCAGCAATTAGGCGCTCGCACAGCCGGGTCACCACGTCCAGGCCGAAGGCGCGGATGGAGGCGGCGTCGTCGTGGAAGCCCTCCATCTTCAGCGTCACCCAGCGCGGGATCTCGATGCCGTCGCGCGCGGCGAACTGCGCGATGCGGCCGAAGTTGTGGAAGGGCATGATGCCCGGCACCACCGGCACCCGGGCGCCCAGGCGCTGCGTTTCCTCCACGAAGTGGAAGTAGGCGTCGGGGTTGAAGAAGAACTGCGTGATGGCCGAGCTGGCGCCGGCCTGGACCTTGTGCACGTAGTGCTGCAGGTCGCGCGCGGCGTAGCGCTGCTGCGGGTGGTACTCGGGGTAGGCCGCCACCTCGATGTGCCAGTCGGGGCCCTGGGTTTCGCGGATGAAGGACACCAGTTCCGAGGCGTAGCGGAACTCGCCGGCCGTGGCCGTGCCGCTGGGCAGATCGCCGCGCAGCGCGACGAGGCGGCGGATGCCTTGTGTGCGGTAGGTGGCCAGGATCTCGGCGATGCCCTCGCGCGTGGAGCCCACGCAGGACAGGTGCGGCGCGGCCTCGAAGCCGGCGGCCGCGATGGCGCTGACGGTAGCCAGCGTCTTGTCGCGCGTGGCCCCGCCTGCGCCGTAGGTGACGCTGAAGAACTCGGGCTTGACCTCGCCCAGGCGCTGCACCACGTCCTTGAGCTTGGCGTCGCCCACGGGCGTGTTGGGGGGGAAGAACTCGAAGCTGACGGGGGTGGCGGTGCTCATGGCAAGGGTGTCTGGAGTCAGGAAGCGGCGCCGAAATGCCGCGCGGCGGCCTCGGCCAGGCGCTGGTCGAAGGTCAGCAAGGGGGCGGCCAACTGGTCGGCCAGCACCAGATAGGCAGCGTCGTAGGCGCTCAGGCCGAAACGGGCTCCGATGTCGAGCAAGGCACCCGGATCGACGTCGTGGAAGACCAACTGTTGGTCAGCCAAGGCATCGACTCCCGCACGCGCTGCAGCGGGTGTGGCCCCGGATCGCAGCTTGTTGCGCGCGACGTTGGCGATTTCGTACTTCAGCAGCACGGGGGCCTGCAGGCTCAAACCTGTCATCAAACGCTCGGCTTCGTCCGCCTGCGGTTCGCACCAAAGGTAGGACGCCAGGATGCTGCAATCGACGACCGCTGGCGGACGAGCCATCCAGTGGGCCAAGGGTTCGGCCACGAACAGGGGGCGCTTCATGGGCGAAGACCTCCAATGACGCCTCCCGCCCGTGGCGTGGCATTCAGAAACGCCTCAACGAACGTCAGCCTCATCGGCTGTCCCGATCGGCGCGGATGATGTCCACCGCCAGAGGCGCGTTGGCCAGGGAGGGGTCGGGCTGCCACCCCACCGCGCGCCGCTCGGCAGCCAGATATTCGATGGATTTCCACCCTTGAACCCAGCTGCGAGCGCCCCCCGCGCTGGGCGACAAAGGCGTTGAGGTCGTCACGGATGCGTGCCTTGAACGGTCCGGCTCGGGTTCCTCCTGCACCGCTTGGTTCAGGATCGACATGAGTTCACCTTGCAGGGACCGATGGTTGCGCTCAGCGCGCTGCCGCAGTCGCTGCGCCAGGCCTTCTGGAACGCCTTTGATGGAGATATTCACAGCCATCATGCCCTCCCTGCCGGGGCCCAAGCCCGGGAAAATCCAAATCGGATGCATATTAGATCCGATTCGGAAGTCTCCGCCAAGGCTCGAACCTCGAAGAGCGATAGATGCCGCTCAATAGCGGTACGTGTCCGCCTTGTACGGCCCCTGCTTGGGCACGCCGATGTAGGCGGCCTGCTCGTCGGTGAGCTCGGTGAGCATGGCGCCCACCTTCTTCAGGTGCAGGCGCGCCACCTTCTCGTCCAGGTGCTTGGGCAGCACGTAGACCTTGCCGTTCTCGTAGTAGTCGCTGTGCGTGAACAGCTCGATCTGGGCGATGGTCTGGTTGGCGAAGCTGGAGCTCATCACGAAGCTGGGGTGGCCGGTGGCGCAGCCCAGGTTCACCAGGCGGCCCTTGGCCAGCAGGATGATCTTCTTGCCGTCGGGAAAGATGACATGATCGACCTGCGGCTTGATCTCGTCCCACTGGCACTTGTCCAGCGCGGCCACGTCGATCTCGTTGTCGAAGTGACCGATGTTGCAGACGATGGCCTCGTCCTTCATGGCGGCCATGTGCTCGTAGCGGATCACGTTCTTGTTGCCCGTGGCCGAGACGAAGATGTCGGCCTTGTCGGCGGCGTACTCCATCGTCACGACCTTGTAGCCTTCCATCGCAGCCTGCAGGGCGTTGATGGGGTCGATCTCGGTCACCCACACCTGGGCTGACAGAGCACGCAGTGCCTGGGCGCTGCCCTTGCCCACGTCGCCGTAGCCGGCCACCACCGCCACCTTGCCGGCGATCATCACGTCAGTGGCGCGCTTGATGGAGTCCACCAGGCTCTCGCGGCAGCCGTACAGGTTGTCGAACTTGCTCTTGGTGACGGAGTCGTTGACGTTGATGGCGCGGAACATCAGCGTGCCGGCAGCGCTCATCTCCTTCAGGCGGTGCACGCCCGTGGTGGTTTCCTCGGTCACGCCGATGATCTGCGCGCTCTTGCGGCTGTACCAGGTGGCGTCCTGCGCCAGCTTGGCCTTGATGGCGGCGTACAGGCAGGTCTCTTCCTCGCTGGTGGGATGGTTCAGCACTGAGGCGTCCTTCTCGGCGCGCTTGCCCAGGTGCATCAGCAGCGTGGCATCGCCGCCGTCGTCCAGGATCATGTTGGGGCCTTCACCGGCCGACCCGGCCGCGCCGAACTCGAAGATGCGGTGCGTGTAGTCCCAGTAATCCACCAGCGTCTCGCCCTTGTAAGCGAACACGGGCGTGCCGTGCACCACCAGCGCGGCGGCGGCGTGGTCTTGCGTGGAGAAGATGTTGCAGGAGGCCCAGCGCACTTCGGCACCCAGGGCCTGCAGCGTCTCCACCAGCACGGCGGTCTGGATGGTCATGTGCAGGCTGCCAGTGATGCGCGCACCCTTGAGCGGCTGCTTGGACGCGAACTCCTGGCGGATGGCCATCAGACCGGGCATCTCGGTCTCGGCGATCTTGATCTCCTTGCGGCCCCACTCGGCCAGCGAGAGGTCGGCAACGGCGTAGTCGCTGGTGTGCAGCGGCTTCAGAACAGCATACATGGTCAGACTCCTGTCAACGTTGAGGAACCCGCGGCCCGGGCCGGGAAGACGAAGTCAGGAGGTCTGCTTCACTCACCCACGGATCGGACGTGCGGGTGAGCGCGGTTGCAAAGGAAGGTTCCGAGCCTGGCTCCCTGCGCCTGAACCCTGGGTGGGCTGGGCGGGAGTTGCAACGCTCCTCGGAATGCTCTGGATTCTATTCGCGAGTGCGGCCAGGGCGTGACAATCCGCCGCAATGACCCGCCAACTTGTACAGCCACAGGCCCCGCGGCCGGCGCGCCCGCTGCGAGAAGCGCCCTTGCAAGCGCTGCGCAGCCTTCACGGGGTGATGACCGACATCGATGACACGCTCACCCGTGACGGGCAGATCGAGTCCACGGCGCTGCAGGCGCTGCACGCCTTGCACGCGGCCGGGGTGCCGGTCATCGCCATCACCGGCCGCCCCCTGGGCTGGAGCGAGCCCTTTGCCCGCGAATGGCCGGTGGCGGCGCTGGTGGCCGAGAACGGCGCCGTGGCGCTGTGGCGCGACGGCGCCGAGGTACACACCGAGTTTGCGCAGGACGCCGCCACCCGGGCGCACAACACCCAGCGCCTGCAGGCCGCGGCCCGCCGCATCGTGCGCGAGGTGCCCGGCGCGGCGCTCGCGCGCGACAGCGCCGGCCGCGTGACCGACATCGCCATCGACCACAGCGAGTTCGCGCAGTTGGCGCCCGAGGACATCGCCGCCGTGGTGGCGGTGATGCGCCAGGAGGGCATGACCGCCACGGTGAGCTCCATCCACGTCAACGGCTGGTTTGGCGACCACAGCAAGTGGACGGGCGCGCAGTGGATGCTGCGCCGGCTGTTTGGCCGCGATCTGGAACAGGAACTGGCGCAGTGGGTCTATGTGGGCGACTCCACCAACGACCAGGTGATGTTCGAGCGCTTTCCCTGCAGCGTGGGCGTGGCCAACCTCCGCCGCTTTGCCGACGAACTGGCGCATTGGCCCGCCTGGATCACCCAGGCCGAGCGCGGCCAGGGCTTTGCCGAGCTGGCGCAGGCGCTGCTGCGGGCGCGCCAGGCCGCTGCTCACGCATGAACACCCGCCCCGCCGTCGCGCCAGACGGCGAGCTGGCCATCGCCGCGGCGCTGGCCCTGGCCGCGGCGGTGTCGCTGGGACTGGCGCGCTTTTCCTATGCGCTGCTGCTGCCGCCGATGCGCGCCGATCTAGGCTGGAGCTACTTCACCGCCGGCGCGATGAACACCGTCAACGCCGCGGGCTACCTGCTCGGTGCGCTGCTGGCGCCACGCCTGCTGCGGCGCTTCGATGCGCGGCACTTCATGCTGGCGGGCGGCGTGGCCGCCGCGGTGCTGCTGGCCTTGCACGCGGTGACGCGCGATGACGCGGTGCTCTATCTGCTGCGCCTGGGCTGCGGCATGGCCAGCGCGGCCAGCTTCGTGGGGGGCGGCTTGCTGGCCGCACGGCTGGCGCAGCGCGCGCCACAGCGCTCGGGCCTGCTGCTGGGCGTCTACTACGGCGGCGTGGGCTTGGGCATCGTGGCCTCCGCCCTGGGGGTGCCCCCGCTGCTGGAGTCCGCCGGCCTGGGCTGGCCCGTGGCCTGGGTGACGCTGGGTGCACTGGCGCTGCTGTTGTCGCTGGGCACGGCCGCGGGCACGGGCTCGCTGGCTGCACCCCCCGCGCCTGGCGCCCCACGCGCGCCTTTCACGTGGCGGCCGTTCGCCTTCGGCTTGGCCGGCTACGGCATGTTCGGCATCGGCTACATCGGCTACATGACCTTCATCATCACCTTGCTGCGCGAGCAGGGCCTGAGCGCGGGCACGGTGGTGGCCTTCTACGTGCTGCTGGGCCTGGGCGTCATCGCCTCGTCCTGGCTGTGGGCCGGGCTGTTGCAGCGCCACCGCAGCGGGCTGCCGCTGTCGCTGCTCAACGGGCTGCTGGCAGTGGCCACGGCGCTGCCCTTGCTGGGCGGCTCGGCAGGTCTGGGCGTGCTGGTGGTGTTTGCCTCCGGGCTGCTCTTTGGAGGCGTGTTCCTGTCGGTCGTGGCCTCCACCACGGCGCTGGTGCGCCACAACACGCCACAGGCCGTGTGGCCCTCCGGCATCGCCGCGTTCACCATCGTCTTCGCCTTCGGCCAGATCGTCGGCCCCAGCGTCGTGGGCTGGATCGCCGACGGCCCCGGTGGCCTGGTCCGAGGCTTCGCCTTCAGCGCCGCAGCGCTGGCCCTGGGCTCGGCGTTGGCGGCGTTTCAGCGGCCGGTGGCGCACACTGCCGCCTGATGAACATGCACGCCCCACGCCCAGACGCTCTCGCGAACCCACTGCCAGACCTTGGGGCGTGCATGGCAGGTCTCACGGTCCTGCAGCGCGGCTGGCTGTCGTCCAACAACGTGCTGATCCACCCGGCACCGGGTGAGCCAGGCGCGGTGCTGGTGGACGCCAGCCATGTCAACCATGCGGCCCAGACCTGCGAGCTGGTCCAGCATGCCTTGAGGGGCGGGCGTCTGGTGCACTTGGTGAACACCCACCTGCACTCCGATCACTGCGGTGGCAATGCGGCGTTGAAGGCCGCCTTCGGCATGCCCATCAGCGTGGGCCCGGGCATGCTCCCGGTGGTGCGTGCATGGGACCAGGTGCGCCTGACGCACGACCGCTCCGGCCAGCGTTGCGCCCCTTTCGAGGCTGACGATGAACTGAGCCTGGCACGGCCCTTGCGCGCCGGCGGTCGCGATTGGGAAGTGATTGCCGCCCCGGGTCACGATCCGGATTCGGTGATGCTGTTCGACCGCGCCCACGGTGTGCTGATCTCGGCCGATGCGCTGTGGGAAAACGGCTTTGGCGTCGTCTTCCCCGAAGTCGAGGGCGAGCCGGGCTTCGAGGATGTGGGTGCCGTGCTGGACCTCATCGCCACGCTGCCCGTTCGGGTGGTCATTCCGGGCCACGGTGCGCCTTTCACTGACGTAGCCGGCGCGCTGGCACGAGCACGTTCTCGCCTGTCTGCTTTCCAGGCCGATCCGGCGCGTCACGCCCGCCACGCCCTGCGCGTGCTGGTGAAGTACCACATGATGGAGGAGCAACGGCAGACGCTCGACGCCTTGCAGAACTGGGCGGCGGCCACGCCGCTGCTGCAGGCGCTGTGGCGGCGCTACGGACAAGTCACGGGCTTGCCCGCTCGCGCCTGGGCGGCCGGACTGATCGACGAGATGGTGGACGGCGGGGTGTTGAAGCTGGGGCCGGATGGGGTGGTGCTAGAGGGCGGGTGAGTGGCGGTCGGTACCTTGGTCCGTCCCCACGTTGCAGGCGCAGGATCAGCCTGCTCCTCATCCGTTCTCTGGTCCGCGCTCACATCGCTCTCGCGATATGAGCGCAGCCCACGTACCGACAGACCGCGCGCCAGGCGCGCGGCGGGCTTACAGCCCGGCTGCGGCCTTCAGGGCCGCAGCTTTGTCGGTACGTTCCCACGTGAACTCGGGTTCTTCGCGGCCGAAGTGGCCGTAGGCGGCGGTCTTCTGATAGATCGGGCGCAGCAGGTCCAGCATCTGGATGATGCCCTTGGGACGCAGGTCGAAGTGCTCATTGACCAGCGCGGCGATCTTCTCGTCGGGGATGACGCCGGTGCCTTCGGTGTAGACCGTCACGTTCATCGGGCGGGCCACGCCGATGGCGTAGGCCACCTGCACCTGGCACTGGCGTGCCAGGCCCGCGGCCACGACGTTCTTGGCCACGTAGCGCGCTGCGTAGGCGGCCGATCGGTCCACCTTGGACGGGTCCTTGCCCGAGAACGCGCCGCCGCCGTGCGGGCAGGCGCCGCCGTAGGTGTCCACGATGATCTTGCGCCCGGTCAGGCCGCAATCGCCCTGCGGACCACCCACGACGAAGCGACCGGTCGGGTTGACCAGGTAGCGCGTGTTCTGCAGCCACTCCTTGGGCAGCACCGGCTTGATGATCTCCTCGATCACCGCCTCGTAGAAGCTGTCCTTGAGCTTGGTTGCGGTCTCGCTCTGGTCGGGGCTGTGCTGGGTGGACAGCACCACGGTGTCGATCGAGTGCGGCCGGCCGTCCACGTAGCGCATCGTCACCTGGCTCTTGGCGTCCGGGCGCAGGAAGGGCAGGCGGCCGTCCTTGCGCAGTTGGGCCTGGCGCTCCACCAGGCGGTGCGCGTAGTAGATGGGCGCGGGCATGAGTTCGGGGGTCTCGTCGCAGGCGTAACCGAACATCAGGCCCTGGTCGCCGGCGCCGGTGTTCAGGTGGTCGTCGCTCGCGTGGTCCACGCCTTGCGCGATGTCGTGGGACTGCTTGTCGTAGCAGACCATCACGGCGCAACCCTTGTAGTCGATGCCGTACTCGGTGTTGTCGTACCCGATGCGCTTGATGGTGTCGCGCGCCACCTGGATGTAGTCCACGTGGGCGTTGGTCGTGATCTCGCCGGCCAGCACCACCAGGCCGGTGTTGCACAAGGTCTCGGCAGCCACGCGGCTGTACTTGTCCTGCGCGAAGATGGCGTCGAGGATGGCGTCGCTGACCTGATCGGCGACCTTGTCGGGGTGACCCTCGGACACTGACTCCGAGGTGAACAGATAATCTCTTGCCACTTGTGTGCTCCAGGTAGGGTGGGTTGATCGGCGTAGCCGGTCAGGGGTTTCCTGGAAAGCGGCGACGCTTTAGCGGTTCCGGGCTCGAGAGCAGGGCTCTATCCCGCCAGCCGGCTTATCCGGCTGCATCGCCCCGCAAGTTGTCCTTAACTCGGCGATGACCTGAAGTATAGAACCATGTCCTGGCTCGTCCGTTGGCTGTCCCGCCGCTCGCTGAGATCTCTGCATGCCGTCGGGGCGCTGCTGGGCTGGATGGTGTGGCTGCTGTCGCCGGCCTATCGGCGGCGTCTGCGCGACAACGCCGACCGGGCGGGCGTGAGCGCGCGCGCGCGGCGCCGCGCCGTGGCCGAGGCCGGACGCATGGCGCTGGAGCTGCCCCGGCTGTGGCTGCGCCCTGGCGACGCCCCCGTGCCCGACCCGGTGCGCTGGGAGGGCGCGGAGCTGATCGAACAGGCCATCGGCCGCCCCGGCGGGCTGCTCATCCTGACGCCGCACCTGGGCAGTTTCGAGGTGGCCGCCCACGCCTATGCCCAGCGTTTCGGGCCGCGGCAACCCATCACGGTGCTGTACCGCCCGGCGCGCCAGGCCTGGCTGCGGCAAATGGAGGAGGCTGCGCGCGCGCGGCCTGGGCTGTCCTCCGCGCCGGCTTCGCTGGCGGGCGTGCGGCAGTTGATGCGGGCGCTGCGCGATGGCGGCACAGTGGCCCTGCTGCCCGATCAGGTGCCGCCGCAGGGGCAAGGCGTGTGGGCGCCCTTCTTCGGTCGTGAGGCCTACACCATGACGCTGGCCGCCCGCCTGGCCCGCCAGACTGGCGCCACCGTGCTGCTGAGCTGGTGCGAGCGCCTGCCGGCCGGCCGGGGCCATGTGGTGAAGATGTCGGCCTGGGAGCAGCCCTGGCCCGACCCGCAGGCCCTGGGCGAGCAGGCCTGGACGCTGCAGGCCGCCGCGGCCATCAACCGTGCCATGCAGTCGCTCATCCTTCGCTGCCCCGCGCAGTACCTGTGGGGTTACCACCGCTACAAGCAGCCGCGCACGACGCCCTGAGCTGCCGCCAACCCGCACCTGCTGTCGATGTTCATGAACCTTCTTGCCCGCTTGCTCGTGGCCTTGCTGCGGCTGCTGCAGCACCTGCCGCTGTCGCTGCAGGCGCGCATCGGCCGCGGCTTTGGCGCCGTGCTGCTGCGGTGCGCGCGCCAGCGCCGAGCCATCGCGCAGCGCAATCTGGAGCTGTGCCTGCCGCACTGGGACGCCCCGCAGCGCGCCCGCGTGCTGCGCGAGCACTTCGCCTTGCTGGGGCGCAGCCTGCTGGAGCGCGGGCTGCTGTGGTACGCCCCTGCGCAGCGTCTGCGGTCCCTCATCCGGGTGGAGGGCGATGTGACGCTGGCGCAGCGCAGCCAGCGCCCGGTGATGTGGCTGGTGCCTCACTTCCTGGGGCTGGAGGTCGCTGGCGCCGCGACGCAGTTGTTTCAGGAGCGCACGGGGGTGGACATCTACCAGACCCAGAGCAATGCCTACCTGGACGCGGTGCTCAAGCGGGGCCGCCTGCGCTTTGGCCGGGGCGAGGCCTACCCGCGCGGCGTGCCCATCCGCCAGGTGATGAAGCGCATCCGCGAGGGCTGCCCCTTCTTCAACATGCCCGACCAGGACTACGGCCCCAAGGACTCCGCCTTCGTGCCTTTCTTCGGCGTGCCTGCGGCCACGCTGCTGGCGCCGTCAAAGATGGCGCGCCTGCTGGACATGGTGGTGCAACCGGTGGTGGTGGACATCCTGCCGGGCGGGCAGGGCTGGCGCGTGCACTTCCTGGAGCCCTGGACCGACTGGCCCACCGCCGACCCCGTGGCCGATGCCGCGCGCATGAACGCCTTCATCGAGACGCAGATCCTGCGCGATCCGGCGCAGTACCTGTGGGTGCACAAGCGCTTCAAGACGCGCCCGCCGGGGCAGGCCTCGCTCTACCGATAATCTCCAGCGATGAACCTGCGCTTCACCAAGATGCAGGGCGCCGGCAACGACTTCGTCGTCATCGACGCCACGCGCTCGCCCCTGGCCCTGTCGGCCGCGCAGGCCCGCCATCTGGGTGACCGTCGCTTCGGTGTCGGCGCCGACCAGATCCTGATCGTCGACGCCCCGCCCACGCCCGCGGTGGACTTCGGCTACCGCATCTTCAACAGCAGCGGCGAGGAAGTGGAGCACTGCGGCAACGGCGCACGCTGCCTCCTGCGCTTTGTGCGCGCCAAGGGGCTGACCACCCGCCGCGAGGTGCGCGTGCAGACCATGAACCGCGTGCTGGAACTGCGCGAAGGCGAGGACGGGCGCGTCAGCGTGGACATGGGCGCGCCCGAGTTCGATCTGGCGCAGGTGCCTTTCGATGCCGCGCGCCTGCCCTCGGCTGCGCACGCCGCCTCGGGCGGGTCGGTGGATTTCCCCCTGTGGCCCCTGGCGCTGCCCGACGGATCCACGGTGGATGTGGCCGTGCTGTCCATGGGCAACCCGCACGCCGTGCAGCGCGTAGACAACGTGGACACCGCACCCGTGGACCGCGTGGGCCCGCTGGTGGAGCGGCATGCGCGCTTTCCCCAGCGCGTGAATGCCGGCTTTTTGCAGGTGCTGTCCCGCCAGCAGGTGCGTCTGCGCGTGTTCGAGCGCGGCGCCGGTGAGACCCTGGCCTGCGGCACCGGCACCTGCGCCGCCGTGGTGGCCGGCATCCGCCTGGGCTGGCTGGACGAGCGCGTGGAGGTGCAGACCCTGGGCGGGCGTCTGACCGTCCAGTGGGCTGGCACGCAGCGCCTGGACGCCCCCGTGTTGTTGAGCGGGCCGGCCGAATTCGTGTTCGAAGGAGAGATCGAGTTATGAGTATCCCCCCCGGCCCCCCCATTTCTGCCGCAGCCGCGCCACTGCAAGGCATCACCGAGCAGGACATCGCCGAGTATCTGGTGCACACGCCGGGCTTCTTCGAGCGGCAGGCCGCGCTGCTCGGCACCATCCAGCTCACCAGCCCGCATGGTCATCGCGCCGTGTCGCTGCAGGAGCGGCAGATGGAGATGCTGCGCGAACGCATCAAGGGGCTGGAGATGAAGATCATCGAGATGATCCGCCATGGCCAGGAGAACATGGCCATGTCAGAGCGCCTGCACCAGTGGACCCGCGCCCTCCTCACCACCCCGAACCCGGCGGAGCTGCCGGGGCGGGTGGTGGCCGAACTCAAGCACCGGTTCCTGATCCCGCAAGGGGCGCTTCGCCTGTGGGACGTGGACGCCGCCTACGCGCAGGAAAACTTCGCCCAGGGCATCAGCGAGGACGTGCGCGTCATGGCGGCCAGCCAGGGCAGCCCCTACTGCGGCCCCGGGTCGGGATTCGAGGCCGCCTCCTGGCTGAGGGCCGACGCCGACGGCCTGCCCACGGCCTCCATTGCGATGGTGCCGCTGCGCCACGCGGGCGATGGTGGCGGCGTGGCCACTTTCGGGCTGCTGGTGCTGGGCTCACCCGACCCCATGCGCTACAGCGCGGAGATGGGCACGGAGTTCCTCACCCGCGTGGGTGAGATCGCCAGTGCCGGCTTGTCCCGGTTGCGGCGTGCGCCCGCCTGAGGCCCCCGTGACGCAGGCGTCCGCGGCGCAGGCGGTGGATCCGGAGATCAGCCGCTATCTGGAGCACCTGGTCGTCGAGCGCCGCCTGGCCGAGCGCACCGTGGCCATGTACCGCGACGCCTTGGGCTGGCTGCAGGCCGCGGCGCAGGCGGGCTCCGTGGCCCTGCGGGATGTGCAACCCCATCACGTGCGCCGCTTCAGCGCCACCCTGCGCGAGCGCGGCCTCGGCCCGCGCAGCATCGCCATCGCCCTGTCGGCCTGGCGCGGCTTGTACAAGTGGTGGGGGCGCAGTGGCGCCGTATCGGCCAATCCGGTGGCGGGCCTGCGTGCGCCCAAGGCGCCCAAGCCGTTGCCCAAGGCACTGGCCGTGGACCAGGCCGTGGCGCTGGCGTCGTTTCAAGCCACGTCCGCAGACCCCCTGCTGGCCCTGCGCGACCGCTGCATCGTCGAGTTGCTCTACGGCTGCGGGTTGCGGGTGGGCGAGTTGGTGGGTCTGGACGCGCAGCCCGGGGCCGCCGCCTCCGGTTGGGTGGATGCGCCCGACGCCACCGCTCATGTGCTGGGCAAGGGCGCCAAGCGGCGCAGCGTCCCGGTGGGGCGCCCGGCGCTGGAAGCGCTGGCGGCCTGGAGCGCGGCGCGCGCACAGCTCGCGCGGACCGGCGAAACGGCGCTCTTCGTCAGCCGGCGCGGCACGCGCCTGACCGCCAGCCAGGTGAGATCGCGTCTGAAGACCCTGGCGCTGCAGGCCGGGCTGCCCACGCACGTGCACCCGCACATGCTGCGCCACAGCTTTGCCAGCCACCTGCTGCAGTCCAGCGGCGACCTGCGCGCCGTGCAGGAACTGCTGGGCCACGCCCACATCGCCACCACGCAGGTCTACACCCGGCTGGACTTCCAGCACCTGGCGCAGGTCTACGACAAGGCGCATCCGCGGGCCAAGGCCAAGACCTCGCCATGAGCCGGGCGGGGCTGACCGGACCCGTTCGTCCACGCTGGGGTTGCCGGCCGCCACACGACATCACCAAGGCTCCGCGATGAAGATCATCCGCCTGCGCGAAGGCAAGGAACGCTCCCTGCTGCGCCATCACCCCTGGGTGTTCCAGGGCAGCGTCGAGCGCGGCAAGGCCGACCCGGGCGAGACCGTGCGCGTGGAATCCTCCGAAGGGCAGTTCCTGTGCTGGGGCGCCTTCAGCCCGAGCTCCATGATCCGCGTGCGCGCCTGGACCTTCGACGAGGCCGAGCGCGTGGACCACGCCTTCTTCAAGCGCCGCATCGCCCGCGCGCTGGCGCTGCGCGCGCGCCTGCCCATCGAGAGCGACGGCGTGCGCCTGGTGCATGGCGAGGCCGACGGCCTGCCCGGACTGATCGTGGACCGTTATGGCCAGGTGCTGTCGGCGCAGTTCCTGTCGGCGGGCATGGAGCGTTGGCGCGATGCGCTGGCCGACATCCTGTTGGCGGCCACCGGCTGCACGCGCCTGTACGAACGTTCGGACTCCGGCGTGCGCGCGCTGGAAGGCCTGGAGCCGCGCGCCGGCTGGCTGCGGGGCGACGGGCCCACGGACCTCGTCATCCGCGAGCACGGCTGGCGCCTGCACCTGGACGTGGCCCAGGGCCACAAGACGGGCTTCTACCTGGACCAGCGCGACAACCGCGCGCTGTTCGCCCGGTGGGTGCGCCACTTCGGCCTGCAGCGGGTGCTGAACTGCTACTGCTACACCGGCGGCTTCTCGGTGGCGGCGCTGGCCGGCGGCGCGCAGCAGGTGGTGAGCGTGGATTCCTCCGCCCCGGCGCTGGACAAGGCCCGTGCCAACGTGGCGCTCAACGGTTTCGACGCCGCGCGGCATGAGGCCCTGGACGCCGACGTCAACGCCTTCCTGCGCCAGCAACTGCAGGCGGGCGCGAGCTTCGACGCCATCGTGCTGGACCCGCCGAAGTTCGCCCCCACGGCCTCGCACGCCGAGCGCGCCGCCCGTGCCTACAAGGACATCAACCGCCTGGCGCTCAAGCTGCTGGCCCCGGGCGGGCTGCTGCTGACCTTCTCCTGCTCCGGTGGCGTGGGCGCCGAGCTCTTCCACAAGATCGTGGCTGGCGCGGCCGCCGATGCCAGCGTGGACGGCGCCCTCCTGCAGCGCCTGGAAGGCGCGCCCGACCACCCCACCACCCTGGTCTTCCCCGAAGGCGAGTACCTCAAGGGCTTGGCGGTGCTGCGCGCGGGGTGAAGGCTGCGGCGTAAAATCGTCCATTTAGTGGACGAAAATAAGCCGAAATCCATGCTGAAACGACACCTGGAGCCTTTGCTGACAGAGGCGCTGGCCGACACCCCGGTGGTGTTGCTCAATGGTGCGCGGCAAACGGGCAAGAGCACCCTGGTACAGGCGCTGGCTTCAGCACAAGGCCGCCGGTACCTGACCCTGGACGACCGTGTGGTGCTCGCCGCCGCCCGGGGGGACCCCGCCGGTTTCGTGGCCGGCTTGCAGGGGCCGGTGGCTCTGGACGAAGTGCAACGGGCGCCGGAGTTGTTTCTGGACCTCAAGGCCGCGGTGGACCGTGACCGCCAGCCCGGGCGCTTTCTGCTGACGGGCTCCGCCAACGTGCTGCTGCTGCCGGGCCTGGCGGATACCCTGGCCGGACGCATGGAAGTGCTGACCTTGTGGCCCTTGTCGTCCGCGGAACTTCAGGGGCAGGCCAGCTTGAACCGGGCTGAAGCGCTGTTCGATGGTGCAACAGACCTCATCGAGCCCGTGCCCTGCGACCGCGCGACGCTGGCCGACACCCTGCTCAAGGGCGGATTCCCCGAAGTGGTGGCACGCAGCACCCACCGCCGTCGCGCAGCGTGGCTCGATGCCTATGTGGAAACCGTGCTGCAGCGCGATGTCCGCGATCTCGCCCAGTTGGATCAACTGTCTGAATTGCCGCACCTGCTGGAACTGCTGGCGGTTCGCAGCGGCGGCCAGCTGAACCTGGCCGAGCTCTCACGCTCCACCCGCCTGCCGCAGACCACCCTGCGCCGCTACTTCGCCCTGTTGCAGACCCTGTTCCTGGTGAACCTGGTGCCGGCCTGGGCCCGCAACCCGGGCAAGCGCCTCGTGAAGTCTCCCAAGGTCTTCGTGCCGGACACCGGACTGCTGTGCCTGTTGACCCACCTGGATGAAAACCGGTTGGCAGCAGGTGGGGCCCCGGGCTTGCCGGGTGGCCTGGTAGAAACCTACGTGGCCGCGCAGCTGCAGCAGCACCTAGCCTTCTCAAGCCGAGGTCTGACGCTGTGGCATTACCGCACGCAGGCGGGCGTGGAGGTCGACTTCTTGCTGGAAGACCGCGCCGGCCGCCTCACGGGCATCGAGGTCAAGGCCAGCGCCAGCGTGGACGCCAGCGACTTCAAGGGCCTCAGGCACCTGCAGGACTCGGAGCCCGAGGCCTTTCGGCGCGGCATCGTTCTGTATGGCGGGCGCGAGCGGGTAGCGTTCTCGGAACGGCTGGTGGCCGTGCCCTTGAGCTGGTGGTGGAGCCCCGCTGTGGCCCCGGCCCCCGCAGCCCGCTTCGGTCAATGAAGCACGCCGCAAGCTGCTGACGGGGCGCCGCGCTCGGGCGGCCCCCGCTTTCAGGTCACTGCGCCTCGATCTTGGCCTCGCGGATGGCCTTTTCCCACTTGGCGGTCTCGATGCGGTTGCGCTGCGCCAGGGCCTCGGGCGTGCCGGGCTCGACCGAGAAGCCGTTGGGCGCGAACTTGTCCTGGATGTCCTTGCTGTTGGCTGCGGCGTTCACGGCCTGGTTCAGCTTGGCGATCACGTCTGCGGGGGTGCCGGCCGGGGCAAACACCGCGAAGTAGGCGATCAGCTCGTAGTCCTTCAGACCCAGGGCCTCGTTGACCGTGGGCAACTCCGGCACCACCGCCACGCGCTTGCTGGAGGTGACGGCCAGGCCGCGGATCTTGCCGGCCTTGTGCTGCGGCACGGTGACGGCGAAGTCGGCCGTGAACATGTTGACCTGGCCGCCGATCAGGTCGGTCATGGCGTTGGGGCCGCTCTTGTAGGGGATGGCGTCCATCTTGATGCCGGCCATGCTGGACAGCATCTCGGAAGACACCTGCTGCGAGGTGCTGGCGTAGGCAAAGCTCACCTGGCCCGGCTTGGCCTTGGCCTGGTCCACGAATTCCTTGAGCGTCTTGGCGGGGAAGTCGATGTTCACCGCCACCATCAGCGGCACCGAGCCGATGTAGGCCACGGGGGCGAAGGCAGTGTCCTGGTCGTAGGGCAACTTCTTCATCAGGAACTTCAGCGCCGCATTGGTGCTGTTGGTGCCGATGAGGAGGGTGTAGCCGTCGTTGGGTGCCTTGGCCACGATGTCGGCACCCAGCATGCCGCTGGCCCCGGGCTTGTTGTCCACCACGACCTGCTGGCCGAGCGTCTGCGACATCTTCTCGGCGAAGGCGCGGCCGATCTGGTCCGTCGCGCTGCCGGCGGCAAAGGGCACCACCGCGCGGATCGGCTTGTTGGGGTAGGGCTGGGCCCGGGCGGCGGCGCTGCACAGGCTGGCAGCGGCCACGATCATGAGGCGGCGGTTGATGGGGGTCACGGAAGGTCTCCTGGTAGGGTTGGCGGTCCAGACGCGGCGACAGCGGCGGCATTGTCCGGGGCCGTCGGTGGCACCGTGGCCCGCAGGGGCAAAGCCAGGTCCAGGATCGCCGCGCTCAGTGCCTTACCGTGCGCGTCCAGCGCCAGCGAGCGCGTGACGCCGCCGCCCAGCGCCGCGTGCAGCACGAAGTGCACGGCGCCCAGGTGGGGCAGGGCGTAGCGCTCCACCTCGCCGCGCACGATGCCGGCGTAATGGGCCTTCACGGCTGCGACCGTGAGCAGGCGCTCCAGCAGCGGGTAGTCGGCGGGCTGGCGCGCGATCACGCTCAGCGTGGCGCGGTCCCCCTTGTCGCCCGAGCGGGCGATGGCGATGTCCTGCAGCTTCATCGTCACAACTCCATCACCTGCACGCGGGGCTGCACGGCCTCGCGCGGCACCAGGGCCGAGGCCACGGCCACCACCTCGCGCACCGACTGCGTCACGCCACCGCCGGCAGCCGGGCCGTTGACGTACAGCGCCTCCACCTCCTGGCCCACCTGTTCGGCCTGCTCGCGGCTCGCGCATCGCACGGCCAGGCGGGCGCGGACCTCGTAGGGGGTGTAGGTGGCGTCCCGGTTGGCAGCCCGTTCGGCGCCGCAACCTGTACCGCTCCCAACGTCTCCTCCATCGCCGCTGATGCTGCCGCTGATGCCGCCGCGTCCATCGCCATGCAGGGCGTTCACGCCGATCAGTTCTGCCCGCTGCTCGGCCGCGCCCAGGCCCAGGCGCTGCAGGCGGTGTTGCAGCACCTGCAGCGCCAGCGTGCCGCGCTCACGCGCCCCCGGCCCGCCGTAGGAGATCTGGCCCTCGCCGATCCAGCCGTCGCGGTAGCCCACCGTGGCCTTGAGCTGCGCCGGCCGGGGCTGGCCGCCCGCGCCCCACACGCGCACGCGGTTGGGGCCCAGTTCCTGCAGTTGCACGCGGGAGAAATCCGCCACCACATCCGGCTGCAGGTAGCGCGCCGGGTTCTCGATCTCGTACAGCAGCTGGGCGGTGCAGCTCAGCCGGTCCACCCGGCCGCCAGTGCCGTCCAGCTTGGTGATCACCGCGCTGCCGTCAGGCTGCACCTCGGCCAGCGGAAAGCCCACGTCCTGCAGGTCCGGCACGTCCAGGTGGCCGGGGTCGGCTAGGTAGCCGCCGCTGACCTGGGCGGCGCATTCCAGCAGGTGGCCCACCAGCACGCCCTGGCCCAGTTGCGGCCAGTCGTCACCCCGCCAGCCGAAGGCGTGCATCAGCGGCGCCAGGAACAGCGCCGGGTCGGCCACGCGGCCGGTGATCACCACGTCGGCCCCCGTGGCCAGGGCGGGCAGCAAGGCTTCGGCGCCCAGGTAGGCGTTGGCGGAGATCAGCCGCTCGCCCAGGGCCGAGGCGTGCGCTGCCCCAGGGCACTCCAGCAGTTCCACGTCGTTCGCGCGCACCCAGTCCAGCACGTCGTCGCCCGTCACCACCGCCACGCGCAGGCGCGGCAGGCCCAGTTCGCGTGCCACCGCCAGCACAGCCTGCCCGGCGGCCTGCGGGTTGGCCGCGCCCATGTTGCTGATCACCCGCACGCCCTGGCGCACGCAGGCCGGCAGCACGGCGCGCATGCGCGCCTGCAGCAGCGGGTCGTAACCGTGGGCCGGGTCCCGCGCGCGGCGCAACTGCGCCAGCGCGATAGTGCGCTCGGCCAGGCACTCGAACACCAGCGCATCCAGCCCGCCCCGCTCGGCCAGGGCCAGCGCGGGGTCGATCCGGTCGCCCGCGTAGCCGGCGCCAGCGCCGATGCGAAAGGGTTTCATGCGGGGAAGTTTCGCACTGGGGTGTGGGCTCATGCCGAGCCTTCACGAGGCTTCTGCGGGGCCGTCCTCGTGCGGCGCTCTTGCTTTTCCTGCAGCCAAGACAGGCCGAATATCTCGCCATGAGATGATTCGGGCGTGAAGATCATCAGCAACAGCGCACTGCGAGCCTTTGCCGCGCAGCACCCGCCGGCACACGGGCCGCTGCAAGGTTGGCGTCGGGTGATCGAGAAGAACCGGTTTGACACCTGGGCGGCACTGAAAGCTGCCTTCAACACGGTAGACAAGGTGGGGGATCTGGTGGTGTTCAACGTGGGTGGCAACAAGTACCGCTTGATTGCACACATCCGGTTTGAGAAGCAGATCGTCTACATCAAGGCGGTGCTGACGCACACCGACTACGACCGAGGAGCCTGGAAGTCATGAATGCCCATGTCGACGTTGCAAACCTTTTGCCGGCCTGGTCGCAGTTTCGGCGGCTGACCGACATTGCGCCCATCCGGGACGAGGCGCACTACCAGCGCATGGTGGCCACGCTGGAGGCCTTGCTGGAGGTGGCGGGTTCAGATGAATCGCACCCCGCCATGGAATTGGCAGATGTGGTGGGGGATCTCGTGGAGGACTTCGAGGCCTCCCATCACGTCCTGCCGCAAACCCATGGCCGCGACGCACTGGCTTTTCTGATGGCGCAGCACGGCCTGCGGCAGGGCGACCTGCCCGAGTTGGGCAGCCAGGGGGTGGTCTCAGAAATCTTGTCCGGCAAGCGGGAACTCAACGTACGCCAGATCCGAGCCCTAGGGGAGCGCTTCGGCGTCTCAGCCGCCACCTTTCTGTAGGCTCACCGCCGTCACGAACTTCGCTCGCTTCAGGCTGAAGAAGGCCTTCACGTTGCGCACGTTTGCGTCCTGCGTGAACAGGCGCTGGGCCAGGGCCTGGTAGGTCGGCATGTCGGCCACCTGCACCACGAGCACGAAATCCGGCCCGGGGCTGACGCGCCAGACCTGCTGCACGGCGGCGTCTGCCACGGCGCGGGCCTCGAAGGCGTCCAGGTGTTCGGCGCCCTGGCGGTCCAGGCTCACTTCCACCAGCGCGGCCAGGCCCGCGCCCACGGCGGCCGGGTTCAGCAGCGCCACCTGGCGCTCGATCACGCCCGCATCCACCAGCCGGCGCACCCGGCGCAGCGCCGTGGCCGGCGACACCCCCGCCGCCTCGGCCAGGGCCTGGTTGGAGCGTGCGGCGTCTTGCTGCAGCAGGTGCAGCAGGCTCCAGTCGGTATCGTCAAGTTCGATCATGAGAGACACAAAATTCCAGAATAGTCACTCAATTGGAAGAATTCATCATGCGAACAGTTTACGGTCTCTTTCTTGCATAGAGTAAGACGAAACGCAATCTTCTTTCTATTATGCCGTCTCAGAATCACCTCCACTCAGTCAGCAGGAGCCTTCTGTATGTGCGGCATCGTCGGCGCGGTCAGCACCCGCAACATCGTCCCCATCCTCGTGGAAGGCCTCAAGCGCCTGGAGTACCGCGGCTACGACTCCTGCGGCGTGGCCGTGCACCAGGGCGGCGCCCTGCGGCGGGCGCGCAGCACCGCGCGCGTGGCGGAATTGCAGACGCAGGTGGACGAAGACGGCATCCACGCCGGCACCGGCATCGCCCACACCCGCTGGGCCACCCACGGCGTGCCGGCGGTGCGCAACGCCCATCCGCATTTCTCGCCCGGGCCGAACGCGGCAGAAGGCGCATCCGGCTTGATCGCCCTGGTGCACAACGGCATCATCGAGAACCACGACGAGCTGCGCGCCGAGCTGCGCGGCCGCGGCTACGTCTTCACCAGCCAGACCGACACCGAAGTCATCGCCCACCTCGTGCACCAGCACTACCAGGGCGACCTGTTCGAGGCCGTGCAGCAGGCCACCACCCGCCTGAAGGGGGCGTTCGCCATCGCCGTGTTCTGCCGCGACGAGCCGCAGCGCGTGGTGGGTGCACGCCAGGGCTCGCCCCTGGTGCTGGGCATCGGCACAGGCGAGCGCTCGGGGGAGAACTTCCTCGCCTCCGACCCCATGGCCCTGGCCGGCGTGACAGATCAGATCGTCTACCTGGAAGAGGGCGACGTGGTGGACCTGCAGATCGGCAAGACCTGGATCAGCGCCCAGGGTGCCGACGGCCGCTGGCAGGCCGTGCAGCGCCCCGTGCGCACCGTGCAGGCCCATACCGGCGCGGCCGAGCTGGGCCCCTACCGGCACTACATGCAGAAGGAGATCTTCGAGCAGCCCAAGGCCATTGCCGACACGCTGGACGCCGTGGAAGGCATCTCGCCCGAGCTCTTCGGCGACGGTGCCTACAGCGTCTTCAAGGCCGTGGACCGCGTGCTCATCCTGGCCTGCGGCACCAGCTACTACTCGGGCTCCACCGCGCGCTACTGGCTGGAATCCATCGCCGGCATGCCCACCACGGTGGAGATTGCCAGCGAGTACCGCTACCGCGACAGCGTGCCCGACCCCAAGACCCTGGTGGTCACCATCAGCCAGAGCGGCGAAACCGCCGACACCCTGGCCGCGCTGAAGCACGCCCGATCGCTCGGCATGCCGCACACGCTGACGCTGTGCAACGTGGGCACCAGCGCCATGGTGCGCGAGTGCGCGCTGCACTTCATCACCCGCGCTGGCGTGGAGATCGGCGTGGCCTCCACCAAGGCTTTCACCACCCAGCTGGTGGGCCTGTATCTGCTGACGCTCGCCCTGGCCCAGGTGCGCGGCCGGCTGGACGACGCGGCCGAGGCCGCCGCCCTCAAGGCCCTGCGCCACCTGCCCGTGGCCGTGCAGGCCGCGCTGGCGCTGGAGCCCCAAGTGATTGCCTGGAGCGAGGAGTTCGCCCGCAAGGAAAACGCCTTGTTCCTGGGCCGCGGCCTGCACTACCCCATTGCCCTGGAAGGCGCGCTCAAGCTCAAGGAAATCAGCTACATCCACGCCGAGGCCTACCCGGCTGGCGAACTCAAGCACGGCCCCCTGGCCCTGGTGACCAGCGCCATGCCCGTGGTGACCGTGGCCCCCAACGACGCCCTGCTGGAAAAGCTCAAGAGCAACCTGCAGGAAGTGCGCGCCCGCGGCGGCGAGCTCTACGTCTTCGCCGACGCCGACACCCACATCACCCCCGAAGAAGGCGTCAAGGTCATCCGCCTGCCCGAACACTACGGCGCCTTGTCCCCCATCCTGCACGTGGTGCCGTTGCAACTGCTGGCGTACCACACCGCCTGCGCAAGGGGGACGGACGTTGACAAGCCACGCAACCTGGCCAAGTCGGTTACGGTCGAATGACCGTGGGCGGCTTGTGCCGCGAATTGACGGAAACAAATAAAGTCCGTCGGGACCAAAGAAAGCCCGTCGGACAAATTCCGCATTATGAGATTGAGCGTGCTTTTGCTGGAGTGCCTTGTCTCGCGGGGAGCGTCCATGGGAACGAGAGGTTGGAGCTTTTTTGATCTTGACATCGTATCTTTTTGATGCGATTCGGCGCATGAGGCAGCCAAGCGACGAACAGTCTCCCACCACGCTGCCCCATCGCCATGAACGCTGATCCAGGCCCAACTACCCAGATACCTCAGTCCCAGCGGGACAGGCTGAAGCACATCGAGCTCAGGCTTCGCTTCCTGGGCGAGGTGCGTCGCGCTGACCTGATGGCGCGCTTCGGGATCCAGTCAGCTGCTGCTTCGCGTGACCTAGTGTCACGGATCGCCGTAATGGAGCCAGGGATGTTCGGCGTAATGGAGCCAGTTGTTAGGGTCTGAACAGACGTCCCGAAGGGGTTGCTGGACGGGGTTATTTTGAGGCTTTTGCGGGTCCTGGACGGCTGGGGCTGGAGACCTGTTTGGGTGCGCGGTAGGACTGCCCATCGAGTACGAGGCAGTAGGCGTTGTGGCGAAGCCGGTCCAGGCTGGCGCTGGCCAGCAGGCGGTTGGCGGGGAAGGCCTGATCCCACTCGGGGAAGTCCAGGTTGCTGGTGACGATGGTCGAGGCCTGCTCGTAGCGTTCGGCGATCAGGTCGTGCAGGTCCTCGTCGGCCGGCGAACGCAAGGGCTTGAGCCCGAAGTCATCGATGATCAGCAGCGGCACGCGCGCCAGCGTGGCGAGCTTGCGCTCGTAAGCGCCTGTGGCGCGTGCGGCGTTCAGGCTGTGGGTGAGCGTGGCGCAGGTGGTGAAGATGACGTCCACCCCCTGGCGAACGGCGCAGTGCCCGAGCGCCTGGGCCAGGTGGGACTTGCCTGTGCCGCACGGCCCGACGATGAGCACGGGGGCCTTCTCATGCAGGTAGCGCCCGGTGGCCAGGTCGTGCACGAGGGCGCGGTTGAGTTGCGGCAGCCGGTCGAAGTCGAACTGATCCAGCGTCTTGGTGGTGCGGAACTGTACGCGCCGCAGGCGAGAGGTGAACTTCTTCTGCTCACGCCGGGCGACCTCGTCGCTGATGAGCAGGGCCAGGAAGTCTGTGTAGGCGAGCTTGCCGTGGATGGCCTCGCGGTTGCGTGCCTCCAGGGAGTCGAGGATGCCTGACAGGCGCAGCTGCTTGAGCTGCGGGGCGAGCTCGGGGGCGGGGTTGAGGTTCATGGACGATCTCCTTGCAGGGTTGGGCCGCGTGTTCAATGCAGGTGCTGCGGCGTTGGGGGCAAGAGTTCGGCCGCGGGCCGGGTAAAGCGCGTGGGGCTGGCGTAGCCGGGCGGGGTGGGCGCTTGGGCCAGAGGCTGCCGGTCTGCACCGGTGCTCAGGATGGTCTTGACGGTGCGGTAGAAGGGTGAATCGTGCGCCAGGGCCCGGGCGCAGGCGGCCTCCAGGCGTTGTGCGCCGTAGGTCTTGCGCAGGCCCAGCACCCCTTGCGCGGCGCGCAGCCGCTCCAGGATCTTGTCGCCCAGCAGACGCTCGACCAGCGTCAGGCAACTTCCCCCCACATGGGCGGCCTGCTCGGCACACCACTGGCGGTCGTTCGCGAAGAAGGCCTGGGCGTGTGGCCGCAGGTGTTCGCGCAGCGTCACGCGCTGGCCTGGGCGCAGATGGCGCACGTGGGTGCACACGTGGCGGTAGTCTTCGTACAGCGCCACGATGGTGTCGGTGGCACGCAGCCACAAGACCCTGCCCACCAGGGTGAATGGCGCGGAGTACAGCACCCGCTCGAACTGCAGGTGGCAGTGCTCGTGCAGCGTCACCTGGTGCCAGGTGCCCAGGTCCGGCGCGATGGCCGGCAGCGGCTTGAGCAAGGCACGCTCCAGCGCGAACAGGTCCAGGGGCCGCTGGCGCGTGGTGCCGTGGCAGCGCAGCCCTGCAGTCTCCATCACCCATTGCCAAGCCTGGGCGTTGAGGTCGCCCAGGTCCCGGAACTCGCGCAGCGGCAGGAAGTTGCCCTTGAGGTACTTGACGCCGGACTCCACGATGCCCTTCTTCTGCGGATCGTGCGGCGGGCAGGGGTCGATCTTGAAGCCGTAGCCTTCGGCGCACTCGGCGTAGGCGCGCTGCACGAGCGGGTCCTGGGCGCAGGCCTTGGTGATGGCGCACTTGGCGTTGTCGATGACCACGCGAGCGGGCACGCCGCCAAACCACCCGAAGGCGCGGCGGTGGCAGCCCAGCCAGGTGGCCACCGTCTGGTCCCACACGAACTCCACGTACTGGTGGCGGCTGTGGGCCAGGGTCATCACGAAGGCCCAGGTGCGGCGCTGGCAGCCGTCGGGGTGGGTGAGCACGGGCCCGGCCCCGAAGTCGACCTGGGCCGCATCGCCCGGGGCGAACTCCAGACGACAGGTCACCTCCTGGGGCAGGGCCAGCCGGATGTCAGCCACCAGGCGCCGCACGGCCGAGTAGCTGCCCGACCAGCCATGGCCTCGTTGCAAAGCCAGGTGGATGGCCGTGCCGCTGACGCCCTGCTCGATCCACTGCCGCACCGTCTGGCGGTGGGCTTGCAGGCTGGAGACGGTGGAGGCCGCCCGGCGCGGGGACGCCAGAGCCTGGACGATGGCCTCATCGCTGGGCAGCGTGCAGACTGCATCGAGCCAGCCCTGGGCCGCGGCCACGCAGCGCAGGTCGCCGGCCTTACGCCGGCCCATGATCCTGGCCGCCGCGATGTCGCGGTCGGAGTCGCCCTGGCGCATGCGCAGCAGGGCCTGACGAATGTGGTGCATCTCGAATCTCCTGCGTGCCATCTGCTGCTCCTGGGTGCAAAAGGCACCCAGGGTAGAGACGGCCCGCTCGATCCGGGACGCTGCTCAGTTACCGGCTACTGGCTCCATTACGCCGATCCGCCGCTGGCTCCATTACGGCGATC
>JBJTZN010000181.1:0-10416 GCA_046087245.1 Rubrivivax sp.
ACCCGCTCGTCCGCCCCAAACGGCCCCGCTCGTCGTTGCAAATGCTCGCCGTAGCCCGAGCTACGGCTGTGCTTTGCGCCTCGATCGGCACCTTTTGGAACGCCCGCTCGGGCGCGCCGGAATACTTCACAAGCTCTGAGCCGAGCTTCTCGATCACGCCCACCGGTTCGTGACCAATGGTCAGCCCCCTCGCCACGGGGTATTCACCCTTGAGGATGTGCACATCGGTGCCGCAAATGGTGGTGGTGGTCACCCGCACCAGCGCATCCAGCACACCGACATCCGGAACAGGCTTCTCGTCCAGCACGACGCGCCCCGGCTCCACGAAGATTGCTGCTCTCATCTTGGCCATGCTGCTCTCCCGCAACTGAGGTGGTTGATGTGTTCAACCGTGCGTCTTGCGCCAGAACATTGAACGACCAGCGGGCGGCCCACGACGCCAACACCGCCAGAGCACGCAGTTTCGAACTTGAGGACAGGCCTCACTTGATGCTCATCAACGAGGCACGCAACGTATCTTGACGATGTTCAGGTCGATTACGGCGTCTTTGCGGACCCAAGCTGTTGCCACCATGTCACGCGAATGCCACCGTGGACACCGACGAGCAGATTTCACCGAAGTCCGCGCCGGACCACAGTCTTGTCAAACAAGTGCGCGACAGTCAAGAAAGAGTGTTCGCTCTCGGCGCAGGCGATGCCCAGAACCCCTGGGCCAACGACCTTCAGGACTTGACCGGCCGCCGAGTGGGGCTGGAGTTCGCCACGCCTGGCGTAACGTCGCCCGGATTCGAGACCTACTTTCCGAACGAGAACCTGACCATCTTTGCCGCTGCACTCACGCAGTCGATCGGCCCTATGCGGCACCGCGACACCGCACGCCGCGGCAACATGGTGCTGACCGCCACGCCCAGCGCCTGCACGGCAGACTGGGCGTACCTGAACACCGTGTCTTCGCGCACCTTCACCATGGCCAAAGGTCTGACCTGGAAGATGCTGCCAGATGCCACTGGGCGCAAGCTGGTAGCTGGCTGAGCCTGCAGGGCGGGCGGCGCGCTCAGCCCGAGATGAAGTTGCGGCCCCGGGGTGAACTCAGAGCTTCGCGGATGCGCCCTTCGGCGTCCAGTACGCCGTACTCCGCAGGGTCGCACGAAACGCCTACCGAGTTCAGCCAGGCCTGCAGGCGCTGGGCACCTTGGGAAGCTCCAGGGGTGCCGTCAAGGGCTGCCAGCACCTGATTGAGCAGTCGGTCCACCCGCTCATCACGGCCCTGTGCCAACTGCCACGCCGTGGGCAGCCACAGGGCGCAGGCCAGGCCGTGGGGCACGCCCTGCTCCAAGGTCACTGCGTAGGACAGCGCATGCGCCAGCGCCGTGCGGGTCTGCGAGAAGGCAAAGCCTGCTTCCAGCGATGCCAGCGAAAGGGCCGACCGGGCTTCCACATGGGCGGGCTCCCGCAGCGCCACAGGCAGCCAGGTCAGCACCTTTCGCGCGGCCGAGACGGCCAGCACGTCGCTGAAGGGATTGGCATGCCGATTCCAGATCGCCTCCAGGGCATGGGACAGCGCATCCAGACCCGTGTCGCGGGTGACCGCAGCGGGACAGCTGTGCGTGAGGGCAGGGTCCACAAAGGCGCAATCCGCAAACCCGAAGGCTTCGTCAAAGGAACGCTTCTGGGCGGGCTCGACGTCGGTGTCCCAGACCGTGGCCCAACGGGTCACCTCGCTGCCCGTGCCGGCCGTGGTGGGCACCATCCACAGCGGTGCCAGATCGAGAGCCGGCCAGGGGGCCGTGCCCCGCAGGGCATCGGCCACCCGGTCGAAGCCTGCGGGATGCGTGCGACGGCGAACTTCCGAGAGGTGGTCGATACGCGGGTCAGCCTCCACAGGCCGACAGCGCAGCACCTTCGCGATGTCCAGCGTGGTGCCGCCGCCCAGCGCAATCAGCACGGTGCCGGGCTCTGCCGCCAGCACAGGCCACACCTGTTCGGCGAACTCGCGGCATCTGGCCATGCTGGACAGGCCGTCCGGCACCTCGACCCATGCGCGCAGCCGCTGGCCAAGGTCTGAGGTCCACCGGGCCCGCCAGCCCAGCGCGGTGGCGGGCTCGAAGGCCATAACCACCGCCGACCGTTCACCCAATCGCTCTGCCAGTTCGGAAGTACAGCCCGCGCCGAAGCGCACGTCCACCGGCATGCGCCACTGAAAGCCCACGACGTCCGACACGGTCACAGGAACCGCTGGCGCAGCCGGGCGGAGACCAGATCGATCAGGCTGACGCTGACCACCAGGATGATGAGCACGGCGCAGGTCTGTGCGTACTGGAATCCGCGGATCACCTCAAACAGCACCACCCCGATGCCGCCCGCGCCCACCATGCCCACCACCGAGGCCGAGCGCACATTGGACTCGAAACGGTACAGCGTGAACGACACCCACAGCGGCAGCACCTGAGGGATCACCCCATAGACGATCTCGACCAGCCGGTGGGCGCCCGAGGCCCGTATGCCCTCCACCGGCCGGGGATCGATGGCCTCCACCGCCTCGGAGAACAACTTGGCCAGCGTGCCCGTGGTGTGCACCATCAAGGCCAGCACCCCGGCAAAGGGGCCCAGCCCCACCGCCACGATGAACAGCATGGCGAACACCATCTCGTTGATGGCACGGCAGGCGTCCATCAGTCGACGCACGGGCTGGTGGACCCACACAGGCGCCACATTCGCCGAGGCAGCCAGCCCCAAGGGCACGGCCGCCACCACCGCGAGCAGGGTCCCCCACACGGCGATATGCAACGTCACCACCATTTCGCGCAGGTAGATCCGCCAGTCCCGGAAGTCGGGCGGAAAGAATTCGGCTGCGTAGGTGTGGATGTTGCCGGCGTCGCGCACCAGGTCCAGAGGGCGGATCTCCGCGCCCTTCCAGGCCCAGGCCAGGAAGCCCAGCATCGCCGCCCAGCCCGCGTAGTACAGCCAGCCCGGACGCTGGGCGGCGGCGCGCTCCTGCAGCATCTGCAGGGACTGCGCCGAGGGCTCGGCACGAGGGTGAGCGCTTGCGCCGGCCGACATCAGGTCACTTCCTCAGCGCGGCGAGCTTGCGGTCGATCTCGGCAATCAGCCTGGCCCTTTCGTCGGCACTGAGCTTGGCATCCGCCTCCGCGCGGCTGCGGTCGCGGAAGAGTTCCAGTTCGCGGATCGGGATCAGCTGGTCGTTGCTGGAGGGACGAAAGCCGTCATAGCTGTAGATGTTGTTCAGGATCTTCTTTTCCTGCGGGTCGGTCTTGGCGTAGTTGAGAACGAAGTTGCGGACCTTCTCCTTGACGCCAGGGTCCAGGTCCTTGCGCCAGACGAAGGGGTCGCTGGGGATGAGCGGGCTCTTCCAGATCACGCGCACCTGCTTGAACAGGTCAGGACGCGTCTTCTCCAGCTTGTCCATCTCTTCGGTGTTGTTGGCCGCCACGTCCACCTGCTTGGCCAGCACCGCCTGCATGTTCACGCCGTGGCTGGCGCCGCGGATGGTCTTGAACGCCGTACGGTGGTCCACCTTGTTCTGAGCGAACACGTAGAAGCTGGGTACCAGGAAGCCCGACGTGGAATTCGGGTCACCGATGCCGAAGTTGATGCTCTTGGCGTTCTTGAAGACATCGTCCAGCGTCCGGTAGGGCGAATCCACATGGGTGATCAGCAGCGAGTGGTAACCGTAGCTCCCATCCGTGAACCGGACCTGCGCAAAGATCTCGCCGTTGGCGCGGTCCACCGCCTCCATGGCGGCCTTGTTGCCGTACCAGGCCACCTGCACCTTGTTGAAGCGCATGGCCTCTATCACGCCGGCGTAGTCCGGGGCGTAGAAGGACTTGACCGTCAGTCCGGTCTTCTTCTCCATGTCGCGGAAGAAGGGCTCCCAACGCTCGCGCTGCACGTTGGCCGCGTCGGTGGCGATGATGCCGAAGTTGATCTCCTGGGCTTGCACGGCCCAGGACGCAGCCCAGGTGGCAGCGCCCAGCGACAGGGCGGCAAGGGAACGGACAAGGCGCGTGGTCACGATGGGACTCCTGATAGGCGGAAAGGATGAATCAAGCCGCGCGGGCTTCGGGAAAGAGGTCGTGCCTTTCGCCCGGTGCTGGCGTGCCTGCATGCAAGGACGGTGAGGCCTGGACGGGCGGTGACTCGTCGATCAACTCGTCGGCAGCGGTTCCGTAGAGGTTGCGCAGAAAGTCCGGCGTGAGCGCCGAGGTCGGACCGTCGAAGACCAGTTCGCCCTGGCGCAGCGCGATCACGCGCTCGCAATAGCGCCGCGCAAGCGCCACGTGGTGCAGGCTGATGAGCAGGGTCATGCGCCGCGTCTGGTTCAACTCCAGCAGCAGGTCCATCACGCGCCGGGTGGACTCCGGGTCCAGCGATGCCACGGGTTCGTCGGCCAGCAGCAGGCGGGCGCCCTGCACCAGGCAGCGGGCCACGGCCGCACGCTGCTGCTGGCCGCCGGACAGGGTGGACGACCGCTGGAAAGCCTGCTCCAGCAGGCCCACGGCCCTCAGGACGTCCAGCGCCCGGGCCTGGTCCTCCTGGGTGAAGCGACCGGTCAGCGAGCGCCACAGCGGTGTCTCGGCTGCTACCCCAGTGAGCACATTGGTCAGCAGCGACAGCCGGCCAGCCAGGTTGAACTGCTGGAAGATGATGCCGATGCCGCGGCGCATCTGCCGCACCTGCGGATCCAGGCGGCCACCCCGCTGCAGACACTGACCGTGGACTTCGATGCGTCCCTCCCCGCTGTCCAGAGTCTCCAGTCCACACAGAGTTCGCAGCAGCGTGGACTTGCCGGACCCCGAGGCACCCAGCAGCGCCACACGCTCGCCAGGCCGTACCGAGAACGACACCGAAGCGAGCGCCCGGCGGCGGCCCCCGTCCGTGCTGAAGGTCTTGGACACGGCGTGAACGAGGATGGCGGGAGCGTGGTCGACAGACATGCGGACACGATAGAAACGGCACGTGACGATCTCGTGACAAGCCCCCGCGATCGAGCTCGTGGCGCAGAGCGTGGTCTGGAACGTGGTGTCGTGCAGGCCCTTCACTCAACCTGGGCATGCGGGCACGACCTGCGCCCGGGCAAGCAACGGCCTAAGCTGAATCCATGAAATGGAGCCACACCCCCGGATGGCTGACAGCCGCGCTGATCCTGGCGGCTTTGCATCCCAGCACGGCCCGCGCCGCCGACACGCCCACACGCGCTCCGCCGCCAGAAGAGCGCGCCATGCGGGAGAGCCGGGATGCGGTGAGAAACGGCCAGTGGGAGCGGGCCGTCCTGCTGCTGCAACGCCACCTGACGGCGCAGCCCGACGACGCCGACGGTCACAACCTGATGGGCTTCAGCCTTCGCCAACTGAGCCGGTATGCCGAGTCAGAAGCCGCCTACGACCGCGCGCTCGCCCTGGACCCCGGTCACCTGGGCGCGCACGAGTACCGCGGGGAACTCATGCTGATCCTGGGTCGGAGGGATCGGGCATTGCTGCACCTGCAGGCGCTGGAGCGCCTGTGCGGCCTGCAGTGCGAGGAGTACCTGGATCTTCGGCGTGCCTTCGACAAGCTGCCACAGGCCAGACCCAAGCCGAGGTGGTGAGCGCCGGGCAGGGTATCAGGCAGCTTCACCCTCGCGCCGCGACACAGGGTGAAGCGCCGCAGCTGCGGCGGGGCTGACCGGCGGCGGACCTCAAGCCCCGATCACGCCGCCGTCTTCCCGCGTGATGACGATGGTGGCCGAGCGCGGACGGCCCGGGCGGCCGTAGCCCTTGTTGCCGGGCCACAGGCTCTCGGGCGCGCCACCGGGCTTGGTGTTCTCGCCCGGGTGCTGGATGTTGATGAACAGCGTGCGGCCGTCAGGCGTCTCGGCGATCCCGGTGACCTCGGCACCCGGAGGCGCCACCAGGAAGCGGCGCAGCTTGGCCTCGCCCAGCGTGGCGCCGATGAAGGTCTCCTGGGTGCCGGTCTGCTCCACGCCGTTGACCAGCATGCGGTTGTTCACCGTGACCTTGCCGCCGTCGCCCACCTGGCCCGGAAGGGCAGCCAGCAGCATGCAGCCCGACTCGTCGGTCATGGCGCCGTCGTCGGTCTGGATCCAGCAGATGCCGGTGGCCTTGCTGAACCACAGGCCATCGGGGGAGGAGAACGCGTTGCCGGCCGTCAGCTTGGACAGGTTGGCCTCACCGGCATCTTCTTCCGCACCGAACAGGAAGATGTCCCAGGTGAACTTCGTCGAGGTGGCTGCGAAGCCGTCCTCGCGGAAGCGGATGATGTGGCCGTTGGGGTTGCCCATGCCCTTCTTGCCATCCACGTCCATGTAGGCGCGTGGGTTGGCGGCATCGACCCGCCCTGGGGTGCGGTTGGCCGCGCTGTTGTTGGTCAGCGCGAAGTACACCTCGCCGTTGCGGTAGTTGACGGCGCCCCACTCGGGACGGTCCATCTTGGTGGCGCCCACCGCGTCGGCCGCCAGCCGGGTGTGGATGTAGATGTCGGCTTGGTTCTCGAACTTGAAGCCGGCGAAGTTGGCAATGCGCGGGTCGGCGAAGGTCAGTTCCACCCACTCACCCTGGCCGCTGGCATCGAAGCGCGCTGCGTACAACTTGCCTTCGTTCAAGTACTTGTCGCCTGCCGCGATGCCGCCGCCGATGTCCTTCGGGTCCCAGGCGGCGGCGCTGACGAACTTGTAGATGTACTCGTTGCGCGCGTCGCAGCCCATGTAGAAGGCCAGGGGCTTGCCGGCCTCGGGCAGGCTGCACACGGCAGCCTCATGCGCGAAGCGGCCCATGATCACGCGCTTGGCAGGCGTGGCGTTGGGGTCCAGCGGGTCGATCTCGACGTTGTAGCCGAAGGTGTGGGCCTCGTTGCGGAAGTCGGCCTCGGCGTTGCGGCCAGGCGCTGCCGCGTTCCAGCGCGAAAAGCGGTCGTCGGTGGCGGAGACCGTGTGCCAGCCTTGGCTGATCGCGCGCTGGGCATTCGCAGCGGGCGGCGCGCTGACCACGCCATAGCGCCGGCGCGACGCCAGATCGCGGGGAGACAGTGCCGCCCCGCCGGCCGTCATCCCGAAATAGAAGGCCCAGTTCTCCTCGCAGCCGAGATAGGTGCCCCAGGGCGTCTTGCCGTGACCGCAGTTGTTGAGCGTGCCACGGGCCATGCCGCCGGCGGTGTCCCAGCGGGTGACCATCTGGGTGCGGATGGCGTCGATGTGCGCACGCGGCCCGGCCACGCGCACGGGCGTCTGCGCCGTGACACGCCGGTTCAGGGGCGAGTCGGGTTTGATGCGCCAGCCCTGCGGCGTCTTGACGATCTCCACCATCGACACACCGTGGTGATTGATCTCCTTGAGCACCTCGGCGGCGGGGCGCGTGCCCAGGTCCCAGTCACCGAATTGGGTGAACTTCTTGCCGGACACCCCGTTGGAGGTCTGGCCATTCGGGTGCATGAAGAAGGCGTCGGCCGAGCTCTCGTGGTTGACGGCCAGCACGGCGCGGCCGGTATCGCGTTCGGTGTAGCGACCCTTGTCGTCGATGAAGTACAGGTCCATGCCGTCGTGGTGGTCACCCACGCGCATGGACCAGTCGTCCGCCTCCAGGCCGGCGTTGGAGTAAGGCGAGACCGAAGGCATCAGCGCATCGCCCGTGGCGTGCAGCACGGCGTAGCGGTAGCCCGGGGGCAAGGTCACGTCGTCCACCAGCGTCTTGGCGACGCTGGGAAATCCCAAGGCCTTGGCCGGACTGGAGCCTGCGCCGCCCATCACGGTGGCGCAACCCGGCAGCACGGCCAAGCTCGCCAGACCCAGACCGCCGCGCAGCAAGGACCGGCGGCTCGGGCTGGCCAAGGCCTCCCTCAGGACGTCCTGGAAGTACGGGTTGTCGGAATCGTTGCAAATGGCGTCGAGTTCGGGGGTTGGAGCGGACATGCGCGGCCTCGGAGTTGACAAATACACACCCGAGTAGACCGTCCAAATGTGAAAGTCTCTTGACAATTCCTGCGCGCTGTCAAGGCCAAACCAGGTCACACCGCAGCGTCCGGCAACGGACCGCCGTGCGAGGGGCAGGCGCTTGCGGCCCGACGGCCAACAGCGGGATGTACCCGTGCCCAGCGCTTGCGCCTGGTGTCCTGCCTGACCATGCTGGCACGGGTTGGCCGGCCGTCGTGGGATGCCGTGGTGCCCACCTGAGCTTGGCCAGTCATGAGCAGCCTGTGCGCTGGCCCGTTGATGCATGGGATGCTGCGTTGATCTTCGTGAACCTGAATCCTGCATGCAGGGCGCGTGATGCGGCGTTGGTCAGGCGGGCGTCACGCGCTGGGGGCTGATTCGCGCGCGGACGTCCAGCCCGTGCGGGTTTGTGGGAAGGTCAGCCGCACGACTTGCGCCAGGGCCTGGCGCAACGGCTCATGAGACGGCGCCGGGCCGCCCCCGATCTTCTTGCGCGCTACGGGCTCAGGGCTGCTCGGAAGACGGCGACGGGACCACGATTTCAAGGCGCTGCTTCGGTCGCGGTGCAGACCTCAGCCCGGTTGCGCCTCGGTCAGCCTGGCAGGCTGCTGTGGGCGGTGGGTCTGCGCCCCCGGCGGGGCCTCACGAGCGGACTCCCGGGCGGGCTGGCGGAGGCCTTCGGACGCGCCCGGCAGCGCCCGCACCCGTGCGGCAGGCAGGATCAGCGCGAACACTGAACCCTTGCCGGGTTCGGAATCGATGAGGATCTCGCCGCCGTGACGCTGGATCACGTGCTTGACGATGGCCAGCCCCAGGCCGGTGCCCCCGGTCTCGCGCGAGCGGCCGCTGTCGGCACGGTAGAAGCGCTCGGTCAGGCGGGCCAGGTGTTCGCGGGGGATGCCCGGGCCATCGTCCTGCACCTCGAACAAGCCGCTGCCGTCCTCACGCAGCGTCCACCGCAGCTCGATGTGGCCGCCTGCCGGGGTGTAACGCACGGCATTGGTCACCAGGTTGCCCAGGGCGCTCTGCAACTCGGTGAAGTTGCCTGCAACCTCGGCGGCCTGCGCGAGGCGCACGACGATCTGGTGGCGACCGGCCGACAGCGCCTGGGCGTCGATGCTGGCCCGCTCCAGCAAGACGGCCACCGAGATCCAACTGTCCACCTGGGGACGCGGGCTGCCCTCCAGCTGAGCCAGCGTCAGCAGGTCTGCCACCAGCGCCTGCATGCGGCCGGTCTGCTGCCCCATGAGGTACAGCACCCGCTGCTGCTCGTCAGGCCGCAGCGTCAGCGTGGCCAGCGTCTCGACGAAGCCGGACAGCACTGTCAGTGGCGTGCGGATCTCGTGCGAAACGTTGGCTACGAAGTCCCGGCGCATGGCCTCCGCGCGCTCGCGCTCGGTGATGTCCTGCGACAGCACCAGCTTCAGCCCCGGCCCGTAGGGCTTGATCAGCACGGACACAGTGCCCTGGGCGCGTGGGTTCGGGTAGGTCACAGGCTGCGCATACAGCCCGGCTTGCAGGTAGGCCACGAAGGCAGGCGTGCGCACAAGATTGGTGATGGGCTGGCGGACGTCGCGCAGGGGGTCCAGGCCGAAGTGGTCGGCCGCCACCCGGTTGCACCACTCGATCTGGTCCTGGGCATCGAGCAGCAGCACCCCGTTGGGCGAGGCTTCGATGGCCGACAGGAACTGCTCGCGCTTGTCGCGCTCGCGATGGGCCGCCTCGTCGCGGCGCAGCAGAGCACGCTCGGCACGGTAAGCCAGCTCTCCCCAAAACCCGGCCTGTCTGGGGGCCGGAACGTCCAGGGGCCCACGCAGCCAGTCCAGCAGGCGACGCGCGCGAAGGCGGTCACGCAACAAGAACCCCACCGCCCCGATGATGGCGCCCACCCAGGCCAGCAGCCCCGCGCCGCCTAGCAAGCCGCCAACGCCCGCGCCGGCCAGGCCGCCCAGCATCACGTAGCACAGCAGCCCGAGGACGCCCGAGACGAGCCCTTCCATGCAGCCGATCTCGTCAGCTGGCCACGGCCTGGGTCAGCGCCGCCAGGCGGTAGCCCGCGCCGCGCACTGTCTCGACCATCCCGGCGCAGTCCGCCACCGCAAGCGCCTCGCGCAGGCGCTTGATGTGCACATCGACCGTGCGCTCCTCAATGAACACGTGGTCACCCCAGACGCGGTCCAGCAACTGCGCACGGCTGTGCACCCGCTCGGGGTGGGTCAGCAGGTAGTGCAACAGACGGAACTCGGTGGGTCCCAGGCGGATCTCCAGCGGGCCGCGCGCGTTCATGCAGGTCACCCGACGCGTGGCCGGATCCAGCCTGAGCGGACCCATCTGCACGGCGTCGTCCAATGCCTGCGGCGAGCGGCGACGCAGCACCGCGCGCACCCGGGCCACCAGGGTGCGCGGGGAGAAGGGCTTGACCAGGTAGTCATCCGCGCCGGCCTCCAGCCCCTGGACCTGATCAGCCTCCTCGG
>JBJTZN010000182.1:0-21341 GCA_046087245.1 Rubrivivax sp.
CGGGCCTCGCGCAGGATCTCGCGCAGAATGTCGTAGCACACGCTGCGCGGGGTCTTGACCTGGGCGCGGCCCTCGCAGGTGGGGCAGGGCTGGCACAGCATATGGGCCAGGCTTTCGCGGGTGCGCTTGCGCGTCATCTCCACCAGGCCCAGCGCAGAGAAGCCGCTGAGCGTGGTGCGGGTGCGGTCGCGCGCCAGTTGCTTGCGGAACTCGGCCAGCACGGCCTCGCGGTGCTCTTCGCGCGTCATGTCGATGAAGTCGACGATGATGATGCCGCCCAGGTTGCGCAGGCGCAGTTGCCGGGCGATGGCGCCCGCGGCCTCCAGGTTGGTCTTGAAGATGGTGTCGTCGAAGTTGCGCGCGCCCACGAAGCCGCCCGTGTTGACGTCCACCGTGGTCAGGGCTTCGGTCTGGTCGATGATGAGGTAGCCGCCGCTCTTCAAGTCCACGCGCCGGGCCAGGGCCCGGGCCACGTCTTCCTCGATGCCGAAGAGGTCGAAGATGGGGCGCTCGCCGCGGTAGTGCTCCAGCTTGTCCACCACCGCCGGCATGTAGGTGCGGCCGAAGGCCTGCAGGGACTCGAACTGCATGCGCGAATCGATGCGGATGGACTGCGTGGCCTCGGTGGTCAGGTCGCGCAGCACGCGCTCCACCAGGCTCAGGTCCTGGTGCAGCAGGGTGCCTGGGGGCTTGGAGACGGCGCGCTGGCGCACCAGGCTCCAGGTCTTGCGCAGGTAGGCGATGTCTTCGGCCAGTTCCTCGTCGCTCGCTTCCTCGGCGTTGGTGCGCAGGATGAAGCCCCCTCCCCCGCCGGCCTCGGGCACGCCCACCAGGGCCTGCATGCGGGCGCGCAGTTGCTCACGCGCTTCAGGCGAGCCGATCTTCTGCGAGATGCCGATGTGCTGGTCTTGCGGCAGGTGCACCAGCATGCGCCCGGCGATGCTGACCTGCGTGGACAGCCGCGCGCCCTTGGTGCCGATGGGGTCCTTGATGACCTGCACCGTCAGCGTCTGGCCCTCGAACACCTGACGCTCGATGGGCACGAGGGGCGCGTCTTCGGCGCGGCGGCCCGCCGGCAGCGCGGCGTGCAGGTCGGCCACGTGCAGGAAGGCGGCGCGGTCCAGGCCGATGTCGACGAAGGCGCTTTGCATGCCCGGCAGCACGCGCGACACCTTGCCCAGGTAGATGTTGCCCACCAGCCCGCGCTCCAGCGCGCGCTCGGCGTGGAACTCCTGCACCGCGCCGTTCTCGACGATGGCCACCCGGGTTTCCTGCGGGGCCCAGTTGATGAGGATGTCCTGCGTGGCCATGGGGCGAGTCTAGGGGTTCGCGGGCGAGGGCGGGCCGGCCCCGAGCGCCATGCGCACACCCGCCCGGCGCAGCAGCTCGGCCGTCTCGAACAAGGGCAGGCCCATGATGCCGCTGTGGCTGCCCTCGATGTGCGCGATGTGGCCGGCCAGCGCACCCTGGACCGCGTAGGAGCCGGCCTTGCCGAAGGGCTCTGCGCTGGCGACATAAGCCTCGATGAGGGACGCTGACAGCGTCGCGAAGCGCACGCGCGAGACGTGGGTGAGCTGGCGCACCGGCGCACGCGCCCGTTGCCCAGCCGATGGGGTCGCCACGGCGACGCTGGTGAGCACACGGTGGGTCCGGCCGGACAGGGCCGCCAGCATGACAGCGGCGTCCTGCGCGTCTGCCGGTTTGCCGAGGATGCGCCGGCACAGCGCCACGGTGGTGTCGGCGCACAGGATGGGCGCTGCGGGCAGGCCGCGACGCCGCAGCCGATCCAAGGCGGCCTGCAGCTTGGCCCGCGTGACCCGCTGCACATAGGCCGACGGCAGTTCGCCGGCCTCCACGGCTTCCAGCGCTTCGGCGTCTTCCTCGTCATCGGGCAGCAGCAGCCGATGCGCCACGCCGATCTGCGTCAGCAGGGCCTGGCGGCGCGGGCTTTGCGAGGCCAGCCAGATGAATGGGTACAGGGGCTTCATGGACGCTTCATGGAGGCTACATGGGTGCATCAGGGCACGGTGCTTCGAACGCGGCGCCAGCCGGGGCCTATGCACGGTGGTAGGGATGCCCCTGCACCACAGACCACGCGCGGTACAGTGCCTCGGCCAGCAGCACGCGGGCCAGGGCATGGGGCAGGGTCAGGTCCGACAGGCGCAGGGTTTCGTCGGCCGTGGTCTGGAGCGCCGGGTCCAGGCCGTCGGGCCCGCCGATGAGCAAGGCCACGTCGCGGCCGTCACCGCGCCAGAACTGCAGACGCTCGGCCAGTTGGGCGGTGGTCATGCGGGTGCCGCGCTCGTCCAGCATGACGCGCCGCGCGCCCTTGGGCAGCGCCGCCTCCAGACGCTGCGCCTCGGCCACCCTGCACTGCTCGGCGCTCCTGCCCGAACGCGGCTCGGCCTTCAAGGCCTTGAGCTCGAGCCGGCAATCCGCCGGGAAGCGCTTGGCGAAGTCGTCCCACGCCGCATCGGCCCACGAGGGCTGGCGCTGACCGATGGCGGCCACGACCAGCCGCATGCGCCTCAGCCCTTGGCGGGGCGAGCCACCTTGCGGGCCGGCGCCTTCTTGGCCGCAGGCTTCTTGACGGCAGGCTTCTTGACGGCAGGCTTCTTGGCGGTGGGTTTCTTGACAGCCGCCGTGACGGCGACGGTCTTCTTGGCGGGCGCCTTCTTGGCGGGGGCCTTGTCGGCGGGGGCCTTCTTGGCCGCCGCCTTCCTGGCCGGAGCGGTCCTGGTTGCGGCTGCCCTGGGGGCCGCCTTGCGGGGCGCGGGGGCCGGGGGCTGCGCAGCATTCACCAGGCCAGGGGCCTGGGCCGCACGCTTGAGCGACACGGGCTTGGCGCCCCAGATCTCTTCCAGGTGGTAGTAGTCCCGGATGGAAGGCTGCATGATGTGGGCCACGGCGGCGCCGCAGTCCACGATGATCCACTCGCCGTTGTCCTCGCCTTCCATGCGCAGCACCTCCATGCCGCGGGACTTGACGGTCTCGCGGACGCTGGAGGCCAGGGCCTTGGTCTGGCGGTTGCTGGATCCTGAGGCGATGATCACCCGCTCGAACAGCGGTGTCTGGGCCTCGGTGTTGAAGACGACGATGTTCTGCGCCTTCACGTCCTCGAGCCCATCGACGATGGCTCGTTGCAGCTTGCGGATGTCCATTCAGGTCGGGGTCGGGCCCCGGTAGAGGTGATGTCGGGCAATATAGCCTGCGACGGCCCCACCCACCATCGGAGAAACGTCAAGGCCTTGCGACAAGGCCTCGCGCAAGGAGGTGGAGGCCAGCGGCATGTCGGGCATGGGCAACACTTCCACACGGTGCGGGTGCCCCGCCAGCGCCGCGGGGGGACAGGGCCGCTGGCCATGGCGTGCGGCCACGGCCAGGGTGACCTGCGACAGCAGGGCCGGCCAGTCGCGCCAGGTGTCCAGGCGACCGTACTGGTCCTGTCCCAGGATCAGGAAGAACTCGGCCCCGGGCTGCTCGGCGCGGCACGCGCGCACGGTGTCCACGGTGTAGGTGGGACCGGGACGCCGCAGTTCCCGCTCGTCCAGCATGAAGCGGGGCTCGCCTTCGATGAGCAGGCGCACCATGGCCGCGCGGTGCGCCGCGGGCTGCAGCGCACGGGCGGCCTTCTGCCAGGGCTGGCCTGCGGGCAGCCACCGCAGTTCGTCCAGATGCAGGCCCTGCAGCGCCACGCGGGCCAGGGCCAGGTGGGCCAGGTGCGGCGGATCGAAGCTGCCACCCAGCAACCCGATGCGCGCGCCGGCGCCGGGGGCCGGGCCGCCGGTCACGCCCAGTCCCGCGGGCGCAGGAAATCGGTGTAGAGCCGGGCCTCGGCCGTGCCGGGCTCGGGGTGCCAGTCGTAGCGCCACTTCACGATGGGCGGCATGGACATGAGGATGCTCTCGGTGCGCCCGCCACTTTGCAGGCCGAACAGCGTGCCCCGGTCGAACACGAGGTTGAACTCCACGTAACGGCCGCGGCGGTAGGCCTGGAAATCGCGCTCGCGCTCGCCATAGGGCAGGTGGCGCCGGCGCTGCACGATGGGCAGGTAGGCCCGGACGAAGGCGTCGCCCACGGCACGCATCATGGCAAAGCTGCCCTCGAAGCCGAGTTCGGCGAAGTCGTCGAAGAACACGCCGCCGATACCCCGAGGTTCGCCCCGGTGCTTGAGGAAGAAGTACTCGTCACACCAGGTCTTGAAGCGCGGGTACAGCGCGGGGTCGATCGGGTCCAGCGCCTGGCGGCAGGTGCGGTGGAAGTGCTGCGCGTCCTCCTCGAAGCCGTAGTAGGGCGTGAGGTCCATGCCACCGCCGAACCACACCACCGGCGCCTGGCCGTCGGGCAGGGCGGCGAACATGCGCACGTTCATGTGCACGGTGGGCACATAGGGGTTGCGGGGGTGCATCACCAGCGACACGCCCAGGGCCTCGAAGGGGGCGCCGGCCAGCTCGGGCCGGTGCTGTGTGGCCGAGGGCGGCAGGGTCCTGCCCTTGACATGGCTGAAGTTGCAGCCGCCGCGCTCCAGCAGGCCGCCCTCCTCCACCAGGCGAGACAGCCCGTCGCCCTCCAGGCGCCCGCCGGGCTCACGCGTCCAGCCGTCGGTCAGGAATGCATGGCCGTCCTCGGCCTGCAAGGCGGCGATGATGCTTTCCTGCAGCCCCAGCAGGTAACGGCGGACGGGCGCGGTGTCGAGGGCGGTGGCGGTGGCGGTGTCGAGGGCGGTGTCAGGAAGGGTCATGGACAGATCCGTGAGGTCAGACCAGCTTGATCGGCGAAGCCTGCTCGGGCCGGCAACCGCGGGCCGGGCCGACCCGACGCTCGATGTCGGCCATGTCGGCCTCGGCGTCGCCGCTGAGCAGGATGCAGGAGTGCACGCCCACCCGGCGTCGGCCGTAATCGAAGTGGGCCAGCTCCAGCGGCACCTCGGCACCCAGGGTGACGCGGTAGAAACCACTGCGCCAGCCCGATCCGAGGGAGCGGGTGCCCTCGGGGGCCAGCACGAGCCAGAAGAAGTCGTCGCGGTCACGCGCCTGGCGCATCTGCCGCACCATGTCGGCCACGATGCCGCCGGGCGCGCTGCGGTTGACCGGCACGCCACCCATCCAGCGCAGCCAGCGGCCGAACAGCGGAATGCGGAACAGCGACTCCTTGCCCCACAGCGTCACCCGGATGCCCATCGCCCACTTGGCCAGCATGCCGAAGATGAAGTCCCAGTTGGAGGTGTGCGGATAGACCACGATCACACCTTGTCGGGCCGGCAGGCCGTCGAAGTCCAGTTGCCACCCGGCCAGCTCCAGTGCGCGACGGGCCAAGGCGTTGCCCTGGACTTGCACGGGCCGCCCGGTCAACTCCTGCGGCCCGGCGCAAGAAAGCTCCAGGGTTCGCAGGGCGGCGCTGTCTGATTTCATGGGGTCAGGCAGACGCAGTCAGCGCGACTTGATGGCCCGGTGACCGATGTCATGGCGCCACTGCGCGCCATCGAAAGAGATCGGGTTGAGCATCTCGTAGGCGCGCTGCTGCGCCGTGCGCACGGAGTCGCCCAGGGCGGTGACGCACAGCACGCGCCCGCCGCTGGTGCGCACGCTGCCGTCGGCGGCACGCACGGTGCCGGCGTGGAACACGTGCGCGTCGTCGCATGCGACAGGCAGGCCGGTGACGACGTCGCCAGTGCGCGGCGCCTGCGGGTAGCCGGCAGCGGCCATCACGACGCCCAGCGCGACGCGGCGGTCCCACTGCAGTTCGAGCTGGTCCAGGGTGCCGTCGGTGGCGTGCAGGAACAGGTCCAAGGGGTCGTTCTTCAGACGCATCAGCAGCACCTGCGCCTCGGGGTCGCCCAGGCGGGCGTTGAACTCCACGGTGCGTGGGCGGCCCTGCGCATCGATCATCAGCCCGGCATAGAGGAAACCGGTGAAAGGCATGCCGTCCTTGCGCATGCCGGCCACGGTGGGGCCGATGATCTCGCGCACCACGCGGGCATGGACCGCGGGCGTGACCACTGGGGCGGGGGAGTACGCACCCATGCCGCCCGTGTTGGGGCCCTGGTCACCGTCGAAGATGCGCTTGTGGTCCTGGCTGGTGGCCAGCGACAGGATGTTCACGCCGTCGCAGGCCACGATGAAGCTGGCCTCCTCGCCGGCCATGAATTCCTCGATCACCACCCGTGCGCCGCCCTCGTTGTGCTGGACGCCCAGCAAGTTGGCCGCCAGCATGTCGTCGATGGCGGCATGGGCCTCGTCCTCGGTCATGGCCACGACCACGCCTTTGCCCGCAGCCAGGCCGTCGGCCTTGATGACGATGGGCGCTCCCTGTGCACGCACGTACTCATGCGCCGGCACGGGGTGGGCGAAGGTGGCGTACCGCGCCGTGGGGATGCCGTGGCGCTGCATGAACTCCTTGGCGAAGGCCTTCGAGCTTTCCAGCTGCGCCGCCGCCCGCGTGGGGCCGAAGATGCGCAGGCCGCGGGCACGGAACAGGTCCACGATGCCGGCGGCCAGCGGGGCCTCGGGGCCCACCACGGTCAGGGCCACCTTTTCCTGGGCGGCAAAGTCGGCCAGGGCGTGCAGGTCGGTGATCGGCACGTTGCGTACCCCGGTTTCACCGGCCGTGCCGCCATTGCCCGGGGCCACGTAGACCGTCTGCAAGCGCGGGCTGGCAGCCAGCCGCCAGGCCAGCGCGTGCTCGCGTCCGCCGCTGCCGACGACCAGGACCTTCATGCGCTGATCAAGGCGTTGTGGAACACGTCCTGCACGTCGTCCAGGTCCTCCAGCGCGTCCAGCAGCTTCTGCATGCGCGCGGCATCGTCCCCGGCCAGATCGATCGGGTTCTCGGCGCGCATGGTCACCTCGGCGATCTCGGGCTTCAGGCCCGCAGACTCCAGCGCGTTCTTGACCTGCTCGAAGTCGCCCGGCGCGCTCAGCACCTCGATGGAGCCATCCTCGCTCGTGATCACGTCCTCGGCCCCGGCCTCCAGTGCGATTTCCATGACCCGGTCTTCACTGGCGCCGGGGGCGAAGACGAATTGCCCGCAGTGCTTGAACTGGAAGGCCACCGAGCCTTCGGTGCCCAGGTTGCCGCCGTGCTTGCTGAAGGCGTGGCGCACCTCGGCCACGGTGCGCACGCGGTTGTCGGTCATGCAGTCCACGATCACCGCCGCCCCGCCGATGCCGTAGCCCTCGTAGCGGATCTCCTCGTAGCTCACGCCCTCGAGGTTGCCCGTGGCCTTGTCGATGTTGCGCTTGACCGTGTCCACCGGCAGGTTCACGGCCTTGGCCTTCTCGATGGCCAGGCGCAGCCGCGGGTTTGCACCCGGGTCACCACCACCCAGGCGGGCAGCCACCATGATCTCGCGGATGACGCGTGTCCACGCCTTGCCGCGCTTCTCGTCCTGGCGGCCCTTGCGGTGCTGGATGTTGGCCCATTTGGAATGCCCGGCCATCGGATCTCCTCGCCCCTGGCCTGGAACGGCGGCCGGGAGCCCGGCCGGGTCAGGTGCAGGGGCACATCTGGTTTGTATAGACTGCCCCGAGTTTACCGGCCGCCCCTGCTGCAGCCGCCCGGCCTGCAGTCCTTGTACCCAGGAAGCCCCATGCCCGAGCCCCTCCTCGTCGCCCGCCGCGGCGCCACCGAATGTCACCTGCTGCCGGCCCTGGCCAACCGCCACGGGCTGATCACCGGGGCCACCGGCACCGGCAAGACCATCACGCTGCAGACCCTGGCCGAGGGGTTCAGCGGCATCGGCGTGCCCGTGTTCATGGCCGATGTGAAGGGCGACCTCACCGGCATCAGCCAGGTCGGCAACGTGTCGGACAAGCTCGCGCGGGTGCTGGCCGAACGCGGCATCGAGGCACCGGCCCCGCTGGCCTGCCCCACCACGCTGTGGGATGTGTTTGGCGAGCAGGGCCACCCCGTGCGGGCTACCATCAGCGACATGGGGCCTTTGCTGCTGTCGCGCATGCTCGCCCTGAATGAGACCCAGGCTGGGGTGATGAACCTGGTGTTCAAGATCGCCGACGACCATGGCCTGGCCCTGCTGGACCTGAAGGACCTGCGGGCCATGCTGCAGCACGTGGGCGAGAACGCGAAGGAGTTCACTACCGAATACGGCAATGTCAGCGCCGCCAGCGTGGGCGCCATCCAGCGCGGGCTGCTGCAGATCGAGCAGCAAGGTGGCGACGGCTTCTTCGGCGAGCCCATGCTGGACATCGCCGACCTCATGCAGACGGTGGAAGGCCGAGGGGTCGTGAACATCCTGGCGGCCGACCGGCTGATGACGGCCCCGCGGCTGTACGCCACCTTCCTGCTGTGGATGCTTTCGGAGTTGTTCGAGACCCTGCCCGAGGTGGGTGACCTGGACAAGCCCAAGCTGGTGTTCTTCTTCGACGAGGCGCACCTGTTGTTCAACGACGCGCCCAAGGTGCTGGTCGAACGCATCGAACTGGTGGTGCGCCTGGTGCGCTCCAAGGGCGTGGGGGTGTACTTCGTCACGCAGAACCCGCTGGACATCCCGGACAGCGTGCTGGGCCAGCTGGGCAACCGGGTGCAGCATGCGCTGCGCGCCTTCACCCCACGCGATCAGAAGGCAGTGCAGTCGGCAGCCAGCACCATGCGCGCCAACCCCAAGCTCGACATCGCCACGGCCATCACCGAACTCGGCGTGGGCGAGGCGCTGGTGAGTTTCCTGGATGAGAAAGGACGACCGGCCGTCACCGAACGCGTGTTCGTGATGCCGCCGGGCAGCCAGATCGGCCCGGTGACGCCCCAGCAGCGCGAGGCGCTGCGCCAGGGCTCGCTGGTGGCCGGCGTGTACGAGGCGACGGTGGACCGCGAGTCGGCTTTTGAGAAGCTCAAGGGCCGGGCGGCCGTGGCGCCGGGTGCGCCCGCCGCCGCCCCTGCCGGCCTTCCCGGCACATCCGGTGCTGGCGGGCCAGCCGACGCGGCGGCGGGCGGCGGGCTGCTGGGCGGCTTGTCCGACATGCTGTTCGGCAGCACCGGCCCACGCGGCGGGCGCAAGGAAGGGCTGGCCGAGGCCGCCGCACGCAGCGCCATGCGCAGCGTGGGGTCGGCCGTGGGCCGGGAAATCGTGCGTGGCGTGCTGGGCTCGCTGCTCGGTGGCGGCCGGCGGCGCTGATCGGCGCTGAGCGGCGCTGTGAAGGCCCACGCGCATGACCCACCCACATGGCCCGGCCTCAGAGGCAGCCTTGAAGAAAAAAAGGCAAAGCACCATGCTGACCCTGCTGATGATCGGGCTGGCCATCGTCGTGGCCGCGGCGGGGCTCTTGCTCGCCGCCGGGCAGGCGGGCTGGTTCCGCGGCAAGCCGCCCACCCTGCTGGGGGTGCAGGGTGGGCGGTTGCCCCCGCCGCACGTGACCCGCAACAACGTGCACAGCCAGGCGGCGATCTGGGGCGCGCAGTACGCCCACACCGCCATCGAGCCCCTGCCGGCGCAAGCCGACGCTCTGCAGACCATGGCACGCCTGCGCTCCCTGGTGGAGGCCACGCCTGGCTCGCAGGTGGTGAAGGCGGGGCCGGACTATCTGTACGTTCAATACACCAGCAAGTGGCTGCGGTTCGTGGACGACGCGGAGTTCTGGTTCGACCCCGTGGCCCAACGCGTCCAGGTGCGCTCCGCCTCCCGCCTGGGCGAGGGCGACCTGGGCGTCAACCGCGCCCGCATCGAAGCCTTGCGACAGCGGCTGGCGAGCCCTTGAACTCGGGGACGTGAACAGGGGGCCGTGAACGCACCGCAGCGCGCGCCAGGGGCGCCGGGTCACCAGCGATCCACACGGCACGGCGCACCGCAGCGGCACGCTCCCCCTGCCTAGAATCCCGCCCATGTCCAAAGCATCCGCGGCCCCCAAGGCCAGCGGGCCGGCCGAGCCCGTGAAACCCAGCAATTTCCTGCGCGGCATCATCGAGCGCGATCTTGACGCCGGCACCTACGCCAGCCGGCCGTTCGGCGGCAGCCCGGGTGATGCCGCCCACCACGCCGCCGGCCCGCCCGACCCCGCCCGCATCCGCACGCGCTTTCCGCCCGAGCCCAACGGCTACCTGCACGTGGGCCACGCCAAGAGCATCTGCCTGAACTTCGGCCTGGCGCGCGACTACGGCGGCGTGTGCCACCTGCGCTTTGACGACACCAACCCCGAAAAGGAAGAACAGGAGTACGTCGACGCCATCAAGGAGGCCGTGCACTGGCTGGGCTTCGACTGGCAAAGCGGCGGCACCTCGCACCTCTACCAGGCCAGCGACTACTTCGACTTCATGTACCGCGCCGCCGAAGCCCTGGTGCAGGCCGGCCTGGCCTACGTGGACGAGCAAAGCGCCGAAGAAATGCGCGCCAACCGCGGCGACTTCAACACGCCGGGCACGGACAGCCGCTTTCGCAACCGCACCCCGGCCGAGAACCTGGCGCGCCTGCGCGACATGCGGGACGGCAAGCTCGCCGACGGGGCGGCGGTGCTGCGCGCCAAGATCGACATGGCCTCGCCCAACATCAACCTGCGCGACCCGGCGCTGTACCGCATCAAGCACGCCACCCACCACCACACGGGCGACCGTTGGTGCATCTACCCGATGTACACCTACGCGCACCCGATCGAGGACGCGCTGGAACGCATCACGCACAGCATCTGCACGCTGGAGTTCGAGGACCAGCGGCCCTTCTACGACTGGCTGCTCGAGCACCTGGCCGGGCTGGGGCTGCTGGCACACCCGCTGCCAAAACAGTACGAGTTCGGCCGGCTGAACCTCACGGGCGTGATCACCAGCAAGCGCAAGCTCAAGGCGCTGGTGGACGAGGGCCATGTCAGCGGCTGGGACGACCCGCGCATGCCCACGCTCTTCGGCATGCGCCGGCGCGGCTACACCCCCGAGAGCATCCGCGCCATGGCCGACGGCACAGGCGCCAGCAAGACCAACATCTGGCTGGACTACGCCGTGCTGGACATCGCGCTGCGCGAGGATCTGGAAGGCCGGGCGCCGCGCGCGATGGCGGTGCTGGACCCGGTGAAGCTGGTGCTGGAGAACTGGGGCGAGGTCTTCGGCCCCGGACACCGCGAGCCTTGCTCGGCACCGGCCCACCCGCAGCGCCCCGAACTCGGCCTGCGGCAGTGCAAGCTCGGCCCCGAGGTCTGGATCGAGCGCGAAGACTTCGAGCCCGTGCCGCCCAAGGGCTTCTTCCGCCTGTACCCGCCGCAGCCCCAGGCCGACGGCAGCGTGACCCCCGGCAACAAGGTGCGTCTGAAGTACGGCATGGTGGTGGAGTGCACCGGCTTTGACCCCGGCGCCGAAGGCCGCGTGGCCACGGTGCGCGCCCGCGTGGTGCCCGACACCAAGAGCGGCACACCCGGGGCGGACGCCGTGAAGGTCAAGGGCACCATCACCTGGCTGGCGGTGGACGACGCCGTAGCGGCCGAGGTGCGGCTGTTCGAGCGCCTGTTCACCGAAGACCAGCCCGACGCCGAAGGCCGCGACTTCCGCAGCGTGCTCAACCCGGCCAGCCGCCGGGTGGTGCAAGCCTTCGTGGAGCCCTCACTGGGCCGCGCTGCGGCCGAGCACCGGGTCCAGTTCGAACGCCACGGCTACTTCGTGACAGACCGGATCGACCACCGCGCCGAAGCCCCTGTGTTCAACCGCATCACCACCCTCAAGGACTCCTGGAAATGAGCGCACATGCCCGCAAGCCGGCCGCGTCTGGATGGACGCGGCACACACCCGCCTTGGCGCTGGCCCTGGCGGCGTTCGCTGCCGGGGCCCAGCAGCCTGCGCCCGCGCAGACCGTGTCCACCCAGGCCGCCCCCACGGGCGCCGCCCATGTGACCACCTCCACCGGCCTGATCTACACCTCACTGAAGGAAGGCACGGGCGCCAGCCCCCAGGCAGGCGACACGGTGCGCGTGCACTACCGCGGCACCTTCCCCGATGGCCGGGAGTTCGACAGTTCCTACAGCCGTGGCCAGCCGGCGCAGTTTCCTCTCAACCGCGTAATCCGCTGCTGGACCGAAGGCGTGCAGATGATCAAGGTGGGCGGCAAGGCGCGGCTGGTGTGCCCGCCGGGTATCGCCTACGGCGAACGGGGCACGCCGGGAGGCCCCATACCGCCAAACGCCACGCTGCACTTCGAGGTCGAGTTGCTGGGCATTGGGGGCAAGTAGCGCGCCATGAACGCGCCCCACACCAGGTGTACGCGTGGTGGTGCCATCTCCCTGACGTGGCAGGGGGCCTGCCGCGGGTGGGCCGCCCTCGTCTGCATCGCGGCCGGCAGCGTTGGCGTTGGGGCCGACGCCTGCGCCCAAGGTCTGGCGCCCATGCCCGTGATGGAGGAAGTGCCCTTCATCACCACGCCCGACAACGTCACCGTGTCCATGCTCGAACTGGCGGGGGTCAGCGCCAAGGACTTCGTGCTCGACCTCGGCTCCGGTGACGGACGCATCATCATCACGGCGGCTCGGCGCTTCGGTGCGAGCGGCCTGGGCGTGGAGATCGTCCCTGAACTGGTCGAGCGCAGCCGGCGCAATGCGCAGGCCGCCGGGGTGGCCGACAGGGCCGAGTTCCGCGAGCAGGATCTGTTCAAGACCGAGCTCACGGCCGCCAGCGTCATCACGATGTACCTGCTGCCCGCCGTGAACCTGCAGTTGCGCCCGGCCCTGCTGAAGCTCAAGCCCGGCACGCGTGTGGTGTCGCATGACTGGGACATGGGCGAATGGACACCCGACCGTACCTTGACGGTGGAAGCACCCACCAAGAACATCGGGCGAGAAAAGCTGAGCCAACTGCACCTGTGGGTGGTGCCTGCTCCTGCCGCCGGCTTGTGGTGCGGCGCCACGGGCTTGCAATGGCATCTGCGCCAACCCTTCCAGATGGTGCAGGGACAGGCCGGGCCGGCCACCGATCTCAAGGCCCTGCTGGGTCGGATGGACACGACAACCCTGCACCTGTGGGCTCCCGACGGGCGGGCACGGGCCGAGTGGCAGGCGGACGCCCAGGGACCCACCCTGCGCGTGGTGGAGGCTGCAGGCGCCTGGACAGCGTGGCAAGGCCAGACGCTGCGAAAGACCAGCGGCGACCGCTGCACAAGTTGAGCCTTCTCTGATCGGCAGCGCTTCAGGCGCGCCACAGTGCGAGGTGGAGCGCCCCTTCGGCGTGCAACCCTGCCAGCCCTGCGCTGCCCCCGGCGCGGGGCCGCGTCCGCCCCATGCAGACCCTCTCCCCAGCCGCACGAACCCGTTTGCAGGCCCACCCCCGTGTACCGGACACGCTGGGCACCTGGCTGCAGCAGGCCGACATCCGCATCAACGGCCCTCGGCCCTGGGACCTTCAGCTGAACCACCCGCGCCTGTACGGCCGCGCGCTGCGGCAGTGGTCCATGGGGCTGGGCGAGGCCTACATGGACGGCGACTGGGACTGCGAGCAACTCGACGAGTTCTTCACCCGGCTGCTGCGATTGCGGGCGGATCAACCACCAGGTGGCCTGGCCCGCCTGAGGCTGGGCTGGGCCCTGCTGGGCGCCGCCTGGCGCAACCCGCAGGCGCCCGAGAAGGCCTATGTCGTGGCCGAGCGCCACTACGACCTGGGCAACGACCTGTTCGAACGCATGCTCGATTCGCGCATGGTCTATTCCTGCGGCTACTGGGCCCGTGCCAAGACGCTGGAGCAGGCGCAGGAAGACAAGCTCGAAATGATCTGCCGCAAGCTGCAACTGGCCCCGGGGATGAGCCTGCTGGACATCGGCTGCGGCTGGGGCGGGCTGGCGCGCCACGCCGCGCTGCACCACGGCGCGCAGGTGACGGGGATCACGGTGTCGCAGGAACAGGCCACCCATGTGCAGCGGCTGTGCGCCGGTCTGCCGGTGAGCGTGCGCCTGATGGACTACCGCGCATTGCGCGGCCGCTTCGACCGCATCGCCTCGGTGGGGATGTTCGAGCATGTGGGCCCGAGAAACCATCGCACCTACCTGGACACGGCCCGGCGCCTGCTGGCCGACGACGGGCTGTTCCTGCTGCACACCATCGGCACGGACCGCCCGACCGGACGCACTGACCCGTGGATCGAGCGCTACATCTTTCCCGGCGGCCACCTCCCCGCAGCCAGCGAACTGGCCCGGGCGGCAGAACGCGCCTTCATCATCGAGGACTGGCACAACTTCGGCGCCGATTACGACCGCACGCTGATGCACTGGCACAGCCGCTTCGAGACCGCCTGGCCTGAACTGAAAGACCGCTACGGCGAGCGCTTCCGACGCATGTGGCGCTACTACCTGCTGACCTGTGCGGGCTTCTTCCGCTCCCGCCAGGGGCAACTGTGGCAGCTCGTGCTGTCCAAGCCCCAGCGCGGCGGCGTGTACCGCTCCATCCGGCCTTTCGCTGCGCCGGCTGGGACGGCCCCGGGCTGACCGCGACCACCATCCGGGAACCCCTCCTGAATCGTGGAATGGCATCCACGGGTCAATACCTACAACCGTCTCAGGGTTTATCCCTTAAAACCGGCGTCCTGTCCAAGACCACGCCCGGGCGCAGGCCGTCCCGGCTGACCAGCCTGCCCCATGGAAACCTTGCTTCGCCGCCTGCTGGAGCGCGGCACAGCCCACCAAGCCGCCCTGGGCGCTCCCGGTCGCCAGGACCTGAGCCACGCCGAGCTGCGCGCCCTGGTGGACCGCACCTTGTCCGCCCTCAACGGCATGGGTATCGGCCGCAACGACCGCCTGGCCATCGTGCTGCCCAACGGGCCGGAGATGGCCGCCTGCTTCGTGGCCGCCGCCTGCGGCGTGGCCACCGCCCCGCTGAACCCGGCCTACCGCGCCGAGGAGTTCGAGTTCTACCTGGCTGACCTGAAGGCCCGCGCCCTGGTGGTGGAGCAAGGCAGCACCTCGCCGGCCGTGGAGGTGGCGCAGCGCATGGGCGTGCCGGTGATCGAGCTGGTGCCCGAGCTGTCCGCGGGTGCCGGCAGCTTCACCCTGCAATGCGCCCAAACGCCCGGCTCGGCCGCCGCGCATCCGGGCCTGGCCCAGCCCGGTGATGTGTCCATGGTGCTGCACACCTCGGGCACCACCTCGCGGCCCAAGATCGTGCCTCTGTTGCAGGCCAATCTTTGCGCCTCGGCCCAGCACATCGCCCGCACCCTGGCCTTCACGGGGGCGGACCGCGGGCTGAACATCATGCCGCTGTTCCACATCCACGGCTTGATCGCCGGCGTGCTGACACCGCTGTCGGCCGGCTCCATGGTCTTCTGCACGCCAGGCTTCAACGCGCTGAAGTTCTTCGCCTGGATGGACGAGGCGCGGCCCACCTGGTACACGGCCGTACCCACCATGCACCAGACCATCCTGTCGCGCGCCTCCAAGAGCGCCGACGTGATCGCGCGGCACCCGCTGCGCTTCATCCGCAGCTCGTCCAGCTCCATGCCGCCGCAGGTCATCCGCGAGATGGAAGAGGTGTTCGGCGCCCCGCTGATCGAGAGCTACGGCATGACCGAGGCCACACACCAGATGGCCAGCAACCCCCTGCCGCCGGCGGTGCGCAAGCCCGGTAGCGTGGGCATCGCCGCCGGGCCGGAAGTGGCCATCATGGGAGAGGACGGCAGCCTGCTGCCGCGCGGCGCCACGGGCGAGATCGTGATTCGCGGCCCCAACGTCACCGCCGGGTACGAAAGCAACCCCAAGGCGAACGCCGAGGCCTTCACGAACGGCTGGTTCCGCACCGGCGACCAGGGCACCATGGACGAGGACGGCTACGTCACCCTCACCGGGCGCCTGAAGGAAATCATCAACCGCGGCGGCGAGAAGATCAGCCCGCGCGAAGTGGACGAGATCCTGATGGACCACCCCGCCGTGGCGCAGGTGGTGTGCTTCGGCATGCCGCACCCCAAGCTGGGCGAGGAGGTGGCTGCCGCGGTGGTGCTGCGCGAAGGCCAGAGCGCCACCGAGCGCGACCTGCAGGCTTTCGTGGCGGGCCGCGCCGCGGAGTTCAAGGTGCCGAAGAAGATCCTCGTCATGGACGAGATCCCCAAGGGCGCCACCGGCAAGTTGCAGCGCATCGGCCTGGCAGCCAAGCTGGGTCTGGGCTGAGCCTCTGCGCCTTCGAGCCTGCCTCTGCCTGGCCCTCCGAGCACAGCCCCTGCACCCGCCCGCAACCCACCCTATCCCCACAGGACAAGACGCCACACCCAGACGCCCCGTTTTTCGCCCGCGGTCCGCCAGGCCGCGTTTTTCACCACTGCATGTGACTTCCCTCTGAATCTAGGAGACGACATGAGCTGGACCCTGAAGACGAACTCGACGAGTTCAACCGCCACTTCGGCCCGCGCGGCCAAGACCTTGGCCACCACGGCCCCCACGCGCTCAGCGCGAGCCCTCGCGGCCACGCTGCTCGCCGCAACAGCCGCCACCGCCGCCCTGCTGGGCACCCCCAAGGCCCACGCGGCCTGGGAACCCACCAAGGCCATCGAGTTCATCGTGCCCGCGGGCACGGGCGGTGGCGCCGACCAGATGGCGCGTTTCATCCAGGGTGTGGCCACCAAGCACAAGCTCACCAAGCAGCCCATCGTGGTGGTCAACAAGGGCGGTGGCGCGGGGGCGGAAGCCTTCCTGGATGTCAAGGGCGACAAGGGCAATCCGCACAAGATCGTCATCACGCTCAGCAACCTGTTCACCACGCCGCTGGGCACCGCAGTACCGTTCAACTGGCGTGACATGACGCCGGTGGCCATGCTGGCGCTGGACCAGTTCGTGCTGTGGGTGAACGCCGAGTCCCCCTACCAGACCCCCAAGGCCTTCTTCGACGCCCTCAAGGCAGGCAATGACCGCAGCCTCAAGATGGGCGGCACCGGCAGCAAGCAGGAAGACCAGATCATCACCGTGATGCTGGAAAAGGCCGCCGGCAAGAAGATGACCTACATCCCCTACGGCGGAGGCGGGCAGGTGGCCACACAGCTGGTGGGCAAGCACGTGGACGCCACGGTCAACAACCCCATCGAGGCCGAGAGCCACTGGCGCGCCGGCAAGCTGCGCGCCCTGTGCGTGATGGACTCGCAGAAGTTGCCGTACAAGGAGAAGGTCACGGCCAACCAGAGCTGGAACGACCTGCCCACCTGCGCCTCGGCCGGCCTGCCGGTGGAGTACCTGATGCTGCGCGGCATCTTCATGCCGCCGGGTGTCACCCCTGACCAGATCAAGTACTACGTGGACCTGCTGGCCAAGGTACGTGCGCTGCCCGAGTGGAAGGACTTCATGGTCAAGGGCGCCTTCAAGCAGACGGTGATGACCGGCCAGGAATACTTCGACTGGCTGGGCAAGAACGAGCAGATGCACCGCGTGCTGATGCGCGAAGCCGGCTTCCTCGCCAACTGAGGAGGCCTCCATGCAGACCTCTCATGACGACGGCGCTGACCACACGGACGGCGCCGCGGGAGCCCCCATCGCCACACGCTGGGTGGAGCTGGGCGTGGCGCTGGCGCTGATGGCGCTGGCGCTGGTGGTCCTAGTCGACAGCCTTCGCGTGGGCGCGGGCTGGGCTGACGACGGCCCCCAGGCCGGCTACTTCCCCTTCTACATCGGGCTGGCGCTGCTGGGCGCCAGCGGGTGGACCGCCTTCGCGCAACTGCGCCGCTGGCAGCGCATCGAAGTCTCTGCCGAGCGCGCTCAGATGCGCAGCGTGGCCGCGGTGATGGGGCCCATGGTGGTGCATGTCGCGCTCATCAAGTTCATCGGCCTGTACGTGGCCTCGGCCCTGCTCATCGGCTGGTTCATGCACCGGCATGGGCAGCACCGGCTGGCCACCAAGCTCGCGGTGCCGGTGGCCGTGCCGCTGGTGGTGTTTGTCGTGTTCGAGCGCTGGTTCCTGGTACCGCTGCCCAAGGGGCCGCTCGAAGCGTTCTTTGGCTATTGAGCCGCAGGGAGACACGACATGGAAGAAATCCAGAGCCTGATCCAGGGCTTCGGCGTGGCGCTGGGGTGGCAGAACCTCGGCTTCATGCTCATTGGCCTGACCCTGGGGGTGCTGATCGGCGTGCTGCCCGGGCTGGGCGGCGCCAACGGCGTGGCCATCCTGCTGCCGCTGACCTTCGGCATGAACCCCACCTCGGCCATCATCATGCTGAGCTGCATCTACTGGGGCGCGCTGTTCGGCGGGGCCATCACCTCCATCCTGTTCAACATCCCGGGCGAGCCCTGGAGCGTGGCCACCACCTTCGACGGCTACCCCATGGCGCAGCAAGGGCGTGCGGCGCAGGCCCTCACGGCGGCCTTCACCTCCAGCTTCGTGGGCGCCATCTTCGCCGTGGCCATGATCACCTTCCTGGCCCCGCTGGTGGCGCAGTTCGCACTCAAGTTCGGCCCGCCCGAGTTCTTTGCCGTGCAACTGCTGACCTTCTGCAGCTTCATCGGCATGAGCAAGGAGCCCGCGGCCAAGACGCTCGCGGCCATGATGCTGGGATTTGCCCTGGCCGCCGTGGGCATGGACTCGGTGACCGGCCAATTGCGCATGACCTTCGGCTTCCCGGAGCTGCTCAAGGGCTTTGACTTCCTGATCGCCGTCATCGGCCTGTTCGGCATCGGCGAAATCCTGCAGACCATGGAGGAAGGCCTGTCCTTCAAGGGCCGCAGCGCGCGCATCACCTTCGGCACCGTGCTGCAGACCTGGAAGGAACTGCTGAACCACTGGAAGCTGTTCCTGCGCAGCACCCTGGTGGGCTGCTGGATGGGCGTGACACCCGGCGGCGCCACCCCGGCCTCGTTCATGAGCTACGGCATGGCCCGGCGCATGTCGAAAGACCCGGACAGCTTCGGCAAGGGCCGCATCGAGGGCGTGGTGGCGCCCGAGACCGCGGCGCACGCCGCCGGGACCGCCGCGCTGCTGCCCATGCTGACGCTGGGCATCCCCGGCTCACCCACGGCGGCGGTACTGCTGGGCGGCCTGCTGATCTGGGGCCTGCAGCCCGGGCCCATGCTCTTCGTGGAGCAGAAGGAATTCGTCTGGGGCCTGATCGCCAGCATGTACGTGGGCAACGTGGTCGGCCTGATCGTGGTGCTGACCACCGTGCCCTGGTGGGCGGCCATCCTGCGCATCCCGTTCTCCATCATGGGGCCGGTCATCATCATGGTGTCCGCGGTGGGGGCCTACACCGTGCACTCCTCGTTCTTCGACGTGGCGATGATGCTGGTGTTCGGCGTGGTGGGCTACCTGTTCAAGAAGCTGAAGTACCCGCTGGCACCGCTGGTGCTGGCCCTGGTGCTGGGCGACATGGCAGAGTCCAGCTTCCGGCAGTCCATGTTGCTGAGCCAGGGCTCGCTGACCATCTTCTGGAGCAATCCGCTGGTGGGCAGCATCGCCGGCCTGGCCGTGCTCATGCTGGTGTGGCCGGCCTTCGGGGCACTGCGGCGCGCGATGCGGGCCCCAGTGGCCGCATCCACAGGCCCGGCCGCCTGAGCGCACTGACCCCTCACTTCTGCACAAGGATCCTGAGTTCATGAAGATTGCCATCGTCGGCGCTGGCGCCATCGGCGGCTACCTGGGGGCCAGGTTGTCGGCCGCGGGCGAGGAGGTCATCTTCATCGCCCGCAACCGCAACCTGGAGGCCATCAACGCCCACGGTTTCCGCCTCATCCAGGAGGACGGCAGCGAGCTGCACGCTGCTGGCGTGCGGGCCGCGCAACGCTGCGCCGAGGCCGGACCGCAGGACGCCGTGCTGCTCACCGTCAAGGCCCATCAGGTGCGCGACCTGCTGCCCGACCTGCGGGGTCTGTTCGGCCCGCAGACCACGGTGGTCACCATGATCAACGGCGTGCCCTGGTGGTACTTCCACCAACTGGCCGGCCCCTGGGAGGGACGCGCCGTCGAATCAGTGGACCCCGGCGGGGTGATCGCCGCGCACATCGAGCCCGGGCGCGTGATCGGCAGCGTGGTCTACCCGGCCGCCGAGCTGGTGGCCCCGGGCGTGGTGAAGGTGATCGAGGGCAACCGCTTCACGCTGGGCGAGCCCGACGGCTCGCGAAGCGAGCGCGTCGAGCAACTGTCCAAGGCGCTGATGAACGCCGGCTTCAAGGCCCCGGTCAGCAAGGACATCCGCGGCGAGATCTGGGTCAAGCTCTGGGGCAACCTGACCTTCAACCCCATCAGCGCGCTCACGCACGCCACGCTGGAACAGATCTGCACCTTCGCCCCGACACGCGATCTGGCCGCGCGGATGATGACCGAAGCCCAGGCCGTGGCCGAACGCCTGGGCGTGCAGTTCCGCATCAGCCTGGAGCAGCGCCTGGCCGGCGCGCAGGCGGTGGGCGCGCACAAGACCAGCATGCTGCAGGACGTGGAAGCCGGCCGCGCGCTGGAGCTGGAGGCGCTGGTGGGCGCCGTGGTGGAGCTGGGCCGCATCACCGAGACCCCCACGCCCACCATCGAGGCGATCTACGCCGTCACCAAGCTGCTGGGGCAGACGGTGCAGGCGCAGGGTGGCCGCCTGGCGGTGACGCCCCTGGCCTGACACGCCCGGGCCAGCACGACCGGGCAGACTCGCCTGGTGTGCACCTGAGGCGCGCCTGCTGCTCGCCTGGTGCGCACCTGATGCGCACCTCACGGCGTCAAGGCTTCAACACCTTGGCCACCGTGTTGGGACGCAGCCGGTAGGCATCGGGCATGCCCGAGCCCAGCAGTGGCCGCAAGTACAGCCGAAAGGCGTCGGTGACATCCGTGCCCGAAGGCGCGATGAAGGCGTCTTCCATGGTGCGGGTGCGGCCGGCCACCTCAGCCAGCGGCAGCAAGGTGTAGTCTGCGGCGTAGTGCCCCGTGCGGCGGATGGCCACCGAGCCGTCGCGGCCGCTCCAGAAGCCGTACTGCACCGCCTTCTCGCCCACCTCGCGCGCCTCGCGTTGGTCGACATCGCTCACGCAGCCCAGGAAACTGCGCTGCAGGTAGCCCAGGGTGTCGCCGCGCACGCGCTTCAAGCCCAGGCGGGCCTTGATCTCGTCGCACAGCAGGTCCGCCAGCGCGCCGCTGCCGGAGAGTTGCACGTTGCCGTGGGCGTCGCGCTCCAGGTCCTGGGCCAGTTGGGCGGCGATCGGCGTTCCCGAATGGTCATGGATGCCCTCGGACACCGCCACGATGCAGCGGCCCAGGCGATCATGGGTGGCCTTCACCTCGGCCAGGAAGCGCTCCACCGAGAACCCGCGCTCAGGCAGGTAGATCAGGTGCGGGCCGTCATCGTCGTACTTGCGGCCCAGCGCCGAGGCGGCCGTCAGAAACCCGGCGTGCCGCCCCATGACCACCGCCACGTACACCCCGGGCAGGGCCGCGTTGTCCAGGTTGGCGCCCGCAAAGGCCTGGGCCACGAAGCGCGCGGCCGAGGGAAAGCCG
>JBJTZN010000183.1:0-59165 GCA_046087245.1 Rubrivivax sp.
AGATCGACGCGGTGGCGGACAAGACCGAGGTCTATGCGCCGGTGCCCGAGGCACGGGCCAAGAAGGACGACAAGGGCAACGAGGACCAGCAGGACAAGCACGAGCCCAAACCCGATGACAGCGCGGCGGTGGCGAGCTGGCAACAGCGCATGGCTGTCAGGTCCCGGATGATTGGCTTCTGCATAATCGGCGTGCTCTGCTCTTCGGGCGCGATGTCCTGAAGGCAGTCATGGCAGCATTCACTTCCGGGAGCCAGGCAGCATGATGATCGCGCTGGCGCACAACCTGATGCGCACGCTGGCACTGGCGCCGCAATTGCTGGGTCTGGGCACAACTCCGTCTGCAGCAGGGGTAGGTACTGTATGAAGACCGAAAAGTTCAGGGTAGGCCCGCAAATCCGACCCTTGCTCGTGCCAGACAGCTCGCCAAGCGCACCGCTGGCGCCTGCGGCTTCGTCAACCGCTTCGCTGGACGAGGGCGCACCTTCGGTCGGCGCGAAGCAAATGCTTCACAGGCTCTGAGCGGTCGTGACGCGCCGGCCTTTCAGGGCTCGAGCGTGAAGCGGAAGCGGGCGCCCTGGCCCGGTTGGGACTCCGCCCAGACGTCGCCGCCATGGCGGCGCACGATCCTCTGCACCGAGGCCAGCCCGACGCCTGTGCCTGGAAAGTCGTTGGTGCTGTGCAGGCGCTGAAACAATCCGAACAGCCGCTCGGCAGACCGCATGTCGAAGCCCGCCCCGTTGTCGCTCACCTCGTACACGCGTTGATTGCCCAGGAAGGCGGACTGCACCCGGATGAGGGCGCCCGGCGTTCGGCCGGTGTACTTCCAGGCGTTGGACAGCAGGTTCTCCATCAACTGTCTCAGCAGGGTGGGGTCTCCCATCGCCTGCAGGTCGGCCTGGATGTGCATCTGTACCGTCCGGTCCGGGTACGCACGCTGCAGGTCTTCCAGGATATAGGCCGCCAGCTGGCTGAGATTGACCGGCTGGCGGGTCAGCGGCCGGCTCGTCAACTGCGCCAGGGACAGCATGGCGTCGATCATGGCGTTCATCCGGGCCGCAGCCGACAGAATGCGGTCCAGGTGGTCATTGCCGATCCGGTCCATCTGCCGGCTGTAGTCTTCCTTCAGAATGCGGGCGAAGCCGTCGATCACCCGCACCGGTGCGCGCAGATCATGGGAAACCGTGTAGCTGAAGGACAGACCTTCGTCGACAGCAGGCGCGGGGAGCGCGGGTGGCAGGGTCCCCCCGTCGGCGGCGCCGGCGTCCTGGCTGGCGCGGTCGGGTGGTGACGTCGGGTCCGCCACCGCACCGCGACGACCCCACAGGTAGCCCAGGGCGCAGGACAGCCCAGCCACCACCGCAAGCACCAGCACCGCGGTGGCCAGCAGCCAGGGCCCGGACGCCGCCACCCCGACGGCGGGTTCGGCCGCAGCGGCGCCAGGCGCCAGAGCCCACATGCAGCGGGGCCGGCAGCACGACACAGTGGCAACCCGACCGGGCGGCTGCAGGCGCATCCTCATGTCCGCGATTCTAGGGACACTGGAACCGCCGTCCGGCCAGGCATTCAGCGGCTTCGAAGCGAGCCTGCGGCAGTCGGCGCAAGCCAGGACGCCGGTTGCGGCTATGCTTGCCACAGGATTTCGACGCGTGAGTGCACCAATCGCCCACCCAGAGGACAGCCCGCACGAGGCGGTCGCGTCCGTGCTTCTTGTCGATGACGATGAGGTCAATCTCCTGGTGACCGCGCTGGCACTGCGGCGGCGCGGCTTTACGGTGACCGAGCGCAGCGGCGGACCGGCGGCGCTGGAGTACCTGATGCGCGAGGTACCGGACATCGTGGTGCTGGATGCCCTGATGCCCGGCCTGGATGGGTTTGCCACCTGCGAACGCCTGCGACGCTTGCCGGGGATGGAGCACGTGCCCGTGCTGATGCTTACTGGCCTGAACGACGAAGAATCCGTCAGCCGTGCCTACAGTGCGGGCGCCTCCGACTTCTTCGTCAAGGCGCCGCAATGGAGTTTGCTCGAGGGACGCCTGCGCTACCTGCTCAGGGCATCGCGTACACGGCAGGAGCTGGCCCGCAGTCGAGCCCGCCTGGCCCGAGCGTTGGACCTGGCCCGCATGGGCAGTTTCGACTGGTACCCGGTGGCCGGGCGTTGGGACGGACGGCTGGAGCTGTCGCCTGAGGTCTATCCCGTGCTGGGCCTGCAGGCCGGCAGTGTGGTCGCATTGAGCCGTCTGGTGCGGGCCGTGCCCCGGGTCGAGCGCCATGGCGTGTTGCGCATGTTCGCGGCCTTGAGCGCTCACGGCTGCGTCCTGGCTACCGACGTCGCCATCGAACTGCCTGATGGCCGGCGTCGTGTCATTCACGTGGAGGCCGAGCCTGATCGCTCCGGTTCGGCTGGCGGCGGCTACTCGGGTGTCTTGCAGGATGTCACCGATCGCCGCACGGCGGAAGGCAAGATCCGCCATCTGGCGAATTTCGATGCGCTCACCGGTCTGCCCAACCGCCACCAGTTGCTGTGGCGTACCGAGCGCGCCCTGGAGCATGCCCGCCGCCAGGGGCACCAGTGCGGCCTGCTGCTCATCGACCTGGATCGCTTCAAGGTCATCAACGACACCCTGGGCCATGCGGCTGGCGATGAATTGCTGATCGAGGTAGCCAAGCGCCTGCGTTCCTGCGTGCGCCACAGCGATCAGGTCATCGAGTCGGCGGCGGCGGATGCGGGCGGATCGCGCGCGCGCCGCACCCTGGAGGCGGTGGCTCGCCTGGGCGGCGACGAGTTCGTGGCGCTGCTGCCTGAGGTGGCCTCGGAGGACGAAGCGCAGCGTGTCGCGGCCCGCATCCTCGAAGCCATGAAGGCCCCCATTCATGTGGCCGGCCAGGAATGCATGGTCACCGCCAGCGTCGGCATCGCACTGCATCCTCGCGACGGCGAGAACGTGGTGGACCTGATGCGCAATGCGGATGTGGCCATGTACGCCGCCAAGGACTCAGGGCGCAATGCTACGGCCGTGTATGCGCCCGGGTTGGTGACCTCGGGCCGGGAGCGCCTGGAACTCGAGACGGCCCTCTACAAGGCGCTGGAGCGCCAGGAGCTTGTCCTGCACTACCAGCCCAAGGTGGACGTGCGCGAGGCGCGCGTGGTGGGTGTGGAGGCGTTGATCCGCTGGCGGCGCGGCAACCGATTGGTGCCACCTGGCGAATTCATTCCGCTGGCTGAGGAGAACGGCCTGATCCTGCCGATGTCGCAATGGGCGCTGGCCGAAGCTGCACGACAGGTTCGCGCATGGAGCGATGCGTTCGGATTCCAGGAATCCATCGCCGTCAACCTGCCCAGCCGGCTGTTCGAGCGGGCGGACCTGGTCGAGCACATACGCCGCAGCGTGCAGGACTGCGGAGTGCCGCTGGATTCCATCCAGCTGGAGATCACCGAGACCGGCCTGATGAAGCACCAGCAGGGCGTGTTTCCAGCCCTGAACCGCATCAGCGACATGGGGGTGAAGATCTCCATCGACGACTTCGGTACCGGCTACTCTTCGTTGTCGTACCTGACCACCCTGCCCATAGGCGAGCTGAAGATCGATGGCAGCTTCGTGCGCGATCTGGGGGTGAAGCCGCAAAGCGCAGCCGTGATCACGGCGATCATGGCGTTGGCCCGATCGCTGGGGCTGGGCGTGGTGGCCGAGGGCGTGGAGCACCCGCATCAGGTGGACGCATTGCAGGGCCTGGGATGCAGCGTCATGCAGGGGTATCTGTTCAGTCGGCCCATGCCGCCCGAAGAGTTCGCACACTGGATGGCCCGCGTGTCCCTGAAGTCCAGGGCCCCCTGGGTCAAGTTGCACGACAGTTTCCGGGACGGACGGGGAATGTAGGACCGGACTGGCGGAAGCGGTGAGATTCGAACTCACGGACGGGTTGCCCCGTCGCCGGTTTTCAAGACCGGTGCCTTCAACCGCTCGGCCACGCTTCCGTAGACCTTCATTGTGCCTTGACGGCACGGGTTCGCCGGGAGTTCAGCCGGGCGCCTGCGCCTGCAGGCAGCGCACCTGGAACAGTTCTCGTCGTCCGCCGTCCACCCGCACCGCGCTCAGGCAGCCGCCCCACACGCACCCCGTGTCCAGACCCAGCAGGTCGGGCCGGTTCACCAGGCCCAGCGTGCTCCAGTGGCCGAATGCCACGGGCTGACCGACGCTGCGTCGCCCGGGGGTCTCGAACCAGGGGTACAGGTCGGCCGACGTGGCCTCCAGCCCTTCCTTGGTTTGCAGGTCCAGGGTGCCGTCCCGGGCGCAGAACCGGATGCGCGTCAGGGCGTTGACGATGAAGCGCAGTCGGTCTGCGCCCTGCAGCCGGTCATCCCAGCGGGCAGGTTCGTTGCCGTACATCGAGGCCAGGAATCCTTGCAGGTCGTCGCCGGTCAGGGCCGCACCCACTTCGGCGGCCAGGGCCAGCGCCTGCGCCGTGTCCCAATCAGGTGCAAGACCCGCGTGCACGCACAGCCAGCCGCACTCCATCAGAGCCAGGGGCTGGTGGCGCAGCCAGTCCAGCCATCTCCCGCGATCGGGGGCGTCCAGCACCTGCTGCACGGTGTCGTTGCGGCGGGCGCGCCGCACACCTTGCGCCACCGCCAGCAGGTGCAGGTCGTGGTTGCCCAATACGCACCGTGCCGAGTGGCCCAGCGCCGCCAGGCGGTGCAACACCCCCAGCGAGGCCGGGCCACGGTTGACCAGGTCGCCCAGTGCCACCAGGCGGTCTCGCGAGGGGGAAAACCCGGTTTCTTCCAGGAGGCGGTCCAGGGGATCGAGGCAGCCTTGGAGGTCACCCATGAGCAGGATCATGCAGCGATTCTGCTACCCTTGCGGCCCCCCAACTGCCACCGCCTGGCCCGGCGGCGCGCATGGACGTTGCCCTGCTGGTGTTCCTGATCCTTCTCAACGGCGCCTTCGCGATGTCGGAGATGGCGCTGACGGCCAGCCGCAAGGCCCGGCTGCAAGTGCTGGTGGAGGCCGGGGAGGGCGGGGCGCAGGCCGCGATGGACCTGCACGACAACCCGACGAAGTTCCTGTCGACGGTGCAGATCGGCATCACCTCCATCGGCGTGCTCAACGGCATCGTGGGGGAGGCGGCGTTCTCCGCGCCGCTGGCCCAGTGGATCGTCGGGAACTTCGCCGTGAAGGCGCAGGCCGCGCAACTCACGGCCACCGCACTGGTGGTGGTGATCATCACCTTCCTGACCATCATCTTCGGCGAACTGGTGCCCAAGCGGGTGGGGCAGATGTACCCAGAAACGGTGGCGCGCCTGGTGGCCCGGCCCATGAACTGGCTGTCCACGGCCACGCGGCCTTTCGTGCTGCTGCTGGGGGCCTGCACCGAGGGCGTGCTGCGGTTGTTCGGCCTCAAGGGGCATGCCGCGCGCAGCGTCACGGAAGAGGAGATCGCCGCCAGTCTGGAGGAGGGCGTGGACGCCGGGGTCATCGAGGCGCAGGAGCACCAGATGGTGCGCAACGTCTTCCGCCTGGACGACCGCCAGATCGGCTCGATGATGGTGCCGCGCGCCGAGATCGCCTGGCTGGATGCCAACGCCCCCCTGGAGCAGACGCTGGCCACCATGGCCGAGAACGGTCGCTCGCGGTACCCGGTATGTCGCGGCGGCCTGGACGATGTGATCGGCGTGCTGCCGGCACACCGGCTCGTGACGCCGGTGGTCCGCGGGCAGACGCTGAACCTGGCCGACCACCTGCTGGCGCCGGTGTTCGTACCCGAAACCCTGTCGGGGATGGAACTGCTGGAACACCTGCGCGCCTCCACCAGTGAACTGGTGTTCGTGGTGGATGAGTACGGCGCGGTCCAGGGCCTGATCACCGAGCGCGATGTGCTGGAGGCCATCACGGGCGAGTTCACGGTGCCGTCGGGCGAGGATGCCTGGGCCGTGCAGCGCGAGGACGGCAGCTGGCTCATGGACGGACTGATTCCGGTGCCCGAGATGAAGGACCGCCTGGAGCTGCGGGAACTCCCCGAGGAGGACCGCGGCCGCTACAACACGCTGGCTGGCATGATCATGCTCCTGCTGGGTCGCCTGCCCGCCACGGCGGACTCGGTGGAATGGCAGGGCTGGCGCTTCGAGGTCGTGGACCTCGACGGCAAGCGCGTGGACAAGGTGCTCGTCAGCCCGCTACCCCCCACCCTCAAGGAGAACACCGAGTGATCAACCCTGCCCTGTTCAAGAAGGCCGCCCCCATCGACACCACGGCTCACCGCAGCTGGCGCATCGCTCCCGCCCGGCCCGACTGGTCGGTCGCGTCCGAGTTGAACGCCATGTTCGTCGCGTCGGTGGAGTTTGGCGACACCTGTGTGGAATATCCGATCGTGTTCGTGAATGCAGGCAACGACCCCCAGGGCAGACGCCAGGTTGCGCCCGTGGCCGTCTTCGGCCTGCGCGAGAAGGAAAACCTGTACCTGGAGCCGGGCGGCGCCTGGCGGGCCAGCTACCTTCCCGCGCTGCTGCAGGCCTACCCGTTCGGCATTGCACGCGTGGATGACGAGCGTGTGGCGGTGGTCATCGACGAGGCATGGACCGGTTGGTCGCAGAGCGAAGGCACGGCGCTGTTCGGCGATGACGGCCAGCCCGGCGAGCACCTCCAGGCAGTGCGCGATCAGCTCGAAAGGATCGAGGCCGAGGTGCAGCGCACGCGACTGTTCGGCGAGGCGCTGGTCCAGTCCGATCTGCTGACCGAGATGCGGTTCGACGCCACCCTGCCGGACGGCAAGACGCTGACGGTGGATGGCTTCCTGGCCGTGGATGAGAAGAAGTTCGCGGCGCTCGGCGACGACAAGGTGCTGGAGTTCCACAAGAACGGCGTCCTTGGGCTGATCCATGCGCATCAGATCTCGATGCGGCACATGCGCCGCCTGGTGGAATGGCGCCAGCAGCGCGAGGCCGGCGCGGCCGCTGTCCCGGGCGGCTGATGCGCCGGCTGCCGCCCTCATTTCGCGCACCGGACTGCCCATGACCGTTCAACTTCGCAAGCCGCTGGCCGGCGCCATACCCATCCACCTGACGGACAAGGCGTCGTTCAAGGCCTGTACGCAGGGCCTGCCTGCCGCCACCCGCCAATGGTTGGCCACCACAGGGTTTGGGGGTGCGCCCGACACCCATGCCCTGGTGCCTGACGCCCAGGGGCGACTGGCTGCGGTCTGGGCGGGCGTGGCCTCGGTGGCCCATCCCTACGCCCTGGCGGCCTTGCCACGCGCACTGCCCGAGGGCCGCTACCGGCTGGGTGCGGACGGGCTCAAGCCCGACCTGCACGCCGCCGCGCTCTCCTGGGAACTGGGCACGTATGTCTTCGATCTGTACAAGGCGCCGCGCCGTGCGGCCGCTGCGCTGCAGTTGGCACCTTCGGAGGTGGCCTCACGAGCGCTGCTGCTGGCCACGGTCATCGCGGCGACGCGGGATCTCGTCAACACCCCGGCCGAGCACATGGGTCCGGCCGAACTGTCGGCCGCGGTCCAGGCCGTGGCGCGCGCCCAGGGAGCGAGGTTTCGAGAGGTGGTGGGCGATGCGCTGCTGAAGAACGGCTTTCCTGCGGTGCATGCCGTGGGCCGAGCCAGCAGCCGGCCACCGCGCCTGATCGAGTTGAACTGGGGCAGTCCCAGGCACCGCAAACTGACGCTGGTGGGCAAGGGCGTGTGCTTCGACTCTGGCGGCCTGGACCTCAAGCCCGCCGATGGCATGCGCTGGATGAAGAAGGACATGGGCGGTGCAGCCCATGCGCTGGGTCTGGCCACGCTGGTCATGGCACTGAAGCTGCCGGTGAACCTGCAGCTGCTGATTCCCGCGGTGGAGAACGCGGTGTCGGGCAATGCCTTCCGTCCCGGCGACGTCATCAAGACGCGCAAGGGCCTGCATATCGAGATCGGCAACACCGATGCCGAGGGGCGCGTCATCCTCTGCGATGCCCTGGCCTACGCCGCCGAGCGCAACCCTGAACTGGTCATCGACCTGGCCACGCTGACCGGGGCCGCACGGGTGGCGCTGGGCCCGCAACTGCCTGCGCTGTTCTGCCGCCGCACGGAGCTGGCGCGCGAACTGGTCGACCGGGGCCTGGCGCTGGAAGATCCGCTGTGGCACCTTCCGCTGTGGAAGGGATACCACGGCCTCATCGAGAGCGACATCGCCGACATCGTCAACACCGGCCGCAGCCCCATGGCCGGCGCGGTGACGGCGGCGCTGTTTCTGGAGGACTTCGTTCCCGAGGGCCTGGACTGGGTGCACATCGACCTGTTCGCCTGGAACGATGCCGCCCGGCCCGGGCGGCCGGTGGGTGGCGAGGCGCAGACACTGCGCACCTTGCTCGCCTACCTGGAGGATCGGTTCGGCGATTGATCTGCTGCGCTGGCGCGCTCAGGCCGGACCCGTGGCCACGGGCGCATCCGGCCAGGCCGACCACTCGCTCCAGGAACCCGGGTACAGGGCGGCGCCGTCCAGCCCCGCGTGGGCCAAGGCCAGCAGGTGGTGGCAGGCGGTCACCCCCGAGCCGCACTGCATCACCAGTTCGGCGGGCGGCCGGCCCTGGGTCAGGGCCTGAAACTCCGCGCGCAGGACGTCGGCCGGCTTGAAGCGTCCGTCGGGGCCCAGGTTGTCCTTGAAGAACCGGTTGCGCGCGCCGGGGATGCGCCCGCCCAGGGGATCGAGCGTCTCGTTCTCCCCGCGAAAGCGATCGGGCGAGCGCGCGTCGATCACCAGCCGGGTGGGGTGCGCCAGGTTGTGCAGCAGGGTGTCACGGTCGACCGTCTCCACCCGTGCAGGGCGCGCAGCCGTCGGCGCGGGGTCGGCAGGCGGCCGGGCGGCAGCCCCTGTTTCCAGCGGCAGGCCCAGGGCCTTCCAGGCCTGCAGGCCGCCGTCCAGCAGCGCCACGTCCTCATGACCGATCCAGCGCAGCATCCACCACAGCCGGCCGGCAAACATGCCCCCCGCCTGGTCGTAGACCACCGCCTGGATGCCGGGCTTCACGCCCAGTTGCGCCATGCGGCGGGCGAAAGCGACCCGCTCGGGCAGGGGATGCCGTCCGTTGCGGCCGCTCCTGGGGCCGCTCAGGTCCTCGTCCAGGCTGAGGTGATGCGCCCCGGGCAGGTGGCCGGCCAGGTAGCCGCGATATCCGGCGCTCGGATCGGTCAGGTCGAAGCTGAGATCAAACAGCACGGTGTGGACACTGGGTGCTTCGATCATGCGGGCCAGCTCGGCCGCTTGGATCAGGGTGCGCATACTCATGGGGCGGTGCTTGACAGGGCGTGTGGGGTGGATGAGGCACCGGTGCGGGCTCGGCAGCGGCTGCGGTGGCGCTGCTGTTGCGGGCTCTGCGGCCTGCAGGCCGGTACGGCTTCGGATCTTGCCACCAACCGATCAACTCGACTATCATTCGTCGACCGCGCGGTCGAAGAATTGCGCCGCTCTCGATTCCAGCCCTCCCCACCGAGGAGTTTGCATGGCAGATGATCACGAATCCCCCGTGCTGGTAGCCCGTGCCGCGACGGTCTGCACGATCACGCTGAACCGTCCTGCGGCGCTCAACAGCTTCACGGCCGCCATGCACGCCCTGTTGCTGCCGGCACTGGAGGCCGCGGCGGCCGACACCAGCGTACGGGCCGTGGTGATCACCGGGGCGGGGCGCGGATTCTGCGCCGGGCAGGACCTCAACGATCCAGCCATGGTGGGACGCGACGGCCCGCCCGATGTGCAGGCGGTGATCGAACGCTACTACCGGCCCCTGGCCAACCGCGTGCGCTCCATGCCGGTGCCCGTGATCGCAGCGGTCAACGGCGTGGCCGCTGGTGCCGGCGCCAACCTGGCGCTGTGCTGCGACATGGTCGTGGCCACGCGCAGCGCCAGCTTCATCCAGGCCTTCAGCAAGATCGGCCTGGTGCCCGACTGCGCGGGCACCTGGCTGCTGCCGCGCCTGCTGGGGCGGGCACAAGCCCTGGGGCTGGCGATGACGGGCGACAAGCTGCCGGCCGAGGAAGCTGCGCGCATGGGCCTGATCTGGCGCTGCGTGGACGACGCCCACTTTGCTGCCGAAGTGCAGGCCCTGGCCCAGCGATTGGCCCAGATGCCCTCACGCGCGCTGGCTGAAACGCGATGCGCCATCGATGCAGCCACCACGCTGGACTTCGATGCCGCCCTGGTGCGCGAGGGTGTGGTGCAGGGTGAGCTGGGCCGGGCGCACGACTTCGCCGAGGGTGTCGCCGCCTTCCGTGACAAGCGCGTCCCGCGCTTCAGTGACCGCTGATCGGCCGCGCGGCCCGCGCCTCCTGTCCCCGTCCCTGTCCCTGTCCCTGTCCCTGTCCCTGTCCCTGTCCCTGTCCCTGTCCCTGTCCCTGTCCCTGTCCCTGTCCCTGTCCCTGTCCGCCCGCCCCCCATGGCCCCGTCCATACGCCCGAGCGCAACTTGACCGACATGAACACCCCATCCCAGCAGGTGGCCGAGGCTGCACGCGATGCCATGCTCAAGGACGACCACGCCACCCGCGCGCTGGGCATCCGCATCCTGGCCGTGGGTCCGGGCACCTGCACGGCTTCCATGACCGTGCGCCAGGACATGCTCAACGGGCACGCCACCTGCCACGGCGGTCTCATCACCAGCTTGGCCGACAGCGCCTTTGCTTTCGCGTGCAATGCCTACAACGAGATCACCGTGGCGTCCGGATTCGACGTCAACCTGATGGCCGCGGCGCGTCTGGGTGACGTGCTGACGGCGTGTGCGGTGGAGTTGAGCAAGTCGGGCCGCACAGGCGTCTACGACGTAACGGTGACCAACCAGACGGGCCAGACCATCGCTGCCTTTCGTGGCCGCTCCTACACCATGAAGGGCAAGTCGCTGGTGCAGGGACTGCCCGTGGGCAAGCCGGGATGAGTCGTCCTGCCGCCCCGGCCCGCCCCCCGACGGCTGGCAGCCCGCATGGAGTCCTCCAGGAGACCCTACGATGCCCGTGAAGCACCCCGCCCCCGGCGACCTCGAGCCTATCGAACGAGCCAGCCGCGACGAGTTGCAGGCCTTGCAACTCAAGCGCCTGCAAGGGACCTTGCAGCACGCCTACGACCATGTGCCGCACTACCGCCAGGCTTTCGATGCCAAGGGTGTGCACCCCTCGGACTGCAAGACCCTGGCGGACCTGGCCAGGTTCCCCTTCACTGCCAAGGCGGATCTGCGGGCCAACTACCCCTTCGGCCAGTTCGCCGTGTCGCGGGACCAGGTGGTGCGCATCCACGCCTCTTCCGGCACCACGGGCAAGCCCACCGTGGTGGGCTACACCCAAGGCGACATCGACCGCTGGGCCGACCTGGTGGCCCGCAGCATCCGCGCGGCCGGCGGCCGCCGCGGCGACATGGTGCACGTGTCCTACGGCTACGGCCTGTTCACGGGCGGCCTGGGAGCGCACTACGGGGCTGAGAAGCTGGGCTGCACCGTCATCCCCATGAGCGGGGGGCAGACCGAGAAACAGGTGCAGCTGATCGAGGACTTCAAGCCCGACATCATCATGGTCACCCCCAGCTACATGCAGGTGATCGTGGAGGAGTTCCGCCGCCAGGGCAAGGACCCGTCGGCGATGTCGGTGAAGGTGGGCATCTTCGGCGCCGAACCGTGGACCGAGGAGATGCGCCGCGACATCGAGCGCAGCGCCGGCATCGAGGCCGTGGACATCTACGGCCTGAGCGAAGTGATGGGCCCGGGCGTGGCCAGCGAGTGCGTGGAGACCAAGGATGGTCCGGTGATCTGGGAGGACCACTTCTACCCCGAGATCATCGACCCGCACACGGGCGAGGTGCTGCCTGACGGCAGCGAGGGCGAGCTCGTGTTCACCACGCTGACCAAGGAAGCCCTGCCGGTCATCCGCTACCGCACGCGGGACCTCACGCGCTTGTTGCCGCCCACGGCACGCAGCATGCGCCGCATGGGCAAGATCGTGGGCCGCAGCGACGACATGCTGATCATCCGCGGGGTCAACCTGTTTCCCACGCAGATCGAGGAACTGGTGCTGCAACAGGGGCAGTTGTCGGGGCACTACCAGCTGGTGGTGTCGCGCGACGGTCATCTGGACGAGGTGCTGGTGCGCTGCGAGATCCAGCCGGCGTTTGCGTCCTCTGACCGCGCCGCCCTTGCGCGCGAGCTGCAACACCGCATCAAGACGCTGATCGGCGTGAGCACGCGCGTGGACGTCCTGGACCCGGACGGCATCGAACGCTCGCTGGGCAAGGCCCGGCGGGTGATCGATACGCGGCCGAAGTGAGGTGTCCGGTGAACGGCATGTTTGCCTGGCCTATGGGTGGTTTTGCTGTCGTTGGCGCGGTGCCTATGCCGGCTTCGGAAGGCGCTCCGCGGCAGTGGGGGCCTGCCCGGGCTGCCGGCGGGAGCGGTCGACCTGACGGCCGACTCCGCTGCGATGCTCGCGGCAGGGTCGCGCCGCAGAACTCGCTTCGCGCCCCATGGGCGCTGCGCTCAGACAGCTGCGGCGAGTCAGTCCTGGATGCGCGCTTCGCGCGCCGACCCCGCCCCTGCGCTTCTCGCCGCTCCCGAAGGCACCCCGAACAGACCCCCGCTGCTGCTGCGAAGGGTGGATGGGCGCGCGCTTCTTGCGCTGCGCTTGGGCTCTTGGCTTCCCGTCGGGTGTTCGTTTCGGCGGACGGGGGTGGGCTGTGGCGCGCCTGCGGGTCGCCGAGGAGCGCAGGGTGTGAGGCCCGCGCGCGCAGCGCGCTTCGTCCACATGCTCGCGGCAGTTGTTTGAGCGTAGCGCCTGAAGGGCGTGAAGCGAGTTCTGCCGCGGGGCCTTGCACCCGAGCACCGCAGGGAAGTCGGCCCTGTGGGCCGACCGACACGCCGAAGCGCCGCAGCCCGCCCCCGTTCGCCGAACGCGGTGTGGCCACCACTCGCTCGCAAACTCATTGACTACCGAGTCCACGAAGGAGCCCCAAGATGTACACCCAAGCCATGGACACCGCGCCCAAAGAAGAGCGCAAGGCCGTCCGCTCCCTTGAAGAGGCCGAGCTCGAGCGCCGCTTTGACGCCAAGATCGACGCCGGCGACTTCATCGAGGCCAAGGACTGGATGCCCGAGCATTACCGCAAGACGCTGGTGCGTCAGATCAGCCAGCATGCGCACTCCGAGATCGTGGGCATGCTGCCCGAGGCGAACTGGGTGACGCGCGCACCCACGCTCAAGCGCAAGACCATCTTGCTGGCCAAGATCCAGGACGAAGCGGGCCACGGGCTGTACCTGTACTCTGCGGCCGAGACCCTGGGCACCAGCCGGGATGAGTTGCTGGCCGCGCTGCACAGCGGCAAGGCCAAGTACAGCTCCATCTTCAACTACCCCACGCTCACCTGGGCCGACGTGGGCGTGATCGGCTGGCTGGTGGACGGCGCGGCCATCATGAACCAGGTGCCGTTGACGCGCTGCTCCTACGCCCCCTACGCCCGGGCCATGGTGCGCATCTGCCGGGAGGAGAGCTTCCACCAGCGTCAGGGCTTTGACGCGCTGAACGTGATGATGCGCGAGGGCACGCCCGAACAGCGCGCCATGGTGCAGGACGCCACCAACCGCTGGTGGTGGCCCAGCCTGATGATGTTCGGCCCGCCGGACGGCCAGAGCGTGCATGGCGCGCAGTCGGCCCGCTGGGGCATCAAGCGCATCAGCAACGATGACCTGAGGCAGAAGTTCATCGACGCCACCGTCGAGCAGGCCAAGGTGCTGGGCGTGAGCCTGCCCGACCCTGATCTGAAGTGGAACGAAGCCCGCGGCCACCACGACTTCGGCCCCATCGACTGGAGCGAGTTCTGGCGCGTGGTGGGCGGCGACGGCCCCTGCAACAAGGAGCGCCTGGGCGCCCGCGTCAAGGCCTGGGATGACGGCGCCTGGGTGCGCGACGCGGCCCTGGCGCACGCCCGCAAGCAGGCCACGCGCCAGCAGGCTGCCTGAAGGCCTTGTCGCTGCAGCGCCAGCACCTGCACTTCCTTCTGATCATTCAACGCGGCAGCGCGTCACCTGCCGCTTGAGGAGAACCTGATGAACCCCATGCCCCGCACACCCGACCCCTCCAGCAACACCGCCAGGGAATGGCCGCTGTGGGAAGTCTTCGTCCGCCCCAAGTCGGGCCTGGACCACAAGCACTGCGGCAGCCTGCACGCCCCGGATGCCCCCATGGCGCTGCAGCTGGCGCGCGAGGTCTACACCCGGCGCCAGGAAGGCTGCAGCATCTGGGTGGTGCCGTCCAGCCAGATCACGGCCTCAGACCCCGGTGACAAGGACATGTTCTTCGACCCGATGGAAGACAAGGTCTACCGCCACCCTACGTTCTACGTGCTGCCCGAAGCCGTGGACCACATGTGAGGCGGCCGTGATGACTGTTGCCACCCCTCCCGTCGCATCGCCTGTGCCTGCTGCGGCCCGCGGCCTGGCCCCCACCGTGGCGGTCAGCCGTGCGCCCGAGGTGCGCTGGGTGCTTCGCCTGGCCGACACCTGCCTGATCCATGCCCAGCGCCTGTCAGAGTGGTGTGGCCACGCTCCCGTGCTGGAAGAAGACATCGCGCTCACCAACCTGTCGCTGGACCTGCTGGGCCAGGCGCGTGCCCTGCTGAGCCACGCGGGCACGTTGGAAGGACAGGGGCTGGACGAAGACCAGCTGGCCTTCCTGCGCGACGAGCGCGACTACCTCAACCTCACCCTGGTGGAGCAGCCCCTGCGCCGCAGCAGCGCGCACTCGCCAGGCGGTGACTTCGCGGACGTGCAGGTGCGCAACCTCCTGCTGGCCGTGTGGTTGAAGCTGTACTGGCAGGCCCTGGCCACGTCCTGTGACGCCGAGCTCGCCGCCATCGCCGGCAAGGCGGTGAAGGAAGCCCGCTACCACGTGGAGCATGCGTCCCAATGGGTGGTGCGTCTGGGTGACGGCACTGAAGAATCCGCCCGCCGCGCCAGGGCTGCGCTGGAGCGCGCCTGGCCCTTCACAGGCGAGATGTTCGTGGACGACGAACTGGACGCGCACGCCGCTGCCACCGGCTTGGGGCCGCAGCGCAGCGTCCTGCGCGATCCCTGGGAGGCCGCAGTGTCGGCCGTGCTGGCCGAGGCCACCCTCGCGGTGCCTGCCAGCTCCAAGTTCCTCAGCACAGGCAGCCGTGGTGTGCACAGCGAGCACATGGGCTTCATCCTGGCGGAGATGCAGCATCTGCAGCGCGCGTTCCCGGGTGGGGTATGGTGATTTCCACCGCAGCCGAAGCCGCCTGGGCGGTGCTGGACACCGTGCCCGACCCCGAGGTGCCGGCGCTGTCGGTGCGCGACCTGGGCATCGTGCGGGACGTGGTCTGCGGAGAAGCCGGCACCGAGGTCGTGCTCACCCCCACCTATTCGGGTTGCCCGGCCACGGAAGTCATCTCCGACAGCGTACGCCAAGCCCTGCAGGGCGCTGGCTTCGGCCCCGTGCGCGTGACGCTGCGCCGGGCCCCGGCCTGGACCACCGACTGGATAAGTGACGAGGGCCGCCGCAAGCTGCGCGAGTACGGCATCGCCCCGCCCGGGCCGGTGGAGGACGGCGCCCATGGGTGTGGGGTGTCAGGCGCAGCGCCCGCCATGGCGCCCATCCGCATCCGCCCACGCGGTGTGGACTGCCCGCGCTGCGGCAGCGCGCAGACCGAGCGCCTGTCGGCCTTTGGCTCCACGGCCTGCAAGGCGATGTACCGCTGCCTGGCCTGCCGCGAACCGTTCGAATACTTCAAACCGATCTGACGCGGACGGCCCCCAGACCCTCACGATCACCGACCCTGAAACATGGCCATGAGCGGACTTCACTTCCATCCCCTGCGCGTGCAAGATGTGCGCCCTGACACCGACGATGCCGTCGTGGTCACCTTCGATGTACCGACCGCACAGGCGGGTGACTTCGCCTTTACCCCGGGCCAGTACCTTACGCTGCGCCATGCGGTGGCCGGTCAGGACCTGCGCCGCTCCTACTCCATCTGCTCGGCCGTGGGCGAGCCGCTGCGCGTGGGTGTGCGCCGCGTGCCGGGAGGCGTCTTTTCCACCTGGGTGCACGGCGAGCTCAAGGCCGGAGACACATTGGAGGTCATGCAGCCGCAGGGCCGTTTCGGCCAGGCCGCCGCTGAACTGGCCGGCACCGACCGCCCCGCCCACGTGCTCGCCATTGCCGGGGGCAGCGGCATCACGCCCATCCTGTCCATCCTTCGCACCCTGCTGGCCACCGCCCCGCGCGTGCGCTGCACGCTGTTGTACGGCAATCGCCATGCGGCGTCCACGATGTTCAAGGAGGAACTGGAGGACCTGAAGAACCGCTACCTCACCCGCCTGGTCCTGCACCCGGTGTTCTCGCGCGAGCAGGTGGACTCCCCCTTGGGTGCGGGCCGGCTGGACGCACAGCGCATCGGCCTGTTCCTGCGCACGCTGATCGACCCCCAGGGCGTGGACCATGCCTTCGTCTGCGGCCCCCACGCCCTGAACGACGAAGCTGAAGCCGCGTTGAAGGAGGCAGGCATCGCCGAAGAGCGCATCCACATCGAGCGCTTTGGCGTGCCGCCGGCGCTGCAGCCCGCGGGAGACGCGCACACGCATCAGGCGGGCGACGCCGAACAGGCCCGCATCGTGCTGGTGCGTGACGGTCTCACGCGCGAGTTCGGCTTCGGCCCTGCGGACCCCAGCATCCTGGACGCTGCCGCGCGCGCCGGGCTGGACGTGCCCTATTCGTGCAAGTCGGGCGTGTGCGCCACATGCCGTTGCAAGGTCCTGGAAGGGCAGGTGCGCATGGACCGCAACTTCGCGCTGGAGAAGGCCGAGGTGGCGGCCGGTTTCGTGCTGAGCTGCCAGGCCCACCCGCTGACCGAGCGTGTGGTCGTCAGCTTCGACGAGCGCTGAAGAGGGATCATGGCCCGCCCGCGTGCCGCGACTTACGACGACCAGCGCTCTCAGATCCTGAAGGCCGCAGCGGACCTGTTCGCCCGCCGGGGCTACACCGCGGCCACCTTGAACGAGGTGGCCGCGGCCAGCGGGGTGTCCAAGGCCACGCTGTACCACTACTTCAGCGACAAGCATGCGCTGCTGGAAGACATCGTATGCAGCCATGTCGCCCGGCTGCAGCGCATTGCCGCCGAAGCCGGAGCCCCGCCAACAGAATCCACAGGCGGCTCGCAGGGTGCGGCCGAGGCCCGGCTGCGCAGTCTCGTTCGTCGCTTCATGCAGGCCTACGCGGTCGCCCAGAGCGAGCATCGAGTTCTCACCGAGGACGTGAAGTTTCTGGACGAGCGCGCCCGCGAGTCGGTGCTGGACGGCCAGCGTCAGGTGGTGGCCGCGTTCGCCCAGGGCATCGCCGCCTGTCGCCCCGACCTGCGCGCCGAACTGCACAAACCCATGGCCATGCTCTTGTTCGGCATGATCAACTGGACCTTCACGTGGTTGCGCCCGGACGGCGTGCTGACTTATGCCGACCTGGGCGACATCGTCGCTGACCTGTTCTTCGGCGGGCTGCCTGCGGTGACTGCCGGCCTGCCGATCGTTCGAGCACCCAGTCTTGCGTCATCGCAAGCGAAGCCCCCACAGGCAGGGCTACGGTAAGGCCCGATGGCCCCGCCACCGCCCCGTCCGCCTGCGCACCCTCTTCTCGATCCTCTGCGGCCCTTCCCGTACCTGCTGGCGGCTTTGGCGCTGTGGTGGGGCTTGTCGGTCTGGTGGGACCAGCGTGCGGCCGTGGAGATGGTGCCCTACAGCCAGTTCGAACAAGCCTTGCGCGAGGGACGGGTGGCCGAGGTGCAGGTGGTGGGCAGCCTGGTGGTGGGGTCGCTGAAGACACCGCAGGCCGACGGTCCGAAGGCGCTGGTCTCCGAGCTGGTGGAGCCCCCGCTGGCGCAGCGCCTGTCCGAGTTCGGGGTGCCTTTCAAGCGCGTGCGCGAGTCCACCTGGTTGAACCAGGTCTGGTCCTGGGTGGCTCCTGCCCTGATCTTCTTCGGCGTGTGGTACGTCCTGTCCCAGCGCCTGGCCTCACGGCTGGGGGGCATGGGTGGCATGGGGGAGGGCGGTCTGCTGGGCATCGGCCGCAGCCGCGCCAAGGTCTACATGGAGCGGCAGACGGGGGTGCGCTTCGAGGACGTGGCGGGCGTCGACGAAGCCAAGGCCGAGTTGCAGGAGATCGTCGACTTCCTGAAAGACCCCCAGGCGCACGGGCGCCTGGGGGCCCGCATGCCCAAGGGCGTGTTGCTGATGGGGCCCACCGGCACGGGCAAGACGCTGCTGGCCCGGGCGGTGGCCGGGGAGGCCGGCGTGGCCTTCTTCTCCATCAACGGTTCGGAATTCATCGAGTTGTTCGTCGGCGTAGGAGCAGCGCGCGTGCGCGACCTGTTCGAACAGGCGCGGGCCCAGGCGCCGGCCATCATCTTCATCGACGAACTGGACGCCCTGGGCAAGGCGCGCGGCGCCTTCACTGCCGCCGGCGGGCATGACGAGCGCGAACAGACGCTGAACCAGTTGCTGTCCGAACTCGACGGCTTCGACCCCAGCGTGGGCGTGGTGCTGCTGGCAGCCACCAACCGCCCGGAGGAGCTGGACCCTGCACTGCTGCGCGCGGGCCGTTTCGACCGCCAAGTGCTGGTGGACCGCCCGGACCGACCCGGCCGCCTGGCGATCCTGCGGGTGCATGCCCGCAAGATCGTGCTGGCAGCGGACACGGACCTGGATCAGGTGGCCGGCATCACGGTAGGGCTGGCGGGGGCGGACCTGGCCAACGTGGTGAACGAAGCCGCGCTGGCGGCCACCCGCCTGGGCGCCCCGTCGGTGACGCTGGAGCACTTCACCCTGGCCATCGAGCGCATCGTGGCCGGCATCGAGAAGCGCCGGGGGCTGCTGTCGCAAGCCGAGCGGCGTCTGGTGGCCTGCCACGAGCTGGGCCATGCCCTGGTGGCCCTGTCCCTGCCCGGGGCCGACCGGGTGCACAAGGTGTCCATCATCCCGCGCGGCATCGGCGCGCTGGGCTACACCCTGCAGCGCCCCTCGGAAGACCGCCATGTCCAGCGCAAGGGGGAACTGCAGGATCGGCTGACCATCCTGATGGCCGGGCGGGCTGCCGAACTGGTGGTGTTCGGCGAGGCTTCCACGGGCGCTGCCGACGACCTGGTCAAGGCCACGGACCTGGCGCGTGACATGGTGCTGCGCTATGGCATGGACGAGACCCTGGGCCCGGTGTCCTGGGCGGGAGATCGCCCCTTGTTCCTGCCCCAGGGGGCACCCGCGTCAGCGCAGGTCGGTACGGCTGGCGCCACCGCCCAGCGCGCTGATGACGCGGTGCGTCAGATGGTGAGTGCGGCCTTGGAACGCGCCATCCTTTGGCTGCAGGCGCACCGCCAGACCTTGGACCTCGCCACCGAACGGCTGCTGCAGCGTGAAACCCTGGGGGAAGAAGAACTCCTGGCGCTCGCAGGCCTGGCGTTGCCTGAACGGCCCGGCCCCGTCAGCGCGCGGTGAGCGTGGCCTCGAGTTCCTTGCACGAGGGTGCGCACACGAAGTGCGTCTTGCCCATGAGCTTGCGCGACTTGAGTTGGGCCCGGGGGCGGTGCTTGCCGCAGAGAAAGCACGACATGGTGGCCGCACCAAAGTGGCCGGTGGCCACGAAGGGCGAGCCTGGCACCTTGGAGTGGTAGCGCAGGCCTTCACTGGAAACGGTGGTCTTGGGCGGTGTCTTGGCCATCGGAGTTTCCGGGGTGTCGTTCGTGTACGGGATTCCCCTGAGGGGCTGCCCGCCAGAAGGGGCTGGAGCAAGCGCTCCGCAACCCCGCATTATCGCCGCTGCGCGGGGGGTGCGCAGCCCGGGCTGTCCCGGAGTTCCCGAGCCCTGGCTGATGCGCTGGCCAGGCGGTGCTTTGCCGCCACAATGGCCGCTGGCTCCAGGGCTGGCAGGAGTCTTGATCGCCCTGCGCGGCCCCGCAAGATCCCAGGAGATTCGATGGACCGCTCCGAACGCTTCTACCGTATCGAGGCGCTGATCAAGTCGCGCGGCTGCGTGGACTTCGCCACGCTGCGGGCGGAGCTGGAGGTGTCGCCAGCCACGCTCAAGCGCGATATCCAGTACTTGCGCGACCGTCTGGACGCCCCCATCGTGTGGGACGTCCTGGACCGGGGCTACAAGCTGCAGACAGCCGCCGGGCGCGGCCCGGTACAGCATGAGCTGCCTGGCGTATGGTTCAGCGAGCGCGAGATCCACGCGCTGCTGACCATGCACCAGCTCATCCAGGAACTCGACGAGGGCGGGTTGCTGTCTCGCCATCTTCAACCACTGTTGGAGAAACTGCAAGGCATGCTGGGGTCGGACGACAAGCAGGCCCAGGCGCTGATGCGTCGCGTGCGCATCATCAGTGCCGGTCGCCGCCCAGTACCCAGCAAGTGGTTCGAGCTGTTCGGCGATGCCCTGGTGCGCCGCCGCCGCGTCCATATGCGCTACCAGACGCGAGGGCGGCAGGCCATCACCCAGCGCGACGTGTCGCCCCAGCGCCTGGTCCACTACCGCAACACCTGGTACTTGGATGCCTGGTGTCACGAGAAGGAGCAACTGCTGCGCTTTGCGCTGGATGCAGTGGAACAGGCTTCGATCCTGCAACTCAAGGCGCGCGAGGTGCCCGTCAAGGCCGTGGAAAGTGCGCTGGACGCCGGCTACGGCATCTTCGCTGGCGCGCGCGTCCAGTGGGCCACGCTGGTGTTCTCGGCCGAGGCTGCGCGCTGGGTGAGCCGCGAAGAGTGGCATCCGCGGCAGAAGTCGCGCCGCCTGGCCGACGGTCGCTTCGAACTGCGTGCGCCCTACGCCAACGAGACGGAACTCGTCATGGACGTGCTGCGCCACGGGGGCGGGGTGACGGTTCAGGCGCCCCAGTCGCTGCGCGACGCGGTGCAGGCGCAACTCAAGGTGGCGCTGCAGTCTCACGCGACGGCCTGATGGCCATCAGCGCGGCGAAGGCCATCAGGCCGAGCCCTGCCGAAAGCCACAGCGCCTGCGCGCCCCAGCGCTGCAGCGCCAGCCCGAACAGCACGGGCGCCAACGCCTGCGACACCCGCGCCGGCATCATCATCCAGCCCTGCCGGGCGCCGTAGCCGAGCGGGCCGAACAGCACCAGCGGCAAGGTGCCCTTGGCGATGGTCATGATGCCGTTGCCCGCCCCGTGCAGCAGTGCGAATGCTGCAGCCCCAGGTCCACCCAACGACATCAGCACGAGCACGCCCACGGGATGAGCCAGCCCGGCCAGCCGCGCCGACAGCAGGGGGTGCAGGCGGCGCAGCACCCCGAACTCGAGCAACCGCCCGGCCACCTGGGCCGGCCCCACCAGCGCGCCCACGGCCACTGCAGCGGCCAACGTGGCGCCACTGGCCTGCAGCAGGGCAGGCAGATGGGTCGCCATGGCCGTGCTGATGAACCACACCAGCGCGAACACGGCGGACAGCAGCACGGCGGTGCGCATCTCGCCAGGGGCTCTGCTCCCGCTTTCGTCGGTTCCTGCAGCGGTGGCGCCCGCCGCGGTCGCGGCATCCGGCGCGGGCCTGGACACCGGCGCCACCGGTCCGGGGTGCGGCGACGGCAGGGCCGAGGCCCTGCGCGCCTTCGGCACAGTCAAGTTCAGGGGCATGCCCAGCACCAGGTGCAGCGCCGCCCACCCCAGGCAGGCACCGCGCCAACCCCACTGCGTCTCCATCCAGGCTGACAGCGGCCAGCCCACTGTGCTGGCGAAGCCGGCGATCAGCGTGATGCCTGTGATGGCGTTGCGGGAGTCGTGTCCGTACAGGCGCACCAGGCTGGCAAAGGCGGCCTCGTACAGGCCGCTGCCCATGCCCAGTCCGATCAGCACCCAGGCCGCGAACAGGCCCACTGGCCCCTGCGCGAAGGCCAGGGCCGTCAGCGCCAGGGCGAACAGCACGTTGGTGCCCAGCAGCAGCGGTCGCCCGCCGTGCCGGTCGATGGCCCGGCCGGCGGCCGGGCCCACCAGGGCGGAGACGATGAGCGCCAGCGAGAAGGCCAGGTGCACCGTGGGCACCGCCACACCCAGTTCCCGGGCCATGGGCGTGGCCAGCACGCCCGGCAGGTAATAGGTGCTGGCCCAGGACAGCGTCTGCGCGGTGCCCAGGGCCGTGACAGCGCGCCAGCGTGGCGCGGAGTCTCCCCCGCCAGTCTGTGCGGCCATGGTCATGCGCACATTGTGGCGCCCGCAGGCCGCGCGCTCGGCGGTGACAATACGCGCGCCGCATGAACTCCGGTGCCCTCTACGCCCTTCTGGCCTTCGGCATCTGGGGCCTGTACCCGCTGTACCTGCGGGAGCTGGCCAGCGTGTCCTCGCTGGAGATCGTGCTGCACCGCTCGACGTGGTCGCTGGTCTTCCTGCTGGGCGTGCTGACCCTGCTGCGTCGCTGGGCATGGCTGGGGACGTTGCTCAAATCGCCCAGTCAGATGCTGATGCCGCTGGCCAGCGGGTTGCTGCTCGCGCTGAACTGGCTGCTCTATGTGCATGCCGTCCAATCTGCGCAAGTGGTGGAGGCCAGTCTGGGCTACTTCATCAACCCGCTGCTCAGCGTTTGCCTGGGGGTGGTGGTGCTGCGCGAGCGGCTCAAGCCCGTGCAGTGGGTGGCCGTGGGATTTGCCACGGCGGGTGTGCTGTGGCTGACGTGGCACACCGGCCGCCTGCCCTGGCTGGGCCTGGCCCTGGCCGCCACGTTTGCGGTGTACGGCCTGCTGCGCAAGACCTCGACCTTGGGGCCGCTGGAAGGGCTGACCCTGGAGACCTTGTTGATTGCACCTGTGGTGCTGCCGTGGCTGGTCGGGCTCACGGCCACAGGCACAGGGTCCTTGTCGACTGCCAGCCCCCTGCTGGGGATCTGGCTGGTGCTGGCGGGCCCGCTGACTGCCGTGCCGCTGATGCTCTTCGCCGCCGCGGCCCGCCGCCTGAAGCTGGCCACGCTGGGCCTTTTCCAGTACCTGTCGCCGTCACTGCAGCTGGTCATCGGGGTGGTCGTCTTTGGCGAGCCCTTCGATGGCCAGCGCCTGGCCGGCTTCGTGCTGATCTGGACCGGGCTGGCGGCCTATACCGCGCACGCCTGGGCGGCATCGCGCAGGGCCAGCGGCTGACGGCCACCAGCCGGCCGAGGGGTCGGGGCAAGTCAGCGCCGGTTCGCGCAGATCAGCGCCGATCAGCGCAGGTCGCCCGCCAGGCTGGCCAGGGTGTCCGCGGCGATGGTCACGTGCTGCGGATAGTGGGTGTGGTCACAGCCCAGCTTGACGCTCGCGCCGGCCAGGATGGCATCGCGCGCGCTCTTGGGGAATTCGAAGCGCACGAAGTGGACTGAAGAGGTCTTCTCGTCGTTCTCGCGGTCCAAATCTTCGTCGGCGATGGCGTAGACGCGTGCATGGCCTTCCACCTCGACGAACATGCGGTCCTCCACCCCGATCAGCCGTGCCAGCTCTCGCTTGCGCTCATGCGGGTCCGGATACTCGATCAGCATCGTGGCCTTCCAGTTCGAGCCGTCCGGAATCAGCGGCGCGTAGGCCTCGATCTCGCTGACGATGCCCTCCTCGTCAAAGATCTTCTCGATGTGCAGCATCTCCTGGATCTGCCGGCGGATGGTCTTCTCGTCCTCGAACTGCAGCGTCATGTGCTCGCCCAGGGCCACGCTGCGCAGCTTGCGGTGCGCGATGGCCTCGGGCTTGCTGCTCTTGCGGATCTTGGCGTAGGCCTCGAGGGTGAGGAGGTTGTCACGGGTGAGGGGGGGCATGGTTCAGACTCCTGTCGAAGATGAAGGGGGAATGGGGGAGGAACGCTGAAAAGGTTCTTGGAACGGATTGAGGGCAGCCCGCGTTGTCGCGGCGCGGCAGCCTACAGACCGTAGGCCATGCGCACCAGGCTGAGCGGGTGCTGCAGGGCCTTGGCGGGCGTGCCCGCCTGCTGCATGCCCTGGGCGATGTGGTGCCCGGCCAACGCGCAGTCGCTGCTGATGAAGTCGGGCTCGTCCTTGGCCATGGCCTTGAACACGGGCTTGCCGATCTTCATGGCCACCGGGTGGTAGGCGGTCTTCACGCCATAGGTGCCGGCGTGGCCGGAGCAGCGCTCCACCGTATTCAGCTTGACCTCGACCGTCTGGCCGATCAGCTTGAACATCTCCTCGGTCTTTTTGCCGATGTTCTGCACCCGGCCGTGGCAGGGGATGTGGTAGCTCACCTTGCCCAGCGCGGCCTTGAAGTCGGTCTTGAGCAGGCCATCCTTGTGGCGCGCCACGAAGTACTCGAAGGGGTCGAACATGGCCTTCTTCACCGCCTGCGTGTCGGCGCAGTCGGGGAACATCAACGGGATCTCCTGCTTGAACATCAGGGTGCAACTGGGCACGGCGCTGACGATGGCGTAGCCTTCCCTGGCATAGCGCGCCAGCACCGGGATGTTGGCTTCCTTGCTCTTGCCCACCGAGTCCAGGTCGCCCAGTTCGAGCTTGGGCATGCCGCAGCAGCTCTCCTTGTCGACGATGACGTAGGGGATCTCGTTGTGGTCCAGCAGCTTGATCAGGTCCTCGCCAATGCCCGGCTCGTTGTAGTTGACATAGCAGGTGGAGAAGATGGCCACCTTGCCTGGGGTGCGCTGCCCGTTGACGGCAGGGGAAGTGGCGTTACTCATGGCGCGGCCCCAGCGGAAGCGCTGAGGTGCCAAGGTGGGCATCCAGGCGTCGGGGTGCACGCCGAGCTGGCTATTCATCACCTTGCGGGCGAACTTCGTCTGGTTGATCGCGTTGACGGCCTGCACCACGATGGGAATGCCGGCGAAGCTGCCGTGGGTGTCGGTGGAGGCGAGGAACTTTTCCTTCGCGCTGACTTCGCCCTTTTTGTGCTTGATGGCCTTGGCACGCAGCATCAGGTGCGGGAAGTCCAGGTTCCAGGCGTGGGGCGGCGTGTACGGGCACTTGGTCATGTAGCACAGGTCGCACAGGTAGCACTGGTCCACCACCTTCCAATAGGCTTCCTTCTTCACGCCGTGCACTTCGCCATCGTCGGTGGCGTCCACCAGATCGAAGAGTGTGGGGAAACTCTGGCACAGGCTCACGCAGCGGCGGCAACCGTGGCAGATGTCGAACACCCGCTCCATCTCCTTGAGCGCGGAGCCTTCGTCGTAGAACTCGGGATTCTTCCAGTCCAGCGGGTGGCGGGTCGGGGCTTCGAGGTTGCCTTCGCGCATGGTGGGTGCTCGGTAAGAGGTTGCAGGGACTCGGTCGCGGTCTGATGGAAAACAAGGGGCGCAAGGCCCCTTGTTTGCAGGCGGGTGCTCGGGGTCAGTCGACCAGCGCGTCCAGGGCCTTCTGGTAGCGGTTGGCGTGCGAGCGCTCGGCCTTGGCCAGGGTCTCGAACCAGTCGGCGATCTCGTCGAAGCCTTCATCGCGAGCGGTCTTGGCCATGCCCGGGTACATGTCGGTGTACTCGTGCGTCTCGCCAGCCACGGCAGCGGCTAGGTTCTGGCGACTGGAGCCGATGGGCAGGCCAGTGGCCGGATCACCCGAACCGTTCTCGAGGAACTCGAGGTGGCCGTGCGCGTGGCCGGTTTCGCCTTCGGCGGTGGAGCGGAACAGCGCGGCCACGTCGTTCTGGCCTTCCACGTCAGCCTTGTTCGCGAAGTAGAGGTAGCGGCGGTTGGCCTGGGATTCGCCCGCGAAGGCGTCTTTCAGGTTCTGTTCGGTCTTGGATCCTTTGAGTCCCATGGGCTTGGCTCCTGTGAGTGGGGTTCTGCGAAGGTGCTGCAGTTTGTATGTTGCTGTTCGAAACAGCCAACACCCCGTACCTTACCAAAGCGCGCCCGGGTGGACCAATCGAAAGCTTCAATCCATGTCATTGACTCAGGCAATCCCTGTTTCTTGTTTGATAGTCATCAAGAAGTCATGCCGCAAAGGGCTGCAGTCCTCAGTGCGGTGCGTCCAGCCCCACCGTCTGCTGCGCCAGGACGTGCAGGCGGCTGCCCGGCTGAGCCAGTCCGTCCAGCACGGTGAAGTGGTCGGTGCCCGGGATCGCCTCGCACACGGGCACGGCGCGCCGGCCCCAGTGCTGGCGGATGAGGCGGTTGTGGCGCAGGAACTCCTCGCTCTCCAGCGCGCCGGCTACGGCCCTCAGCGTGCCCCCGGGGGCAGGGAACCGCGCCGGGCTCAGGCGCCGCACCGATGCGGGCGTCAGACGCAGGTCTGGCTGGAGGAACGGGGTGCGACGTATCGGGTCGAGGTCGAAGACGCCCGAGACCGACAGGGCCGCCTTCACCAGATCGGCAGGCAGGTCCTTGCCCAGGCGTGGCCACAGGGTGCAAAGCATCATGGCTGCCAGGTGGCCGCCGGCGGAGTGGCCGGCCACGGCGATACGCTTCGGGTCCGCCCCGAGTTCCACCGCATGCCGCCAGCACCACGCCAGGCAGCGGGCCATCTGAAGCGCGATCTCCTCCATGTCCACCTGCGGGCACAAGGCGTAGTTGGGCACCACCACGACCGCGCCGGCGGCACAAAGCGCGGGGGCGACGAACGAGTGGTCCGACTTGTCCAGCGCGCGCCACCATCCGCCATGGATGAAGACCAGAAGAGGGGCCCCCGCACCAGCGGCCTGCGGGCCAGGGCGGCGGGCCGGTGGGCTGAAGACATCCAGGCGCTCGGCGGCTGACATGCCGTATGGCAGGTCCAGCCGGCAAGGCAGGGTTGAGCGCGCTGCCTGGGAGTCGCGGGCCCAGCGCGCCAGGATGTCGGCGTGCGCGGGCACGCGGGCCCGGTTGTTGTACTGGGCTTCAAGCCAGGCGGGGTCTTGCGGGCGTGCCATGGGGTCTCCTGAGCATCCCCAAGGTGCGGGCGGCGTCCGGCCTGGCCCGCCCCTAGGCGGCGGCGCAGGAGGACCTGGGGTGGCCCGGCGTCTTCTTGTGGGGTGTTCGAAGTATGCCCTTGGTGGGGTGTCTGCAAGTCTTTGCATGCGCCTCGGCGCCCACGGCCTGCGGCCTGGCCCCGGGGCGGCGAGAATCCGCAGGACTTCGACGATCAGGACTTGCCCTTGACCTTCACGCCCAAGCCCGATGTCTGCCAGCCCAGCGGCACTGCCGAATTGCCCATGCTGGACATCTACATGCCGATGATGAAGTCCGCGGCCATCGTGGCGGCGGCTCGGCTGGGCTTGTTCGAGGCGTTGTCCGCGGGCCCGCTGGACGGGCCGGAACTTGCCCGTCGCACGCGATCCAGCGTCGCGGGGGTGCGCACCCTTGCCGACTTCCTGGTGGCCCTGGGCTATCTGCACGAGCGCGCAGGGTCCTACGTCAACACCGAGAGTACGCAGCGGTGGCTCACGAGCGCAGGCGCCATCGACTACACCCCAGGCGCGCTGTGGACCCACGAGGCCTGGTCCATGATGGGTGAACTCGACAGCGCCGTGCGGACCGGCCAACCCGAGCAGACGCTGTGGGCGCGCATGGCCCGCGAGCCTCGACTGGGACCGCTGTTCTCCCGCTACATGCATGCCTTCGCCCAGGACCTGGGCCCGGACCTGGTGGCGCACACACCCGTGGCGCCGGAGCACCGCCGTCTGCTCGATCTGGGCGGCTCGCACGGCCTGCATGCGATGCGTTTCTGCCGCCACCACCCGCAGTTGCAGGCCGTCATCGTCGACCTGCCCAGCGCCTTGACCGACACGCCCGCGTCCATCGCGGCGGCCGGCCTGGCGCAGCGCATCAGAACCCGTGCTGGCAATGTTCTGGACCTGGACTGGGGCGAGGACTGCGATGTCGTGCTGTACCTTTCCGTCGGGCACAACCAGCAAGCGGACGACAACCGGCGGGTCATCGCGCACATCGCCCGTTGCCTGCGCCCGGGCGGCCTGCTGGTGGTTCACGACTACCTGGCGGGTACGCCGCTGAACGCCTTCCACGCCGCGTTCCGCCTCACGCTGCTGTTCGAGACAGGCACCCGCACCTACAGCGAAGGCGAATACCGGGGCTGGCTGCATGAGGCCGGCTTCGCGAGCGCGCAGCGCATCGACCTCAATCCGCTGGAAAAGGGCTCCTTGCTGATCGCCTGGCGCTGAGAGCTTGTGAAATATCCCCGCACACCCGTTCGTCCGCCCCAAACGGCCCCGCTCGTCGTTGCAAATGCTCGCCGTAGCCCGAGCTACGGCTGTGCTTTGCGCCTGGATCGGCACCCTTTGGAACGCCCGCTCGGGCTCGCCGGAATACTTCACAAGCTCTGAGTCGAGAACCGCCTTTCGGGCCAAGCCCGAGCGCCTGCAAGAGGATTGGGCGCCCGCTAGCATGCGCGATTCGTTCTGCCACCCTGTCACCCTTTGGCTGCAAGGCACACCCCCATGAGCGACTCTCTGGCCCACGACTTCTCCGCCCACACCATCGATGGGCAGGCCCAGCCCTTGTCGGCTTTCCGCGGCCGCTTGCTGCTGGTGGTCAACACCGCCAGCGCCTGCGGCTTGACGCCCCAGTTCGCCGGCCTGGAAACCCTGTGGAAGGACCTGCAGGGCCGTGGCCTGACGGTGGTGGGCTTTCCGAGCAACGAGTTTGCCGGACAGGACCCGGGCAGCAATGAGGAGATCGCCGCCTTCTGCAAGAAGAACTACGGCGTGAGTTTCCCCATGATGGCCAAGGTTCAGGTCAACGGCCCCCAGGCGCACCCGCTGTGGCAGTGGTTGCGCTCGCAGGCGCCCGGGCCGGCGGCTGACGGTGCCATCCAATGGAACTTCACCAAGTTCCTGATCGGGCGCGACGGCAGGGTGCTGCAGCGCTTCGAGCCCACCGAAAAGCCCGAGGCCCTGCGGCCGGTTGTCGAGGCGGCCCTGTAGTTCTGGCCGACGTGCTCGCCGGACCCCGGCTGCAGCGCATCGCGCCAGGCTGACCCCTACGGTGTGCCGCCAGCCGGCGGGAGGGTTCGGTCTCGTGACCTTCGTCCCGGCTGATAAACTTTGCACTCCAGTGGGGACGTAGCTCAGCTGGGAGAGCGTCGCGTTCGCAATGCGAAGGTCGGGAGTTCGATCCTCCTCGTCTCCACCACCCCCATGAAGGCCAAGCCGTTCGCAGGCGCGGCCTGTGTGCCCAGGCTGAAATGAAGAAACCCGCCACCTCTTGCGAGGTGGCGGGTCTGGCAGGGACCCCGGTTCTCGGCCTTGCGGCCGTCGAGCCGTCTGAGTTCTGTCCCTGTCCCTCCGCGTTGGGCCCGAGAGCCACTGCGGTTCGCCCTTTACAGGACGCCTCAACTTCACCCTTGCCGGAGTTGGCAGTTCCGGCAGGAGCGCATGGCTAGAGTAGGTCGTCGAGCATGCGGCGCCATTGATCATCCGCACCGCCGGCGTGCCCGGCAGCTCTCGGGTCGCACAATCCGGCGCAGGCCCCGCAACTCCGGGCTGAAAGCTGCCTCATGAACTCACTTCCCGAGGGTTTTCGGGCCCTGGTGATCGGTGCCGGGGGTGCGCTGGGCGCTGCATTCGCCCAGGACCTGCGCAACGATCCGCGCTGCGCGGACCTGCATGCCCTGGGCCGCAGCACCGAGCCCGCGATCGACCTGGCCCACGAGGCCAGCATCGAGGCCGCCGCCTCCCGGCTGCGCGAGCGGGCGCCGTTTCACCTGATCATCGTCGCCACGGGCGTGCTGCACGCCCCACAGGTGCAGCCCGAGAAACGGCTGGCGGACCTGACCACCGCGGCGATGGAGCAGGTGTTTCGCATCAACACCTTCGGCCCGGCACTGCTGCTGCGGCACTTTGCGCCCATGCTGGAGCGGCAGCGCAGCGTGATGGCCGTGTTGTCGGCCCGGGTGGGCAGCATCGCCGACAACCGCCTGGGGGGCTGGTACAGCTATCGCGCGTCCAAGGCGGCGCTGAACATGATGCTCAGGACAGCGGCCATCGAGTTGCGCCGCACCCACCCCGGCGCGGTGCTGGCCGCGCTGCACCCCGGCACGGTGAAGTCGGCGCTGTCCAGGCCGTTCAAGGGCGACGTCCTGGGGCGCGAGCCGCTGGAGGCGGCGGCGGACATGCTGCGCGCCCTGGATGCTCTGGGCCCGCAGGACAGCGGCTGCTTCCTGGCCTACGACGGGCAACGCCTGCCCTGGTGATCCGATCCAGCACCACCCTGGTCCTCTTCGCGTCGCCGAAGACCGCGGACCGCCCGGCGAAGTCCAGCATGGTCATGACCACGTGTGATCAGAGCTGGGTCTTCACCACAGTCCTCGGCGGGAAGTTGCCTGCGCAACAATGCCGGTTGCAGTGAACCATGGTCATGAAAGTTGAGGATGAATGCATGAACGCTTGGACGATGCCGATGAGGCGGCGGTTCCACGCGCTGTTCCGCCGCGCAGGTCTGCACGCGCTGGTGCTGCTGCCGGTCCTGGGGGTATGCCTGGTGCATGGTTTACCGGCTCGCGCTGCCACCACGACCCAGGGACAGCCGCTTTCCGCGGCGCCAGCGCCAGGTGCGGTGACTGCCACCGGCGGGCCGGCGGCGGGCGACTGGAAGCCCGCGCATGCTGTGGAAGGCATCACGGAGTACCGTCTGCCCAACGGCCTGCAGCTGCTGCTGGTACCGGACGACTCCAAGCCCACCACCACGGTCAACCTGACCGTCAAGGTCGGCAGCCGGCACGAAAACTATGGTGAGACCGGCATGGCCCACCTGCTGGAGCACCTGCTGTTCAAGGGCTCCACCCGCCATCCCATGGCCTGGGCGGAGTTCACGCGCCGCGGCCTGCGCGCCAACGGCACCACCTGGCTGGACCGCACCAACTACTTCGCCAGCTTTGCCGCCAACGACGACAACCTGGCCTGGATGATCGACTGGCTGGCCGATGCCATGGTCAACAGCTTCATCGCCCGCAAGGATCTGGACACCGAGATGACGGTGGTGCGCAATGAGATGGAGATGGGGGAGAACAACCCCGGCAACGTGCTGTTCGAGAAGACGCTGGCGGCCATGTACCAGTGGCACAACTACGGCAAGTCCACGATCGGCGCCCGCAGCGATGTGGAAGGCGTGGACATCGCCCGGCTGCAGGCCTTCTACCGCACCTGGTACCGCCCGGATAACGCCACGCTGGTCGTCAGTGGACGCTTCGATGCGGATAAGGTCAAGGCGCAGGTTCGGCAGCACTTCGGGCCGATCGCGAATCCGGCCGCCCCCATGCCTGTCCTGTACACCCTCGACCCGGTGCAGGACGGAGAGCGCGAACTGACGGTGCGTCGGGTCGGCGGGGCCGCGTCCATGCTGGTGGCCTATCACGGTGTGCCCGGCGCCCATCCCGACCACGCGGCCCTGGAGCTGCTGGCGCCGGCCCTGGGCGAGGCGCCTGCGGGACGGCTGCACCAGCGCCTGACGGACAAGGGCCTGGCCGCCTCCACCTGGGGCTGGACTCCGGCCCTGCACGATCCCGGCTTCATCGCCTTTGGCGTGGAACTGGCGCCGGGGCAGGACCCTGCCCCCGCACGCGCAGCGCTGCTGACCACGCTGGAATCCCTGGCCACCGAGCCCCTGACGCAGGCCGAGTTGGACCGGGCCCGGCTGCGCTGGCTCAAGGCCTGGGAGCAGGCCTTCAACGACCCCGAGCGCGTGGGCGTGGCCCTGTCGGAATCGATCGCCCTGGGCGATTGGCGGCTGACCTTCCTGCTGCGCGACCGGGTGCGCAGCCTGAGCCTGGCCGACTGGCAGCGCGTGGCCACCCAGCGGCTGCTGCCGGCCAACCGCACCCTGGGCACCTTCATTCCCACCGACAACGCCGCGCGGTCGCCCGCGCCAGCGGCAGTGGACGTGGCGCAGCAGATGCAGTCCTTCCGGCCGCAGGCCGGGCTGGCGCAGGCCGAGTCCTTCGATGTCTCGCCGGCGAACATCGACCAGCGCACGCAGCGTTCGCGCATGGGCGCTCTGCAGGTGGCGCTGCTGCCCAAGAGCACGCGGGGCCAGGTGGTCAGCGCGGTGCTGCGCCTGCGCCTGGGGGATGCGCGCAGCCTGCAAGGACAGGCCCAGACGGGGGCGCTGTGGGCGGCACTGATCGACAAGGGCGGGGCGGGCCTGACGCGCCAGCAGATCCAGGACCGTCTGGACAACTGGCGCACCGAACTGGTGGTCGGATACGCCCGCGGCGTGCTCACGGTGTCCCTGCAGAGCCGGCGCGAACACCTGAACGCGGCGGTGGAACTGCTGGCGCGCTTGCTGCGCGAGCCCGGGTTTGACGAGGCCACGCTATCGGAACTGCAGCGCCAGGCGCTCAGTGCCATCGAACAGGCGCGCCAGGAGCCGGGTGACATCGTGGCCAAGGCAGTGGCCCGGCAGGGCAACCCTTACGCGCCTGGCGATCCACGGGCTGTGCCGAGCTTCGACGAGGAGGTGCAGGCCGTGCGTGCCGTCACGCCAGAGGCGCTGCGGCGCTTCCATGCGCGGTTTGCAGGCGCGGGCACGGCGGAGTTCTCCGCAGTGGGCGACTTCGACGTTGCGTCGCTGCAGCCAGTGCTGCAGCGCTGGCTGGGGAGCTGGGCTTCACCGCTGCCGCACCAGCGCGTGGAGGATCCGCTGTGGAGTGCGGCGCCCGCGCGCCTGGTGTTCAACACCCCGGACAAGCAGAACGCGGTGTTGCAGGCGCGCCAGGCGCTGCCGCTGGCCGACACCCATCCCGACGCAGCCGCGCTGATGGTGGCCAACATGATGTTGGGCGGCGGTGGAAGTTCCCGGCTTTGGGTGCGCCTGCGCGAGAAGGGCGGCCTGTCCTACGACGTGCGGTCCTGGATCGACTGGAATTCACGTGAAGCGCACTCGGTGTGGTCGGCCAGCGCGATCTTCGCGCCAGCCAACCTCAAGGCCGCGGAAGAGGCATTCAAGGAAGAGGTCGCCAAGGCGCTGGACCAGGGCTTCACCGAAGCCGAATTGCGTGACGCGCGGGCGGGGCTGCTCAACTTCCGGCGCCTGTCTCGGGCACAGGACGGGGCGCTGGCCAGCCGCCTGGCCACGGACCTGAACCTGGGACGCACCATGGCCTGGTCGGCCGCCATGGACAAGGCGATCAGCGAAGTGACCCTGGAACAGGCCAACGCGACGCTGCGCCGCCACCTCAAACCCGAGACCTTCGTGATCGGGGTCGGCGGCGACTTCAAGTAGACAAGCAGCACCAGTCGGACATATCACCTGGGGGCGGCGTGATCCGCCATCCGGCCGCTCAGGCTGCGTGGCGGCCGAGTTCCAGCTTGGCGATGGCGTTGCGGTGCACCTCGTCCGGGCCATCGGCAAAACGCAGGGTGCGCGCCTGGGCGAAGAAGTAGGCCAGCGGGAAGTCCTGGCACATGCCGGCGCCGCCATGCACCTGCATGGCCCAGTCGATCACCTTCAGCGCCATGTTGGGCGCCACCACCTTGATCATCGCGATCTCGGCCTTGGCCGCCTTGTTGCCCGCCACGTCCATCATCCAGGCCGCCTTGAGCGTGAGCAGCCGCGCCTGCTCGATCAGGCAACGCGCCTCGGCGATGCGCTCCTGCGTGACCGTCTGCTGCGCCACCGTCTTGCCGAATGCCACACGGGCCGTGGCGCGCTTGCACATCAAGGCCAGGGAGCGTTCGGCCAGGCCGATCAGGCGCATGCAGTGGTGAATGCGTCCCGGACCCAGGCGACCCTGGGCGATCTCGAACCCGCGTCCCTCGCCCAGCAGGATGTGGGTCGCTGGCACGCGCACGTCCTGGAAGTCGACTTCCATGTGGCCGTGCGGCGCATCGTCGTATCCCATGACCTGCAAGGGCCGCAGCACCTTCACGCCCGGGGTGTCCATGGGCACCAGGACCATGGACTGCTGGGAATGGCGCGGTGCTTCGGGATCGGTCTTGCCCATGAAGATCATGATCCTGCAGCGCGGATCGCCGGCGCCGCTGGTCCACCACTTGCGCCCGTTGATGACGTACTCGTCCCCATCGCGCCGGATGCTGGCCTCGATGTTGGTGGCGTCCGACGAAGCCACGGCCGGCTCGGTCATGGCAAAGGCGCTGCGGATCTCGCCCGCCAGCAGCGGCTCCAGCCATGCCTGCTGGTGCTGCGCGGTGCCGTAGCGCACCAGCACCTCCATGTTGCCGGTGTCGGGGGCAGAGCAGTTGAAGACTTCGCTGGCCCAGGGCACGGCGCCCATGATCTCGGCCAGGGGTGCGTACTCCTGGTTGCTCAGGCCGGCGCCGCGCTCACTGTCGGGCAGGAACAGGTTCCACAGGCCCTCGGCCCGCGCCACGGGTTTGAGGTCCTCGATCACCCTCAGCGGCGACCAGCGTTTGCCAGCGCGGGTGTTGTCCTCCAGCTCGGCCCACCAGCGCGCCTCGGCGGGGTAGATGTGTCGCTCCATGAAGCTGCGCAGGCGGGCCTGCAGTTCCTTGGTCTTGGGCGAGTAATCAAAGTCCATGGGTCACCTCTTGTCCACTTTCAGTTGTACTTTGCAAATTGCCAACCCAGTTCAGCCAGGGGCCGGGCCGAGGCCGCGGCGTCGCGCGCCTGCGCGCTGGCCGCCGTGCCGTCCTCCACCCGCTTGGCGATGCCTTGCAGGATGGCAGAGATACGAAACAGGTTGTAGGCCAGGTAGAAGTTCCAGTCCGCCGCCACGGCGTCCGGGTCCGCCCGTCCGGTGCGCTCGCAGTAACGGCGCAGGTAGGCCGACTCCGTGGGGATGCCCAGGGCGGTCGCATCCAGGCCCCCTATGCCCCGTCCCAGAGCGTGGGGGATGTGCCAGGCCATGCAGTGGTAGCTGAAGTCTGCCAGGGGATGCCCCAGGGTTGACAGTTCCCAGTCGAGCACCGCCAGCACGCGCGGCTCGGTCGGGTGGAAGATCAGGTTGTCCAGCCGGAAGTCGCCGTGGACGATGGCCACCTCGCGCTCGTCGCGCGCGCTGGCGGGAAGATGGGCGGGCAGCCACTCCATGAGACGGTCCATCTCGGGGATGGGCTCGGTGACGGAGGCCGCGTACTGGCGGGACCAGCGTGCGATCTGGCGTTCGAAGTAGTTGCCCGGCTTGCCGAAGTCCGCCAGGTCCAGCGTTTGGGGTCGCAGGCGATGCAGGCTCGCGATCACCCGGTTCATCTCGTCGTAAAGAGCCCCGCGCTGCGCGCAGGTCATGCCGGGCAGCGCCTGGTCCCACAGAACGCGCCCCTGGACGTATTCCATCAGGTAGAACGCCCGGCCCATCACGGATTCGTCACCGCACAGCAGCAGCATCCGGGCCACGGGCACCCCGGTGCCTTGCAGGGCTTGCATGACCCGGAACTCCCGCTCGATGGCATGGGCCGAAGGCAGAAGCCGGACCACGGGCCCGGGTTTGCTGCGCATCACGTAGGAGGCCTCGGGCGTGCTCAGCAGGTAGGTGGGGTTGGACTGGCCGCCCTTGAACTGCGAGACCGTCAAGGGCCCGGCGTAACCTGGCAGGTGGTCGGTCAGCCAGCGGTCCAGCGCTGCGGTGTCGAAGGCATGGCTGGCCGTGGGCGCGCGGGTTCCGGTGAAGTGTTCCATCATTTGGGGAGTGTGGCGTTCGGATTGCGGCGTTCAATCAGCAGCGCGGCCCTCGGACCGGTTCATCGCTGCCATGCCTGCAACTCACGCTCTGCGCGCTGCCGGCTTGTGCACTGCCTGCGGCGCAGCCGCCAACCGGTCATCGCGGGCAGAATTTTGCGCGACTCTGGGGTGGTGGCTCGGGAAGCAACAGGAAGTTCGAATCATGGCGCTGTCGGATTGTGGGGGTATCCCGGGTGCGTGGCCGTGCTAGAGTCTTGGATCTATTCATCTTCCGTGCCAAGTTCCTTGGGAACTCTTCGTCCGAAGCGCCTGGGGCTGTGCGCCTTGTCCGCTGCAGCCATTCTGTCTGTGCCCGCGCCTGCCTGGGCTATCGGCTTCGCCAGGGCGCAAGCCGCGCCGGTGCTGGGATCGCCGCTTGACTTCAGAGTGGCTCTGAGGCTGGACGTCGGCGAGGGCATGCCGGAGTGTGTGTCGGCAGAAGTCTTCGTCGGTGAGATCCCCGTGCCGAGATCGGCGGTATCGGTGGCCCTGGACGCCAGCGGGAGTGTGCCGTTGATCCGCGTCATGACCTCGATGGCCATCGATGAACCCCTGGTCACGGTGCAGGTCGGCGTCGGTTGTACCTCTCGCACAGTGCGCCGGTTCACGCTGCTTGTCGATCCGCCGGACTTCGTGGCGCAGCCGGTGCTGGTCGATGTAGGGGCCTTGCCAAGTACTGCCGCCATTGCACCACCGTCACACGCGGCCTCGGCGGTTGCTGCGCCGGGCACGGTGTCTCGGGATGGGTTCGACAAGTCGGGCCCGCCCACGGCTGCGCGGGGCCCGAGTCCCGCCCCGCCGCGTGCCACGGGTTCGGCTCCACCCAGGGCTGCAAGCCCTGGCAGGCCTAGCGCTCTCAGCGGCGCCACGGGGGGGGCACGACCCGCCCGACCGAAACTGCGTCTGGATGCACCCGTGCTGACGACCCGTACAGACGCAGCCGCGGGGAAACCTCTGGTGGCGCAGGACGCCGCGATGTCAGCGCCCGGCGCCGCCTCGGCAGCCCAGTTGCAGGTCGCAGAGTTGCAGAAGAGCATCCAGGCCCTGCGCCAGGAGGCCCGGGCTAATCGCGAGGCGATGGCGCGGCTGACGCAGGACTTGCAGGAGGCTCAGGGCAGTGCCGAGCAGATTCGCTGGCTCTGGGGCGGTATGGCGGTCCTGGGCGGGCTGTCATTGTTCTTGTTCCTGAGGTCACGACGGCTGCAGTCCGACGGAGGTCCCCCGGTCTGGTGGTCAACCGCGGTGCCCGCGCCGCAGGTCGGACCTGGAGTCTCGATCGCATCACCTGCCCTGCCGCCGCAGGCGCCGCAGAAAACTCGGCCGACCATGGAGCCGCAGTCAAGCCTCGGGACCGATACGAGCCTGGACCTGGAACCCAAGGGCAACTTGGCCGATCGTGAACCCGGGCTGGCCTTCCCGCCCCGGCTCCAGCCCGGGCAGGTCGCCGAGCACGGCCCGACGCACCGCGCCACCCCCAACTCGGCGGCCGCGGCCGGTTCCGTGCTCGCGTCCATTGATGATGTCCTGGAACTGGTGCAACAGGTCGAGTTCTTCACCACCCTGGGACAGCCGCAGTCCGCCCTGGGTCTGCTGTCGAACCATGTCGATCGCTCGGCCGGCCCGTACCCGCTGCCGCACCTGCAGTTGCTGGAGTTGCTGCGACAGACTGGCGATCAGTCCGCCTATGAAACCGAGCGTGCGCGCCTGAAGCAGCGCTTTGGCCTGGCGTGGCCGGCATGGAACCAGGCCGCCCTGTCACGACGGCAGTTGGAGGATGTCCCCGAAGTGTTGCTGGAGGTCCAGCAGGCCTGGCCGGACCCGGCGCGGGCCGCGGAACTTTTGGAGCGTCTGCTGCGATCCACCGACCGCCTCGCCGACCTGCATCCGGCTGCCCAAGGCGATCTGCTGCTCCTGTTCTCGCTGGCGCGGGACTTGCAACAACATCCGGTGTCTGGCGAACCCGCAACGGATATCGGATTGCCACGGGATGCCTGGCGCGACGAGGGTCGGGATCGTCCAGCCGCGCTGGCAGTGCAGACTGCTGGTGCGCCAATCCACGCAGGTTCATTGACGGCTGCCCGGGCCGTGGACATCGTGCTGGATCTGGATCTGGGGTACGACGCCTCGGTGTCGGCCTCGGCGCTCCTGCCATCGCAAGGCATCACTGCACCGGCCGCTGACCTGACCCTCACCTTCCATGAGCCTGAGGCGCTGGGCGCTCCCGATCCTGCCCGGCATCCTGTTTCCAGCCTGGGCGCGGGTCCAGCCGCGACGGATGCGGACGCCTGGAGCGACCAAGCGCCGGCACGGGAGTTCACGGATGTTGACCTGCCCGCTGGCGCGTCGCTTCGGGACTCCTTGCGAACGGGCATGCCCTCGCCGGAACCGCAACGATCCCAAGCGGGGATGCAGACGCAAGGCGTTACGCACAGCCCCGGGCTGGAACTGGACCTCATCCCAGAGCGCGGGCAGGCGCAGCCCGTCGCTGCGCCAGGGGATTCCGGTCAGACCCACGGCGACGGCGGTGTCGACTTCCTCGAGCTGCAACCCAGTCCGCCTGCGCCCAAGCGAGATTGAGGCGGCGCCAGTGAAGGCAGCGTCTCGCCCGTGCGAGGCACTCTCAGGGTCGGGTAGCGGTCAAATCGCCTTCAGGCGCTCCAGCGCCAGGTCCAGGGTGTCGTCTTTCTTGGCAAAGCACAGCCGCGCGATGCTCTGCTCAAACCCACCTTCGTAGAACGCCGACAAGGGAATGGCTGCCACGCCCACCTCCCGGGTCAGCCACTGACAGAAGTCCGCTTCGGGCAGGTCACTGACGGCGCTGTAATCCACGCATTGGAAATAGGTGCCGGCGGTGTGCAGCGGCCGCAGCCGGGTCTGGCGCAGGCCGTCGAGAAAGCGGTCGCGTTTGCGCTGGTAAAACGCCGGCAGGCCCAGATAAGGGGCGGGGTCCTGCATGTACGCGGCCAGGGCATGCTGGACCGGGGTGTTGACCGTGAAGACGTTGAACTGGTGCACCTTGCGGAACTCCGCTGTCAGGGCCTGGGGCGCGGCCACGTAACCCACCTTCCAGCCCGTGACGTGGTAGGTCTTGCCGAAGCTCGACACCACGAAGGCCCGCTCGGCCAACCCCGAAATGGAGGCGGCGCTGACATGTTCGGCGCCATCGAAGACCATGTGCTCGTAGACCTCGTCCGCCACCAGCAGGATGTTCGTGGGGGCCAGCAGGTCTCGCAGCTGCAGCATCTCCTGGCGGGTCCAGACGGTGGCGCTGGGGTTGTGGGGTGAATTGATCAGCAGGGCGCGGGTTCGCGGCGTGATGGCCGCGGCGATCAGTGCCAAGTCCGGGCGAAAGCTGCGCGGGGTCAGCGGCACCCGCACGACCTTGCCGCCGGCCAGCTCGATGTTGGGGATGTAGCTGTCGTAGCAGGGCTCCAGAACGATCACCTCGTCGCCCGGGTGCACACAGCACATCACGGCCGTGAAAATGGCCTGCGTGGCGCCGGCGGTGATGGTGATTTCGCTGCCCGGGTCATAGCGGCGCGCATAAAGCGCCTCGATCTTGCGGGCCACGGCCTCGCGCAACGCCAGTGCACCGGGCATGGGCGGGTACTGGTTGAACCCGGCGCGCATGGCCCGGCTCACCTCCTCCACCAGTGCCGGATCGCAGTCGAAATCGGGGAAGCCCTGCCCGAGATTGACCGCCCGATGTTCGGCGGCCAAGGCCGACATGACGGTGAAGATGGTGGTGCCCACCTTGGGAAGACGGGTGTGGATGGGCACGCTGAGGCCGGGGCTGGTGGTCATGGATTCACGCTTCACGGGTCGAGGAACTGCCGGCCGTCAGGCGCCTGATCACATCGGGCGTGAGCCGGTCGGACAGCAAGGAGGCAAAGGTCAGGACGAACTGGCGCAGGTACACGCCCTTGCGAAAGGCGATTCTCGACACATTGGCGCCGAAGAGGTGGCCGGCGGGCAGGGCGACGAGTCCGAGGTCCGGAAGGTCCTCCCGAACGGCCATCTCGGCCACGATGCCCACGCCCAGGCCCACCTGCGTGTAGGTCTTGATGACGTCGGAGTCCAGGGCCTCCAGGGCCACGGTGGGGCGCAGACCGGCGCGCGCGAAGGCCGCGTCGATGCGGCTGCGGCCGGCCACCGAGGGGTGGTAGGTCACCAGCGGGTGACGGGCCAGGTCCTCGAGCGCCAGGCGTTCGCTGCCGGCCAGGGCGTGGTCCGAGGGAACCACCACGACATGCTGCCACTCGTAACAGGGCAGGGTGAGGAGCTCCTCGTGCCGGTCCAGCGACTCGGTGGCCAGGCCGATGACGGCAGTTTCGTCGATCAGCATGCGGGCCACCTGGTCGGGCGTTCCCTGGTGCAGTTCCACCTGCACCCTGGGGTGGCGCTGCCGCAGCGCGGCCACCGGCTGCGGCAGCACGTACCGCGCCTGGGTATGGGTGGTGGCGATGGACAGCGTGCCGGCGTCCTGGGCACTGAATTCCTCGCCAATGCGCTTGAGGTTGTGCACCTCGCGCATGATGATCTCCACCGACTGCAGCACTTGTTGGCCGGGCTCGGTCACGCGTCGCAGCCGCTTGCCGTGGCGCGCGAAGATGTCGATACCCAGTTCCGCCTCCAGGTCCAGGATGGCCTTGCTGATGCCGGGCTGCGAGGTGTGCAGGACCTTCGCAGTCTCCGTGAGGTTCAGATCTTGCCGTACGGCTTCCTGGATGAACCGGAACTGGTGCAGGTTCACTTGGCGTCTCCTGGATCGGCGACCTCACGCGCCATGGCCTCGATGACCGCGGGCGCCTCGCCGATGGCAGGCCTCAGGCTCCACCGGACCTGCGGGTGCTGCTGCTGCAGGGCCTGCAGCAGTGCGGGCAGGTCGCGCCGCACATGGCCGCCAGCGCCCAGGAACATCGGCACCACGCTCACGCTCGTCGCGCCCGCCTGGGCGACCTCGGCGCCGGCTTGGGCCAAGGTGGGTGGCATGAATTCCAGGAAGGCCAGTCGAACCATGGTGCCCGGGTGAAGCGCGCGCACTTGCTCGGCCACCCTCTCGAAAGGCTGGCTCCACTGCGGGTCGCGCGCACCGTGGGCGAAGAGGATCAGCGCATGGGTCATGAGGCAAGATCCAGGAAGGCCTCAGCGGTGCCGCACCAGCCACTGGAAGGCCGCCAGTGACAGCCCCAGGTAGACCAGGCTGGGACTGGCCGCTGCCCACAGCGGGTTCCAGTCTTGCAGCACGCCGACATGCCCGGTCAGGTTGTTCAGCAGGACAAAGCTGATGCCCAGCATGATGCCGCCGAACACCTTGAAGCTGACGCCGCCGGCACGCGCATGCAGATAGGCGAAGGGCAGGGCGAGCGCGGTCATCACGATGCACGCCAGCGGGTACAGCGCACGCTTCCAGAACTGGATCTCGTAGCGCTGGGCGGTCTGCTCCTGTCGGGCCAGGTGCCGGCTGTAGCGCCACAGCTCGGGCGTGGACATGGTCTGCAACGGCATCACGGCCGCGGCCACCACCTCGGGCGTGAGGGTGCTGCGCCATTGCAGGGCATCGAAGCGTTGCGTCACCACCGCGTCCGCCCTACCGTTCGGGCCGCCCGTGGGCGAGGCGTCGGTGGTGGCCGGCCAATCGGCCACGCTCACGCGCGTCATCTGCCAGTTTCCGGCAGCATCCACTTGTGCCTGCTGCGCTTCCAGGCGCCGCACCAGGCGGTTGTTGCGGTCGAATTCGAAGAGCCTGATGCGCAGCAGGCGCCCGTCCACGCCCGCAGCCCCCACGTTGACCGCCACGTGATGCGCCGTCGGCGTGGTGCCGGTCTGGTCCTTGAGCCAGGCCCCGGGCAGGCCGCCCGCCTGGCCGTCACTGTGGCGGCTCAAGTTGACCAGCACCACCTGCCGCTCTGCCCAGGGCACCACCCACTCGCCTACTGCGAAGGCACCGGTACCGAACACGGCCCCAGGCAACAGCAGCATCGCCAGGGCGCGTCCGGGGCCCAGCCCTGCCGTGCGCAGGATCGTGAACTCCGAGGCCTGCGCCATGCGCGACAGCGCGTAGATCGTCCCGATCAGCACCGCGATGGCCGCCAGTTCGTACAGGCGCCCGGGCATCTGCAGCGCCGCGGCCAACAGCGCCAGGCGCAGCGAGCCAGAAGCCTTGCCACCGGCCGACAACTCGTCGACCAGGTCGATGAAGAAGAACAGCGCCAGGAAAGCCAGCGCGACGAACAGCACCGCGCCTCCTATGTCTCGGTACAGCAGCCGCCTGACGGTCTTCATGCCTGTTCTCATGCTGGCCTTGATGCGCTGCGTGCGGCCAGGCCGGTGCGGCGTCCCGGCCACTTCCAGGTGGTGGCGTGGTTGCGCCACCACAGCAGCAGCATGCCTCCCCCAAGGGCCGAGCCATGCAGCCACAGCAGCGCCACCTCCAGCCTCAGTTGGCGGGTGGCCACCCAGGACTGCGTCAGGTTGATGAGGTTGAAATACACCACGAAGGCGAGCAGGGCGAAGACGAGGTTCCAGTTGCTGGCCCGCCGCGGATTCACGGGCGACAGGCCAATGCCCAGCAGCACCAGGTTGCCGGCGCCCAGCAGGAGGCCCAGCCGCCAGGCCAACTCACCATCGCCCAGGGCGCTGCGCTGACGCAGCAGTTCCAGTGTCGAACGTGCCTTGGGCGGCTGGACCCGGGCGGCCGGCACCTGCGCGTCGTCGATCAGCACGCGGTAGGACTCGAAGCGCGCCAGGGCCCGTTCCCCCGTGGCCAGCCTGAGTTCGTTGCGCTGACCCCGGTCCAGCACCGCGAAACGGTCTTCGCCTTGCGTCACCACCGTGCCCGACACAGCCGTGGTCACGCTCTCGACGCCGCGTGCCTGGGACAGGATGAAGACATTTCGCGCCTGGCGGGATTCGTCGCTGTCGCGGTCGATGAAGAACACACGCTGGCCGTCCGAGGAGGATTGGAACAGCCCAGGCGCCACGCGCGCCACATCGGAGCGCCTCTCAAACCGTTCGCGCACCTCCAAGGTTTGCCTATTCACCCAGGGCCAGGCCAGCGTGATCAGCACGGCTACCAGCACCAGCGCTGGCGCTGCCGTCAAGAAGACCGGGCGCACGGTGCTGGTCAGGGACAGGCCGCTGGAGAACCACACGGCCATCTCGCTGTCGCGGTACATCCTGCCCAGCGTCAGCACCACCGCCACGAACAACGACAGGCTGATCATGGTGGGCAGATGCGCCATCGCGGCGAAGCCCAGCAGCAGCACCACGTCCTGAGGGGAAGCCGAACCCCGGGCAGCCTGCCCCAGGGTGCGGATCAGCATCATGGTCAGCACGATGGTCAGCACGATCACCAGCGTGGCAGCGAAGCTGCGGCCCAGTTCCCTGCGCAGCACGGTTTGAAATAACATCCCCGATCTTTCACTCCCGGGCCGATTATGGACTTCCGCACCCTGCCGCTTTCCGCGTCATCCTGGTCCAGGGCCGATGCCGATGCCCTGATGATCGTGCTCGCCGCCGACGCCGACCCTGGCTTGCTGGACAAGCCGCTGGCAGCGCTGTGGAAGGGCTTGTGCGCAGCGGGCGAACTGGAGCTCAAGGCCGGCAAGTGCGTGCTGGTGCTGCAGCCGGCCAAGGTGCAGGCCTCCAGGGTGGTCTTCTGCGTGGCGGCCAGCGCGTCGGCCAAGGCCATGGCCAAGGCCTTCTCCGCAGGTCTGGCCCTGCTCAAGGGGGGCGGCACCCGAACGCTGCATGTGGCCGTGCTCGCCAGCGAAGGCCCCACGCCGGCGCAGGCCGAGGCACTGGCCGTCACGGCGCAGGACGCCGTCTATTTGTACCGGCATACCAAGCCCAGCGCGCCTGCGGCGCCGGCCCTGGACCGGGTGAGCCTGGTGTGTCCGGCAGGCGCGCAGGCAGCGCTGCAGGCTGCCCTGGCAAGAGGTGCCGCCATCGGCCAGGGGGTGACGCTGGCGCGCGAATGCGCCAACCGTCCCGGCAACCACTGCACCCCCACCTTCCTGGCCGAGGAGGCCCGTCGCCTGGGCCGGACCTTTGGCTTGAAGGTGCAGGTGCTGGAGCGCAAGGACGTGGAAAAGCTCGGCATGGGTGCGTTCCTGGCCGTGGCCCAGGGATCGGCCCAGCCCCTGAAGTTCATCGTCGCGCAGTGGCAGGGCGCTGGGCGCAGGCAGGCCCCCATCGTGCTGGTAGGCAAGGGCATCACCTTCGACACCGGCGGCATCTCGCTCAAGCCGGCGGCCGAGATGGACGAGATGAAGTTCGACATGGGCGGTGCTGCCAGCGTCCTGGGCACGCTGCGGGCCCTGGCCGAACTCAAGGCCCAGGTCAATGTGGTGGGACTGATCGCCGCCACCGAGAACATGCCTGGCGGACGCGCCGTCAAGCCCGGTGACGTGGTGACCAGCATGTCCGGGCAGACCATCGAAATCCTCAACACCGACGCCGAGGGCCGGCTCATCCTGTGCGACGCGCTGACCTATGCCCAGCGCTTCAAGCCCGCCGCCGTTGTCGACATCGCCACCCTCACGGGGGCCTGCGTCATCGCGCTGGGGCACCAGCGCAGCGGGCTGTTCAGCCCTGACGACGCCCTGGCCGAGGAGCTGCTGCAGGCCGGAGACGCCGCCCTCGACCCGTGCTGGCGCATGCCGGTGGACGACGAGTACGACGAGGCGCTGAAGAGCTCGTTCGCCGACATGGGCAACGTAGGTCCGCGCGCCGGCGGCGCCATCACGGCCGCCATGTTTCTCAAGCGATTCGCCGGTGCGTACCGCTGGGCCCACCTGGACATCGCGGGCACGGTCTGGAAATCCGGTGCGGCCAAGGGCGCGACGGGGCGACCAGTGCCCCTGCTGACGCACTTCATCCTCGGCCGGGCTGCCTGAGCGTTCAAGCTCCAGACCCCACCCCGCCTGTACTGCCTGTGCCCGTGCCTGCGCCTGCCGCGACCGACATCCGCTTCCACTTTGGCGTGGACGACCGCATCCTCTACGTCTGTCGGCTGCTGCGTAAGGCCGCACGGCAGGGGTCACGGGTGCTGGTGCGCGGCGAGGACCCTGAAATGGATCTGCTGGACAAGGCCTTGTGGACCTTCGATCCACAGGACTTCGTGCCCCATCACCGCCTGCGGCCGGCGCAGCCGGTGCCGCCCCGCCTTCAGCGCACCCCGCTGTGGCTCACGGGGCAGGACGACGTCTGGCCCGCGAGCCTGCGCCTGCCCGGCGTGCTGGTGCACCTGGGCTCAGGCCCGGTCGAAGACGCCCCGCAGTGGAAACGCGTGATCGAGGTGGTGAGCCAGGAGGAAGCCGACAGGCGCCAGGCCCGTCGGCGCTGGCAGGCCTACAAGGCACAAGGTTGGGCGGTGCAGGGTCTGACCGCGGAGGTCGCGGAGGCTGCGACGTGAGCCGCGGGCCTGGCGACCTCCTGAGCCGGGTACCCACCCTCACCGAGGTGCTGGATCCGCGCGATACGGCGGACTGGCAGCACCCCGGCCCGCTGCTGCGATCCGATGCGCAGTCCCTGGAAGAAGCCCAACGATGGGTCGACGGCGCCATGGACAAGCTCGCTCCGCAGTTGAACGCCCTGGTCACCAGCCGGCTGCGCGACCTCATGGCCACGGCCGTCCAGGACGCCGTGGAGGACGCCATCGAGCGCTGCCGTGGTCCCCTGATCGAGGCCCTGGAAGTCCGCCTGCGCGACCTGCTGGAGCAGGAATTCGCCCAGCATCTGCAGGGTCGGCGCCCGGCGGGGCCGGCAACGTCCCGGCCTCAGGGGTCCGGCGGGCCCCCGGACGCGGGCCATCGGGCGGGTCCGAACAGGCGGATTCCCTGAGAGATGGGGGACCTTTTTTGAGGTATCGTGCTGCCCGCTGAGCGACCGTTCTCAGTCGTCCAACCCCTTCAGGAGTTCTTCATGCACATCAAGTTCACCCTCATTGGCGGCGCCGCGGCCATGCTGCTGGCCGGCGCTGCGCTTGCTCAGGACCTCGTCGTCAAGATCGGCCACGTGGCCCCCACCAGCGGAGGCGTCGCCCACCTGGGCAAGGACAACGAGATGGGCGCCCGCATGGCCATCGACGAGCTCAACGCCAAGGGCGTGACCATCGGCGGCCGGAAGGCCCGGTTCGAGTTGCTGGCCGAAGATGACGCGGCAGATCCCAAGCAGGGCACGGCGGCCGCGCAGAAGCTGGTCGATGCCAAGGTCAATGGTGTGATCGGCCACCTGAATTCCGGCACCTCCATCCCGGCTTCCAAGATCTACAGCGATGCTGGCATTCCCCAGATTTCGCCCTCGGCCACCAACCCCAAGTTCACCCGCAACGGCTACAAGACCACCTTCCGCGTGGTGGCCGATGACGTGCACCTGGGCGGCACCCTCGGCAAGTACTCCGTGCAGCAACTCAAGGGCAAGAGCATCGCCGTCATCGATGATCGCACCGCCTACGGCCAAGGCGTGGCCGATGAGTTCGAGAAGGGTGTCAAGGCTGCGGGCGGAAAGACCGTCGCACGCGAGTTCACCAACGACAAGGCCACCGACTTCACTGCCATCTTGACCAGCCTGAAGGCCAAGAAGCCTGACGTGGTCTTCTTTGGTGGCATGGACGCCGTGGCCGGCCCGATGCTGCGCCAGATGAAGCAACTGGGCATCGATGCCAAGTTCGTCGGCGGCGACGGCATCTGCTCGGGTGAACTGCCCAAGCTGGCCGCCGGCACCATGGCTGACGGCCAGGTGGTCTGCGCCGAGGCAGGCGGTGTGGAAGGTGCGGCCAAGAAGTCCATGGACGACTTCTATGCCGCCTTCAAGAAGAAGTTCAACACCGACGTGCAGGTGTACGCCCCCTACGTCTATGACGCTGTCAACGTGATGGTGGCCGCCATGGTCAAGGCCGGTTCTGCCGAGCCTGCCAAGTACCTGCCCGTGCTGGCTAAGACCGACGGCTACAAGGGCGTGACCGGCACCATCGGCTTCGACAGCAAGGGTGACATCAAGAATGGTGCCCTGACCCTGTACACCTACAAGGGCGGCAAGCGCGACCAGATCGCTGTGGTACGCTGATCTTCAAGGACGAGCTCGTCAATCAAAAGGGGCGCCGGGTGGCGCCCTTTTTTCATGGGTGCGCCTGCGTCGCAGTGTTCGGGGCCGCAGGCGCGGCCAGGATCGCAGGCTCCTGGCGCCTTCTAGAATCCAGGGCCTCCACGCAGCAGGAATACTCATGGCCACCTCAAGACGCGCTGCGTCCGGCGCTTCAGCCGAATCTCCCGTGGCGGGACCTCGCGTGCTGAAGAAGTACCCCAACCGCCGCCTGTACGACACCCGGTCCAGCAGCTACATCACCCTGGCCGACGTCAAGCGCATGGTCATGGGTGCCGAACCCTTTGAGGTGCGTGACGCCAAGACCGGAGAAGACCTCACGCGCAGCATCCTGCTGCAGATCATCCTGGAGGAGGAGACCGATGGCGTTCCGATCTTCTCCACGCAGATGCTGGCTCAGTTGATCCGTTTCTACGGGCACGCCATGCAGGGCATGATGGGGGCTTACCTGGAGAAGAATCTGCAGACCTTTGTGGAACTGCAAAGCCGATTCGCGCCTTCGGCCAAGGGGCTGTACGACCCGGCGGCCTTCACGCCTGAGGCCTGGACGCAGTGGCTGCAGGGCCAGTCGCCCACCATGATGCAGAACCTGATGGGCCAGTACCTGGAGCAGTCCGGTGCGCTGTTCGCGCAGATGCAGGAACAACTGCAGCGCAACTCCTCCGGGCTGTTTGCGGGCATGCCGGGCTTCCCGGCCAAGCCGGCGACGACATCCTGATCTGCCAGTTCCAACCGGGCGACCAGAGGTCGCCCAGCAAGTCCTCATCATGACCGACCCCACCAGCCCGGCGGCAGCTGCAGCGGTGCCCAGCATCGGATTCGTCTCGCTGGGGTGCCCCAAGGCGCTCACGGACTCCGAGCTCATCCTCACCCGACTGCGAGCCGAAGGCTATGACACCCGCAAGACCTTTGCCGGGGCCGATCTGGTCATCGTCAACACCTGTGGATTCATTGACGACGCAGTCAAGGAGAGCCTGGACACCATCGGCGAGGCCCTGGCGGAGAACGGCCGGGTCATCGTCACGGGGTGCCTCGGCGCGCGGGCGGGTCAGGACGGCGGCAACCTGATCCGTCAGGTGCACCCCAAGGTGCTGGCCGTCACCGGGCCGCACGCCACGCAGGAGGTGATGGACGCCGTGCATCAGCACGTGCCCAGGCCTCACGACCCCTTCATCGATCTGGTGCCCGAGGCGCGAGGCGTGGCCGGCATCAAGCTCACCCCCAGGCACTACGCCTACCTGAAGATCAGCGAGGGCTGCAACCATCGCTGCACCTTCTGCATCATCCCCAGCATGCGTGGCGACCTGGTGTCCCGGCCGATCGGCGAGGTACTCAACGAGGCCCGTGCCCTGTTCGATTCGGGGGTGAAGGAACTGCTGGTCATCAGCCAGGACACCAGCGCGTACGGGGTGGACGTCAAGTACCGCACCGGGTTCTGGGACGGCCAGCCCGTCAAGACGCGACTGGTGGACCTGTGCGAGAAGCTGGCCCTGCTGGCCGAGCCCCATGGCGCCTGGGTGCGCCTGCATTACGTCTACCCCTACCCCCACGTGGATGACGTGCTCCCCCTGATGGCCGAGGGCCGCATCCTGCCCTACCTGGACGTGCCGTTCCAGCACGCCCACCCCGAGGTGCTCAAGCGCATGAAGCGGCCGGCCAGCGGCGAGCGCAATCTCGAGCGCCTGGTGCGCTGGCGCGACGTCTGCCCGCAGCTCGTGGTGCGGTCCACCTTCATCGCCGGATTTCCGGGCGAGACCGAGGCCGAGTTCGAGACCCTGCTGGACTTCATGCGCCAGGCGCGCATCGACCGTGCCGGGTGCTTTGCCTACTCGGCGGTCGACGGCGCCGCGGCCAACGCCCTGCCGGGCCTGTTGCCGCTGGCCGAGCGCGAACAGCGCCGGGCGCGCTTCATGGCCGTGGCCGAAGAGGTGTCCGCGGGCAAGCTGCGCGAGCGCCTTGGCGCCACCATGCAGGTGCTGGTGGATTCGGCGCCCGCGCTGGGCCGCCAGGGTGGTGTCGGGCGGTCTTACGCCGATGCGCCGGACATCGACGGCGCGGTGCTCCTGCGCGCGCCCGAGAAGGCATCCAAGACCCTGAAGGTCGGTGAGTTCACCCGAGCCCAGGTGGTGGCCACCCAGGGGCACGATCTGGTGGCCCAGCCGATCTGACACCGTTGCGCGACGCGACCTGCCGCGCGGCAGTCGCTCGCACAGCGGGCAGGTGCCGCCATCATCCGCAGCCATCACCGCCTGTTCATGCCCGCTTCGCTCCCCCCTTGCCCGCAACTCCTGTGAACCTTCGAAGATGAACCCCTCAGCACCCGAGTCGGCAGGCCAGGCCGTCGCCGATCCCATCACCCGGCAGATCCACCACCCCTACAGCCCGCCGGGTGGCTTCGCGGCGTTCCCGCCGGCGATCCACAAGGCGTCCACGGTCATCTTCAAGGACGTCGCAGCCCTGCGCGCGCGGGCCCTCCAGGGCAAGCAGGGCTACACCTATGGCCTGCACGGCACACCCACCACCTACACGCTGGAGCAGCGCATCGCCACCCTGGAAGGGGGCCTGCATTGCGAACTGGCCCCCAGCGGTCTGGCGGCCATCACCCTGGTCAACATGGCCTTGCTCAAGGCCGGCGATGAGGTGCTGCTGCCGGCCAACGTCTACGGCCCCTCCAAGGAGCAGGCCCGCGCCTTGCTGGAAGGCTGGGGCATCTCCTGGCGCCTTTACGATCCCATGGACGCCGCAGGTCTGGCCGACATGCTGCGGCCCAACACCCGCCTGGTGTGGTTGGAGGCCCCGGGGTCCGTGACCATGGAGTTCCCTGATTTGCGCGCTCTGGTGGCAGCGGCCAGGTCACGCGGGGCGGTATGCGCCCTGGACAACACCTGGGGCGCCGGCCTGGCGTTCAACGCCTTTGACCTGGGCGTGGACGTCTGCATGCAGGCGCTGACCAAGTACCCTTCTGGTGGCGCCGACGTGCTCATGGGCTCGGTCGTCACCCGCGACGAGGCGCTGCACCGCCGCATCCACCACACGCATGCCGTCCTGGGCCTGGGCGTGGCGGCCAACGACTGTGAACTGGTGCTGCGCTCGCTGCCCAGCATCCAGGTGCGCTACGACGCGCATGACCGGGCCGCACGCGAACTCGCGGGCTGGCTGGGGCAACAGGCGCAGGTGCGGCAGGTGCTGCACCCGGCCTTGCCCGGCAGCCCCGGCCATGAGGACTGGAAGCGCCATTGCACGGCCGCCGCGGGCTTGTTCTCGGTGATGTTCGACGCCCGCTTCGACGTGGCCCAGGTGGATGCCTTCGTCGATGGGCTGGAACTCTTCCACCTGGGCTACTCCTGGGGCGGTCCCATGAGCCTGGCTGTCCCGTACGACCTGTCGGCGATGCGTGAGCCAGCGCACCGGATGCCAGGCCACCTGGTACGCCTGTCCATCGGCCTGGAAAGTGTGGACGATCTGCGGGCGGATCTGCAGCGGTCGCTGGCGCGGGCTTTCTGACGGCCGGCCGAGCAAGCTCAGCTCGAGGCGGGCGAGGACACCTTGTGGCGCATGAGGCGCTGCTTCTCCCGGTCCCAGTCGCGCTTCTTTTCGGTGTCGCGCTTGTCGTGCTGCGCCTTGCCTTTGGCCAGCGCGATCTCCACCTTCACCCGGCCGCCCTTGTAGTGCAGGTTCAGCGGTACCAGGGTGAAGCCGCGCTGCTCCACCTTGCCCACCAGACGGCGGATCTGGTCTTTGTGCATCAGCAGCTTGCGCGTGCGATCGGCCAGGGGGTTGACGTGCGTGGAGGCCTCGCGCAGGGCGTTGATTCGGCAACCGATGAGGAACAGTTCCCCATCACGCACCAGCACATAGCCGTCGGTCAACTGCACCTGGCCTGCGCGGATGGCCTTGACTTCCCAGCCTTCCAGCACCAGCCCCGCCTCGAAGGCCTCGTCGATGTGGTATTCGAACCTGGCGCGGCGGTTTTCCGCGATGTGGGGGGCTTGCTGGGACATGGGATACCTGGGCTCTTGGAGGGAGCCACCGGACCCCTTGCCTACAATGAAGCGATTGTATGAAGCACGTCAAGCGCTCGGTTCTCCTGTGGTACTCACCCCGGGAGATGTACGACCTGGTGACCGGCGTGGAGCGCTACCCCGAGTTTCTGCCCTGGTGCAGCAAGGCCGAGTTGCTGGAGCGCAACGAGGGTGCCGTGACGGCGCGACTGAGCCTGGCCTACGCCGGGGTGCGGCACGCCTTCACCACGCGCAACGAGCATCTGGCCGACGAGTCGGTCACCATGCGGCTGGTCGATGGCCCTTTCTCTGTGCTGGACGGCGTGTGGACCTTCCGGCCCATTGCATCGGCGGGCCTGGACCGGGCGGCCTGCAGGGTGGAACTGGACTTGCGCTATGCGTTTGCCAGCCGCGCCCTGGAGGCGGTGGTCAGCCCCGTGTTCGACCGCGTGGCCAACACGCTGGTGGACTCCTTCGTCGGCCGGGCCGAACAGGTGTACGGCGCACGATGATCCGCGTGCAGTTCCTGTGCAGCCCCCAGGCCCGAGAAGTCGTGGTGGCGGAGCTCACCTTGCCCGATGGCGCCACGGTGCAGCAGGCCCTGCGCGCTGCCGCCGCCGATCCGCGGCTGGCCTGCCTGAATGAAGGCAGTTGGGAGGCCGGGATCTGGGGCCGCCGGCAGCCGACGTCCACCTTGCTCAGCGACGCGGACCGCGTGGAGGCCTACCGCGCGCTGCGCTGCGATCCCAAGGAATCCCGGCGATTGCGCTACCGGCAGGCCCCCGCGCGGACCCGCAGACTGGCGCACCCCACCTGAAAGACGCCCCGGGGGTTTCCTGGGCTGATCGGGCGCAGGAGGGGCTTTCTATAATCGTTTTTTGCTTCGGAGCCTTCGGCCATGCGCCTTCTCGGCAAAGCGCTCACCTTCGACGATGTGTTGCTGGTGCCCGCGTATTCCCAGGTGTTGCCGCGTGACACCGACCTGTCCACCCGGCTGTCACGCAACATCCTCTTGAACCTGCCGCTGGTGTCGGCGGCCATGGACACGGTGACCGAAGCCCGCCTGGCCATCGCCATCGCACAGGAGGGCGGGGTCGGCATCGTGCACAAGAACATGAGCCCGCGCCAACAGGCCGCCGAGGTGGCGCGAGTGAAACGCTACGAATCGGGTGTGCTGCGCGACCCGATCACGATCACCCCCGACGCGACCGTGCAGCAGGTCATCGCGCTGTCCCGCCAGCACGGGTTCTCGGGCTTCCCCGTGCTCGAAGGCAAAACGGTGGTGGGCATCGTCACCAACCGTGACTTGCGCTTTGAGAGCCGTCTGGACATCCCGGTGCGAGAGGTGATGACACCCCGTGAGCGATTGATCTGGGTGCACGAGGGCGCCACCATTGACGAGGGCAAGGCCTTGATGCATCGCCATCGCCTGGAGCGTGTGCTGGTGGTCAACGAGGCCTTCGAGCTGCGCGGGCTGATGACGGTGAAGGACATCACCAAGCAGACCGACTTTCCCAACGCCGCACGCGACGCGCAGGGCAAGCTGCGCGTGGGGGCCGCGGTGGGCGTGGGCGAGGGCACCGAGGAGCGCGTGGAATTGCTGGTGCGTGCGGGGGTGGATGCCATCGTGGTCGACACCGCGCACGGCCACAGCCAGGGCGTCATCGAGCGTGTGCGCTGGGTCAAGAAGCACTACCCGCAGGTGGACGTGATCGGCGGCAACATCGCCACGGGCGCGGCCGCCACCGCTCTGGTGGAAGCCGGGGCTGACGCGGTGAAGGTGGGCATCGGGCCGGGGTCCATCTGCACCACCCGCGTCGTGGCCGGCGTGGGCGTGCCACAGATCACGGCCATCGATAACGTGGCCACGGCTTTGCGCGGCAGCGGCGTGCCCTTGATTGCCGACGGCGGCATCCGGTATTCCGGCGACATCGCCAAGGCCGTTGCGGCAGGCGCCAGCACCGTGATGATGGGGGGCATGTTCGCCGGCACCGAGGAAGCGCCGGGCGAGGTCATCCTCTACCAGGGGCGCAGCTACAAGAGCTATCGCGGCATGGGCTCCATTGGGGCCATGAAGGCCGGCTCGGCCGATCGCTACTTCCAGGAGGCCGACGAGACGGTCAACCCCAACGCCGACAAGCTGGTGCCCGAGGGCATCGAGGGCCGCGTACCGTACAAGGGCTCGATGGTGGCCATCGTCTTCCAGATGGCCGGCGGTCTGCGCGCGTCCATGGGCTACTGCGGCTGCGCCACGATTGAGCAGATGCACAGCAAGGCCGAGTTCGTCGAGATCACCTCAGCGGGGATTCGCGAGAGCCACGTGCACGACGTGCAGATCACCAAGGAAGCGCCCAATTACCGCAGCGAATGAGGCTTCGCCGGTGACCGACGGCCAGCCCGCACTCAGCGAGGATGGCCGCCGCCAGGCGGCCATGCCCTTCATCCTCATCACGGTGCTGATCGACATGGTGTCGATCGGCATCATCGTGCCGGTGCTGCCGGCGCTCATCGGCACCTTCAGCATATCGCCGTCAGATCAGGCCCTTTGGGTGGGGGTGGTCAGCTTCGCCTTCGGCATCGCCAACTTCTTCGGCGCGCCGCTGCTGGGGGCCCTGTCGGACGCCTGGGGCCGGCGTCGGGTGCTGCTGCTGGGCTTCTGCGGCCTGGCGCTGAACTTCTTCGCCACGGCCTTGGCGACCAGCCTGTGGATGCTGATCGCGGTGCGTCTGGTGGGCGGGGCCATGCAGGCCAACGCTGCAGTGGCCAATGCCTACGTGGCCGACATCACGGCGCCGGAGGGCCGTGCCAAGCGCTTCGGCATGCTGGGGGCCATGTTCGGGTTGGGCTTCATCATCGGCCCCGCGGCGGGCGGTCTGCTGGGCGCCATCGACATCCACCTGCCCTTCTTCGTCGCGGGCGGGCTGTCGCTGCTGAACCTGGCTTATGGCTGGTGGGTGCTGCCGGAGTCGCTGCCCCCGGAGAAGCGCCGTCCGTTCGAATGGAAGGCCGCCAATCCCTTGGAGGCCTTCACGGCGCTGATGGGCCTGCCGGGCATCGGCAAGGTGGTGGGCGTGATCGCCTGCACCGGCCTGGCCCAGGGCGTGCTTTACAACGTCTGGGTGTTGCATAACACCTTCAAGTTCGGCTGGGATACGCAGGCCAACGGCTGGTCCCTGGCGGCGGTGGGTGTGGTCTCGGTCGTCGTCCAGGGCTTTCTTCTGGGCAAACTTCTCAAGCGCTTCCCGCCTCGACGTCTCGTGGTGATCGGGCTGGTGTCCTCCACCTGCGCCTACTTCCTCTGGGGCTTGGCTTCGCAGGGCTGGATGATGTACGCCATCATCTTTGCCAACCTTCTGGGCTTCACCGTGACAGCTTCGGTTCAAAGCCTGGTGTCCTCCGCCGCAGACGCGAAGACCCAGGGTCAGACCATGGGCTCGGTCAGCTCGCTCAACAGCCTGACGGCGGTGGTGGCGCCCGTACTGGCTTCACCCGTGCTGATGGCGGTGTCGCATCTGCCCCAGGGCGATTGGCGCATCGGTGCGCCGCTGTACTTCGGCGCGGCATTGCAGTTCACGGCCCTGCTGCTGGCCTGGCTCCACTTCAGGTCCACAAGATGACCCTGCACGACAAGATCCTCATCCTCGACTTCGGCTCCCAGGTCACGCAGTTGATTGCGCGCCGCGTGCGCGAGGCGCACGTCTACTGCGAGATCCATCCCAACGACGTCAGCGAAGCCTTCATTCGCAGCTTTGCACCGAAGGGCATCATCCTCTCCGGCAGCCACGCCAGCACCTACGAAGAGCACGAACTGCGCGCGCCGGCCTGCGTGTGGGGCCTGGGCATTCCGGTGCTGGGCATCTGCTACGGCATGTTCACCATGGCAGTGCAGTTGGGCGGGCAGGTGGAGGCCAGCACGCACCGCGAGTTTGGCTACGCCGAGGTACGCGCCCGGGGCCACACCCGCATGTTCGATGGCATCGAGGACTTCCGCACGGCCGAGGGCCACGGCATGCTCAAGGTGTGGATGAGCCATGGCGACAAGGTCACCGAGCTGCCGCCCGGCTTCAAGCTGATGGCCAGCACGCCCAGCTGCCCGATTGCCGGCATGGCCGACGAGGCCCGCGGCTACTACGCGGTGCAGTTCCACCCTGAGGTGACGCACACCGTGCAGGGCCGGGCCATGCTCGAGCGCTTCGTGCTGGGCATCTGTGGTGCCCGACCGGACTGGGTGATGAAGGATCACGTCGCCGAGGCGGTGGCCGCCATCCGCGAGCAGGTGGGTGACGAGGAGGTGATCCTGGGCCTGTCGGGCGGCGTGGATTCCAGCGTGGCTGCCGCACTGATCCACCGCGCCATCGGCGACCAGCTCACCTGCGTCTTCGTTGATCACGGCCTGCTGAGGCTGAACGAAGGCGACATGGTGATGGACATGTTCGAAGGCCAGCTCCACGCGCGGGTGGTCCGCGTGGACGCCAGCGAGCTGTTCCTGAAGGAACTGGCCGGCGTGAGCGACCCCGAAGCCAAGCGCAAGATCATCGGGCGCCTGTTCGTCGAGGTGTTCAAGAGCGAGGCCGCCAAGCTCAAAGCGGGGGACGGCGGCCACAAGGGCAGGGACCTGAGTCGCGCCGTCAAAGGCGAGGATGTGAGTCGCGCCGTCAAAGGCGCGGACGTGAGTCGCGCCGTCAAAGGCGCGACGTTCCTGGCGCAGGGCACCATCTATCCGGATGTCATCGAGTCCGGCGGCGCCAAGACCAAGAAGGCCACCACCATCAAGAGCCACCACAACGTGGGCGGCCTGCCGGAGCAACTGGGGCTGAAGCTGCTGGAGCCCCTGCGCGACCTGTTCAAGGACGAAGTGCGTGAGCTTGGCGTGGCCCTGGGCCTGCCGCACGAGATGGTTTACCGCCACCCCTTCCCCGGGCCGGGGCTGGGCGTGCGCATCCTGGGCGAGGTGAAGAAGGAGTACGCCGACCTGCTGCGCCGCGCCGATGCGATCTTCATCGAAGAACTGCGCCGCGCCGTGGACCCCGCCACGGGAAAGAACTGGTACGACCTGACCAGCCAGGCCTTCGCCGTCTTCCTGCCCGTCAAGAGCGTGGGCGTGATGGGTGACGGCCGCACCTACGACTACGTGGTGGCCCTGCGCGCTGTGCAAACCAGCGACTTCATGACAGCAGACTGGGCCGAGTTGCCGTACGCGCTGCTGAAGAAGGTGTCCGGCCGCATCATCAACGAAGTCCGAGGTATCAACCGGGTCACGTATGACGTGAGCTCGAAGCCACCGGCGACGATTGAGTGGGAATGATTCGGCGTCTTTCGGGGGCACCGGTGTCCACCGAGCGGCTCGCTCTGCATGGCCGTAGCGCCCGCGGGTTGCGCATGTATCCCAAAATGGGAGATACTACGGCCAATGAGGGTCGTTGCGAAGAGCAGCCTGCAGAAGTTCTGGGAGCGTCCGGGTTGTGCTGACGCGCGGGGGCCGCTGCACAGCTGGTACGTCGAGGCCGTCAAGGCGACATGGCGTACGCCTCAGGACATCAAGGACCAGTACGCCAGCGCCAGCATCTGCGGCAACAACCGGGTGGTGTTCAACGTGGGCGGCAACAAGTACCGGCTGGTGGTCGAGATCCAGTACCAGGCCAGCATCGTCTGGGTGAAATTCGTGGGAACCCATGCGCAGTACGACCGAATCGACGTGGAGACCGTCAATGAGTATTAGGCCGATCCGCAACGATGACGACCTCCAGCGCGCCTTCAAGCGGCTGGAAAAGATCTTCCAGGCCGAGGAGGGCACCTCGCAGGCGGATGAGCGGGACGTGCTCGTGACGCTGATCGAAGCCTACGAGAACAAGCACTACGACTTCGGGCCAGCCGACCCGGTGGAAGCGATCAAATTCCGCATGGAGCAGGAGGGCCTGACCCCGCGCGATCTCGAGCCCTACATCGGCCAGAGCGGCCGGGTGTCGGAGGTGCTGAATCGCAAGCGCGCCCTGAGCCTGCGCATGGTCAAGCGGCTGCACGATGGGCTGCGCATTCCTTACGAAAGCCTGCTGGCCGGTGTGCGGTAGGACGCATTGGCGGTGATGACGCCACCGATCTTCCGCCGCTACCTCGGCATCCACTACGCCGGGGCGGAGACCCCAGACTCAGGGCTCAAAAGCCTGCGCGTCTACGGCGCCACCCCCGCGACGCCGCCGCAGGAGGTCCTGCCACCGCCCGGGCCGCGGCGGTAATGGTGCCGCCGGGATCTGGCCCATTGGCTGGCCGGGGAACTGGCCGGCGACACGCCCACCATCGTGGGCATCGACCACGCGCTGTCGTTTCCACTTCGGTACTTCGAGGTCCACCAGCTTGCGCCGGACTGGATGGCCTTTCTGGAAGACTTCCATCGGCACTGGCCGACCGATGCGCCGCACACCTACGTGGACTTCGTCCTCAACGGGCCCCGAGGCCAAGGCGCCGAGCGCATGGGCAACCCGCGCTGGATGCGGCTGACGGACGATCGCTGCAAGGTGGCTCGGTCGGTGTTTCAGTTCGAGAGGCAGGGGAAGGTCGGCGCTGCGACGCACGCCGGGTTGCCGTGGATCCTGTACCTTAAGCGCCAGTTGGGCGATCGGCTTCATGTCTGGCCTTTTGACGGCTGGAGCATCCCAGCTGGCAGATCGGCACTGGTCGAGGTGCGGCCGGCGATGTGGCGCGACCTTGCGCCAGCGGCCACATTGACGGCCGGGCAGAAGGATGCCCTTGTGACTGCGTCGTGGTTGAAGGTGGCTGACAGATCGGGGGAATTGGCCGACATGCTGCAGCCGACGCTGTCACCGCAGGGGAAGTCGATGGCGCGGGTTGAGGGCTGGATCCTGGGCGCGGTTGGTGGTCGATGAGCCCTCGATTCGTCAATTCGGCCGCGCACTGGTGTTGATTGTCCCTGGGCAAATAAGTCGATCCCAGCCAACGCGATCTGATCCCGCATCATCTTTTGCATGCAACCCGCCTACCACTCCCGCCTAAGTCAGGCTGTTCAGAAGTTCGTCGATGAAGTCGAGGCCGGGGCGGGTCTTGCCATCGAGGTGGTCGAAGACGCGGCGTTGAATTCTGCCGGCCCGGTGGGCCAGGGCAAGCTCAAGGTCGACATTGAGGCAAGCCGGGTTCGGCTCTATGCGCCCACCAACGGCTACTTCCCCGATGGCGGCGTACGGCACGAAGCTCTTCACGTACACAGATTCCATGTCGAAGGCGTTCCCAGGCTTGTCCTGGCAGAGGATGTGGATTGGGCGCCAGACTTTGAGCGAGCTCTGGTTCGGGTCGACAACGCCCTAGAACATCTGATCATCGTTCCCATCGAACTCCGTTACCACCCGGAGCGCAGGGCGCACTGGGAGGCAGTGATGGCGCGGGTATGGGCAGTCGATCTTGCCGCCGCGCCCAGTGCGCTGGACCGCCGTATCGGGGCATGCCTGCACTGGACTTTCCTTCGCCACGTGCTGCCAGACTCCCCAGCGGTGGCTATTGCGATCGCCTTCATGGAAGCACACGAGCTCCGGGCAGAGGCCGATTCCTTCTGCGACGAGGCCGTATCCCGCTTGGCCGACAAGTTGTCCGTAATCCAGATGTTCTTCGACTGGTTTCGCGACATTTCCCGAACGCGAGCGGCCGTCGAATACCTGAGCAGCCTCTCTGGGGCTAGGCTTCATCCGATCCCCGGTTGAAGGTTGCAGCGTGCTCGTCACCGCCCCAAGTAAACCGCCGTCACCTGCTCCCTCTCATGCCCCAGCTCCGCGCTGATCGTAAGCCGGGCCTCCCGATCAATCGCCTTCTGCGCGGCCGTCAGCTCCCGTGACCGCGGCCCGCCGGCCGCCGGCGCTGCCCAGCCCGTCAGTTCACGATACCGCACCTGCGCATACTGGTGCCGAAACCCGTGCACCCGGTGGATGCATGCGGCGGAGCACTGGTGCTCGAAGCGGCGCAGTTGCTCGGCGTAGGTCTTGTCCGCCGGGATGAGGCTGCCCCTGCCGGCCAGGGCCTTGGCCTCGTCAAGCAACTGCCGCTGCTCCGCATTGCGCACAGGCACCTCGCGCGCTCGGCCGCCCTTGGTCCAGGTGTCCTTCAGGGCGAGCATGTTGCCCCGGTCGGCCCATTCCGGCCGGATCTTGATGGACTCCTCCCGGCGCAGCCCAAAGGCGGCCTGTAGCCGCAACGACATCGCGGTGTACGGGTCGGTCACCCGGGCGAGGTCGCTGCCCTGGAGTTCCCGCGCCTTGCTGACGTTGGTGACGTGCTGCCGGTTGCCGATGCCGTAGTGGTGGTTGTCGCGGGCGATCACGTTGCTCTTGCCGATCTTCTCGGCCCACCAGCGCAACTCGGCCATGCGGTTCTTGATGGTGCCGATGGCCAGGCCCTCGGCCTGCCAGCGCGCCACCAGGCCTTCCACGTGTTTGGGCTTCAGACTCGTGGCGCCCAGGTGTCGGAAGCCCGCCTCCTGGAGTTGGTTGGCCACGAGGTCGAG
>JBJTZN010000184.1:0-50678 GCA_046087245.1 Rubrivivax sp.
CCTGGACGGGGCCTGGGAGGTGCTGGCCGAGCCCATTCAGACGGTGATGCGGCGCTACGGACTTCCCGAGCCCTACGAGCAGCTCAAGGCCTTCACCCGCGGTCAGCCCATGACCCGCGAGTTGATGCAGGGTTTCATCCAGGGTCTGGCCCTGCCGCAGGCGGAGAAGGTGCGCCTGCTGGCGATGACGCCCGCCACCTACGTGGGCGCCGCTGAAGCCCTGGCGCGGCGGGTCTGAGCCCGGGCCCGGCCTGCGCCTGACATGATCCTGAATTTCGCCGAAGCCCTGCGCGTCGCTGAAATCCGCCACCGCTCCATGCTCTGCGTGGGGCTGGACCCGGAACCGACGAAGTTCCCGCTGCACTGGCGCGGCGATGCCTCCCGTATCTTCGACTTCTGCGCCGCCATCGTGGACGCGACCCAGGACCTGGTCGTCGCCTACAAGCCGCAGATCGCCTACTTCGCCGCGCACCGCGCGGAAGACCAGTTGGAGCGCCTGTGCGCCCACATCCGCGCCGTGGCGCCGGGCGTGCCGGTGATCCTGGACGCCAAGCGCGGCGACATCGGCGCCACCGCCGAGCAGTACGCCCGCGAGGCCTTCGAGCGCTACCAGGCCGATGCGGTGACGCTGTCGCCTTTCATGGGCTTCGATTCGGTGGAGCCCTTCCTGCGCCAAGAGGGCAAAGGCGTGTTCCTGCTGTGCCGCACCTCCAACCCGGGCGGGGACGACCTGCAGGCTCAAGTGCTGGAGGGGGGCGAGCGGGTCTTCGAGCGCGTGGCCCGGCTGGCCGCAGGCGCCTGGAACCGCAACGGCCAGGTGGGGCTGGTGGTGGGCGCCACCTACCCGGCTGAGGTGGCGCGGGTGCGCGAACTCGCGCCCACGTTGCCGCTGCTCATCCCCGGGGTGGGCGCCCAAGGCGGGGACGCTGCGGCCACGGTGCAGGCAGGTTGGCGCGGCGGCATTCAGGGTGACGCTGCACGGGCTGACGCTGCCGGGTGCGGGACCACCGGGCCCATCATCGTCAACTCGTCCCGCGCCGTGCTGTACGCCAGCGCCGGGGACGACTTCGCCCGGGCCGCCCGCCAGGTGGCGGACGCCACGCGCCAGCAGTTGAACGCGGCCCTGCCAGGCCGCTGAACGCGCCTGGCGGCCGCCCGCGCGCCGCGCCGCGCCGCGGCCTCTGCAGCCCATGACCTCAATGCGGACGAGTCACTCCAGGCGCAACTCGGCGCGCACCGCGCCAGCGCGGTCGGCGCGGGCGCTGAGCCCCAGCATGGTGCCTGGCGGCGCCTGCACCACCCATTCGGCCACCGCCCGGTCGCCGGTGATCTGTCGCTCGGGCAGAAAGCCCTGCAGCGAGCCCCGGGGGGCGTGCCCCTCCAGTTGCGCGCCTTCGCTGCGCAGGGTGCCGCTGAGCAGCCGCGCCTGCTCGGGCAGGCGGAGCTCAAAGACCACGCCGCGCACCGTCTTGCGCTCCAGCGCCCGCTTGGTGACGTAGCTGGGCAAATAGCCGCTGTTGGCCACGGCAAGGCGCACGCGCCACGTGTCGGGGCCCAGCGCCTGCGCCTGCGCCTGCAGCACTTCCAGCCTGGGCAGCGACAGCGCGATCTGCTGCAGCCAGGCCGGAAAGCGTGCCGCTTCGCGCTCGCGCAGGTGCGCAGGCGGGTTGCGCCAGAAGTTCATCTTGTCCCAGCCGCCCAGCTCCACCGGCCCGAGCTGCGGGTGCTCGAAGGGGTACCAGTCCACATGCGCCTGCCCACCGCACTGCTCGTCGCTCCACTTCAGCAGCTTCTTGTCGTCCTCTACCGGGTGGTCGCGGTACCACTCGATCCACTGGTAATCGTTGATGCCCGCCTCCTTGTTGGGCGCCCAGATCTCCACGGTCCAGAACAGGGCGCCCAGGTGCTCGTAGATCCAGTCCTGGGTGCCGGTGATCACCTGCTTGGGGTGGTACTTGAACTCGTGGAAGATGCTGATGGCCGGGTAGCCCGTGAGCTTGGCGCCGATGTCGCTGAAGCGCTTGTACTGCCACAGGTCCTCGGGAGTCATGTCGTCATCGCTTTGCGTGCCCATGGGCCGCAGGATCACGCCGCTGTGGGTGTGAAAGCTCACCGCCGCGCCGATGTTCGGGTGCTTTGTGATGAAGTCCACCATCGCCCGCACCTCGGGCTCGCTGGTGGGGTAGGGGCCGGCGCCGGGCTGCTCGAAGTCCTGGCGCCAGTAGGCCGGGAAGTTGCGGTTCAGGTCCAGGCCTTCGCGGTCGGGGTTGACGCGGATCTTCACGCCGTCGAAGTTCTTCAGTGTCCCCTCCGGCATCACACGGTAGTACTGCCCGCCGAACTCGCCGGGTTCGCGCGGCACCATCAGCCGCGGCTCGTCGGGGCAGGGCTTGTAGGTGCCGTGCGGGTCGGGCACGCGCATCATCAGCATGCGGCCGTCGCCGTCCACATCCTCCACCGTCAGGCCGTCCACCGGCTGCTCGTCCCAGGGGTAGGGCCGGGTGGAGGAGCGGATGTGGCGCGGCCGATCGGCCAGCGCCAGCTCCGCGCCGTCCGGATTCAGGCGCGGCACCAGGTAGACCACGCGCGTGTCCAGCAGCTGGCTGACCTGCGGGTCCTGGCCATAGCCCGTGGCGAGCTGGTGCAGCCAATACAGACAGGCAGTGCTGGCGGTCAGCTCGGCGGCGTGGATGTTGCCGTCCACCCAAAAAGCCGGCTTGTCGATGTCCGCGCCCGTGGAGCGGCGGGTGACGACCACCAGCCAGACATCCCGGCCCTCGTGGCTCTGGCCGAGCGATCGCAATTCGATCAACTCCGGCAGGGCCAGCGCGTAGGCCCGCAGCAGCGCGGTCAGCTCGTCGTGCTTATAGAAGATGTCGAATCGGGGCGAGGGCAGTGCGGGCATGGCGGATGCGGAGTTGATGTTCCGGATTTTGCCGCCCCCTCGGTCTGCGGCCGGCCGATGGGCGGCACTTGAGCCGCATCAGCACGAGGCGCGGTCGCCTTGCGCATCATCACCCCAGGAGGCTTCCCCCCATGTCCACGCATCTCACCCCGGGCCAGCGCGCCTGGCTGCACAACGAGCTTGAACGGCGCCAGCAGCGCCTGGACAGCGCACTCGAGGCCCACCATGAAGGCGCCACGCGCGTGGAGCACGCGCACGCCGTGCTGGCCGACGACGACGAATTGGCACGCCATCACGCCATGGACCGCGAGGTCGATCTTGATCTGACCGACCGGGACACGGCGGAGCTCGGCGCCGTCAGCCGCGCCCTGCTCAGGCTGCGTCAGGGCGGATTCGGGGTATGCGAGGACTGCGGCGCGGACATTCCCTTCCAGCGGCTGCAAGTGGAGCCGCAGGCTGCGCGCTGCGTGGCCTGCGAAGCGGCCGCCGAGGGTCGCATGCTGCCTCACGGTTGAGTGCTTGGGCGGGGTCGGACGGCGTCCCTGCGGCCCGGACGTCGCGGACGCGGCCGTCAGAACACCGCGTGGTCCCCACGCTCGGTGTCCGAGGCCACTGCGTCGCCCCGCACCAGGGCGGCGTAGTGGTCCAGCAGGGTCTGCCGCCCCCATGAGGGCGTGGCCTGTTCGTCGTAGCGCCCGGCGGCGGCGTCCCACACCAGCATGGATTCGGTGGCGTAATAGCGACCGATCCGCGCCAGCTCCGCCTTGGCTGCCAGCGCCGGCACCGCACGCCCGGCCAGACCCAGGGCGCCGATGATCGCGTCCATCAGCGCCACCGGCACCTGCTTGAAGCGCGGCTCCCGCCCGAGCAGTGCGAACAGGTGCTCGCCTTGCTGCCGTGGTGTGAGGGCCGGTCCCGGCCCGCCAATGGGCAGCACGCGGCGGTGGCGGCTTTCGTCATCGACGCAGCCGGCGAGGTAGTCGCCCAGGTCGTCATCGCTGATGGGTTTGCAGGCGGTGAGCCTGCCGTCGCCAAACACCACGAAGGGCTTGCCCTGCCGCACCCGCTCCACCTGCCCGGACAGCGACTTGAAGAAGGCCGTGGGCCGCACGATGGAGTGGTTCATCCCGGAGTCGATCAGCACCCGCTCGAAGGCGAGCTTGGCCTGCTGAAAGGCCAGCAGCGGCTTTTGCACGCAGATCGCCGACAGCAGCACGACCTGCCTCACGCCGCTGCGCTGCGCCAGATCCAGGGCCTGCACATGGGCCTGGTGATCGATGGCCCAGGCGTCGATAGGTGCGCCCGTGCGCGAGGCCAGGCAGGACATCAGCACGTCGAAGCGTTCGCCCGCAAAGCCGTCGCGCGCCAGCGAAGACGGATTCCTCACTTCGCCATAGCGCAACTCGGCGCCGGGCAGCCGGCGCGCCAGTTGCTGCGGCCCCAGCGCCCCGCCCACGCCGGCCCGCGGCCGCACGAAGCACACCACCTCGTGGCCGCGCGCCACCAGCGCCCGCACCGTGGCCTGGCCGATGGTGCCGCTGGCGCCCAGCATGAAGATGCGGCGGGTCATCGGGAGTCCGTCAGTGGCCGGGTCACAGGCTGAAGTCGTAGTCGATGGTCAGCGGTGCGTGGTCGGAGAAGCGCTGCGCCAGGTGGATGTGCTGCTGGCGCGCCGTGGCGGCGATGGCTGGCGTGGCCAGGTGGTAGTCCAGCCGCCAGCCCACGTTCTTGGCCCAGGCCTGGCCGCGGTTGCTCCACCAGGTGTACTGGTCGGGGTGCGGGTTGAGGGTGCGAAAGACATCCACCAGGCCGCCCTCGCCCGGGCCGGTGCCCAGCAGTCGGTCCATCCAGGCGCGCTCTTCGGGCAGGAAGCCGGAGTTCTTCTGGTTGCCCTTCCAGTTCTTCAGGTCGATGGCCTTGTGGGCGATGTTGACGTCGCCCACCAGGATGAATTCGCGCCGGGCTTTCAGCGCCATCAGGTGCGGGTGCAGCAGGTCCAGGAAGCGGAACTTGGCGGCCTGGCGCTCCTCGCCGCTGGAGCCGCTGGGGAAGTAGCAGCTCACCACGCTGAAGGCCCGGCCGGGGCGGTCGAAGCGCAGTTCCACCCAGCGCCCCTCGGCGTCGAATTCAGGGTCACCCAGCCCGGCCACCACCTCGCTGGGTTCATGCCGGGTGTACAGGCCCACGCCCGAGTAGCCCTTCTTCTGCGCGAAGTGGAAGTGTCCGGCCATGCCGGCCACCTGGTCGAACCGGCCCACCACGTCCGGGGCCTGCGCCTTCACCTCCTGTACCCCCATACAATCGACCTTACAGGCTTGCGCCCAGTCGACGAAGCCCTTGGTGGCGGCCGACCGAATGCCGTTCAGATTGAGCGTGACAAGCCGAAATCCCACCAGCGAGCCTCCATGAGCGTGACAACCCCGGATCCCCTGGCCCAGGCGTTCGTCCGATTCTCGGTGGAAGCGGGCGTGCTGCGCTTCGGCGAGTTCAAGACCAAGGCCGGGCGCCTGTCGCCCTACTTCTTCAACGCCGGACACTTCGACGACGGGGCCAAGCTCGGGCGTCTGGCGCAGTTCTACGCCCAGCGCCTGCTGGCCAGCGGCTTGGCCTTCGACATGCTCTTCGGCCCGGCCTACAAGGGCATCACCTTGGCCGCGGCCGTGGCCATCGAACTGGCGCGACTGGGGCGCAACGTGCCCTATGCCTACAACCGCAAGGAGGCCAAGGACCACGGCGAGGGTGGCACTCTGGTGGGGGCTCCGGTGCGCGGCCGTGTGCTGATCATCGATGACGTCATCACCGCGGGTACCTCGGTGCGCGAGTCGGTGGCCCTGATCGCGGCGGCTGGCGCCCAGGCCTGTGGTGTGGCTATCGCGCTGGACCGCCAGGAACGGGCCGGTGACGACGGGGCCGCTGCGTCCGCGTCGGCTGTGCAATATGTCCGGCAACAGTTCGGTCTCGAGGTGGTCGCGGTTGCCACGTTGGCGGACTTGCTTCAGTACTTGAGCGTGAATGACGATCCGCAGCTGCGCCTTCACGCAGCCTCCGTCCAGGCCTATGGCCGGCGTTACGGCTGCTGAGCCCGGCCGCTGGTAGGGGGCTGGGCGTCATGGGCCGCGCACGGTGGACAGCGATGGCCGTGGTCATGCAAGCCCTCGCGCTGAGCGCCGCAGCGCAGCCCCTTGGGCCGGCGTTGACCTCGGAAATCTACGTCTGCGTCGACGAGCAGGGCCGCAGGCTCACCTCCGACCGGCCCCTGCGCGAGTGCATGGACCGCCCGCAGTGCGTGCTCGACACCGACGGCTGGTAACGGGGCGTCAGGCAGCCCTCTCCCACGGCCGAAGAGCGTGCAGCACGGCTGGCGCGTGAGCGCAAGGAGGCCGAGGAAGTCGCCGCCCGGGCCGAGGTGGTTCGTCGCGACCGCTTCCTCTTGTCGCGATATCGCAACGAAGCGGCCCACCAGTCGGCCCGGGAATCCGCGCTCGACCCCGTGCGGCTGACCATGGACTTGACCGAGTCCCGTCTGGCCCAACTCCAGCGTGAGCGCCGGGCGCTGGAGGAAGACGCCCGCGCCCCGAGGAACCGCGAGCAGGCCGCGGCCTTGAGGCTCCAACTCGAAGCCAACGAGGTGGCCGCCAAGGCCCAACGCGAGAACACGCTGAACCAGAAGGCTGAACTGGATCGCATCAACCGGATTTTCGACATCGAACTCGAGCGTTTGCGCCGCCTTTGGGCCGGCGAGGTGCCGGGCTCCATGGGGGCCATGGAGAGTCCTGCCCCGGACACGCTGGCGCGCGTCGGCGCCTACCGCGCCGTCCTGCCCAAGCGGTGAACTGCACCTCTGGGCGGCAGGCGGGGCTCTCAGCCCAGCTTCCTGCGCAGTAGGTCCCCGGCCTGAGCCGGGTTCGCCTTGCCCTGGCTGGCCTTCATCACCTGGCCCACCAGCGCGTTGAAGGCCTTGTCTTTGCCGGCGCGGAACTCCTCGACCGACTTCGCGTTCTTCGCCAGCACCTCATCGACGATCGCCTCCAGGGCGCTGCTGTCATTCATCTGCCGCAGGCCCCTGGCCTCGATCAGCGCGTCGACATCGGCTGATTCACCGGCCCACAGCGCATCGAACACCAGGCGCGCGCCGTTGTTCGACACCGTGCCGTCCACCACCCGGGTGATGAGCTGTGCCAGCGTGACCGGGGTCACGGGCGCCTGCTCGATGGTGCCGCCCTGCGTGTTCAGCCGCCTGGAGATCTCCCCCATCACCCAGTTGGCCACCAGCTTCGGGCTGCCGCAGGCGTCGCGCGCGGCCTCGTAGTAGCGTGCCGTGGCCAGGCTCTGCGTCATCATGGCGGCGTCATAGGCTGGCAACCCGTCGCGCTCGGCAAAGCGCTGCGCCATCGCGCCGGGCAGCTCGGGCATGCCGGCACGCACCTGCTCCACCCACTGCGGCTCGATCACCAGCGGCGGCAGGTCGGGGTCGGGGAAGTAGCGGTAGTCGTGCGCATCTTCCTTGGTGCGCATCGCCCGCGTCTGCCCCGTGTCAGGGTTGAACAGGACAGTGGCCTGCTCGATGGGCAGGCCGTCCTCGATGCGGTCGATCTGCCACTGCACCTCGAAGTCGATGGCCTGCTGCAGGAAGCGAAAGGAGTTCAGGTTCTTGATCTCGCGCCGGGTGCCGAAGGGCTGGCCCGGTCGGCGTACCGAGACGTTGGCGTCGCAGCGGAAGCTGCCCTCCTGCATGTTGCCGTCGCAGATGCCCAGCCACATCACCAGGGTGTGCAGCGCGCGTGCGTACTCCACGGCCTCGGCCGAGGAGCGCATGTCGGGCTCGGAGACGATCTCCAGCAGCGGCGTGCCGGCGCGGTTGAGGTCGATCCCGCTCATGCCGTGATAGTCCTCGTGCAGGCTCTTGCCCGCGTCTTCCTCCAGGTGGGCCCGTGTGAGACGCACGCTGCGCGCCTGGCCGTCGAGCAGGAAGTCGACGCGCCCGCCTTGCACCACGGGAATCTCGTACTGGCTGATCTGGTAGCCCTTGGGCAGGTCCGGGTAGAAGTAGTTCTTGCGCGCGAAGATGGACAGCGGCGCCACCGTGGCCTGCACCGCCAGGCCGAAGCGGATGGCGCGCTCCACCGCACCGCGGTTCATCACCGGCAGGGTGCCGGGCAGGGCCAGGTCCACGGCGCAGGCCTGGGTGTTGGGTGCGGCGCCGAAGCGGGTGCTGGCGCCGCTGAAGATCTTGCTCTGGGTGGACAGCTGGGCGTGCGTCTCGAGGCCGATCACGACCTCCCAGCCTCGAACGAGAGGGGCTGCGGTGGCGGGGCTCATGCGTGGCCTCCGGTTTGAAGGGCACTTGCGACTGCGGACTGCGGTGGCCGCGCCCTGTGGTGGTCCGTCGCATGCTGGAAGGCATGGGCGGCCTGAAGCAGGACGCCTTCGTCGAAGTAGTTGCCGATCAGTTGCAGCCCCACCGGCAGGCCCAGCTTGCCCAGGCCCACGGGCAGGCTCATGCAGGGCAGCCCCGCCAGACTGGCCGGCAGGGTGAAGATGTCGGCCAGGTAGTCGGCCAGCGGGTCCTTGTCCACCTGGTCCCGCGTCCAGGCCACGGTGGGCGCCACGGGTCCGGCGATGAGGTCGCACTGCCGGAAACAGGCCTGGAAATCCTCCGCGATCATGCGGCGCAGCTTCTGGGCCTGCAGGTAGTAGGCGTCGTAGTAGCCGTGGCTGAGCACATAGGTGCCGATCATGATGCGGCGCTTGACCTCGACGCCGAATTGGCCCCGCGTCTTCTTGTACATGTCCTGCAGGTCGGCGTACTGCGCGGCGCGGTGGCCGAACTTCACCCCGTCGAAGCGGCTCAGGTTCGAGCTGGCTTCGGCCGAAGCGACGATGTAGTAGGCCGGAATCGCCAGCTTGGTGTCCGGCAGCTTTACCGCCACGACCTCGGCCCCGAGGGCCTCGAACACCTTCCGGGCCTCGTCAATCCGCGTTGGAATCCCGCGATCCACCCCGTGCGCTGGTACGTTCAGCGGTGAGCCTTCCTCCATCCCGCGCAACTTCTCCAGGTTCCAGTCCTCGCCACTGACGAAGCCGATGCGCAGCCCCTTCAGCGGCTTGCCCGGCTCGGCTCCCGGCCGTGGCGCGAGCATCTGTGCGTGGAAGTCCTGCGGCGGCCGTTGCGCGCTGGTCGAGTCGCGCTCGTCGAAGCCGCTCATGGCCGACAGCAGCAGCGCGCAGTCTTCGGCCGAGCGGGCGATGGGCCCGGCCTGGTCCAGGCTGGAGGCAAAGGCGATCATGCCGTAGCGCGAGCAGGTGCCGTAGGTGGGCTTGAGGCCGGTGAGGCCGCAGAAGGCCGCGGGCTGGCGGATGGAGCCGCCCGTGTCGGTGCCCGTGGCCGCGGGCACCAGCCCCGCGGCCACCGCCGCTGCGGAGCCGCCCGAGGAGCCCCCCGGCACGCGACCCAGGTCCCAGGGGTTGCGTGCGGCCCCGTAGGCGGAGTTCTCGTTGCCCGAGCCCATGGCGAACTCGTCGCAGTTGAGCTTGCCCAGCGTCACCATGCCCGCTCCGGGCAGCCGGCCGTCGCGCGAGCCGGGGCCCAGGCGCGCCACCACGCTGGCGTCGAACGGGCTCTTGTAGTCCTTGAGCATCAGCGAGCCGGCGGTCGAGGGCAGCGCGCTGCGCTCGAAATCGGTGACGAAGATGTCCTTGTGCGCCACGGGCACGCCGGTCAGCGGCCCGGCCTGGCCGGCCTGGCGCAGGGCGTCGGCGCGCCGGGCTTCAGCCAAGGCCAACTCCTCGGGAGCAATGGCCAGGAACGCACCGAACCGGTCGCGCTCGGCCAGCCCCGCCAGCCATTCGCGCGTGATGTCCTCGCTGGAGAAAGTGCCCGCAGCCAGGCCGCGGCTGAGCTCGGCCACGCCCATGTCACGGATGCTTGCAGATGTTGCACTCATTCGATCACCTTGGGCACGAGGAACAGCCCGTCCTGCACCGCAGGGGCGCTGAGCTGGTTGCGCTCGCGCTCGTCGACTTCCGTCACCACGTCTTCCCGCAGGCGCAGGCTGACCGCCTGCACCGCTGCCAGCGGCGTGTACAGCGGTGCCTTGTCGCTGGTGTCCACGGCGCTCATGGCCTCGACGATGCCGAAGAAGCCGTTGAGCTGGCCGAGCATGGTCTCCTGCTCGTCGGCGGAGAGTTCGAGGCGCGCCAGATGCGCGATGCGCTCGACGTCCTGGGGGGTGAGGGCCATGGTGGGGGTCAGCGTTTGCAGGTCTGCGCAGGGTGCGGGAATCGCCCCGTGGGCAAGGGTTCGGACAGCGTGCTGCGGTATTATCCTTGGCTTGCTGAATTGGTCTTCCAACACCCAGGAATGGGCGTGCCTCGGTCCTTCAGCCGCGCCAAGATGGCTTTGTCCAACGGATCGGGCGGCGATGTCTCGCCAACCAACCGTCCTCCACCGCACCTTGCACGACGCACGGCCCTGACGCCACCGACCCCGATCATGTTCGCCTTCCTGCGCAGCCACTTCTCCACCGATCTCGCCATCGACCTCGGCACGGCCAACACCTTGATTTACGTGCGCGGCAAGGGCATCGTGCTGGACGAGCCCTCGGTGGTCGCCATCCGCCACGAAGGCGGGCCCAACGGCAAGAAGACCATCCAGGCCGTGGGCCACGAGGCCAAGGCCATGCTGGGCAAGGTGCCCGGCAACATCGAGGCCATCCGGCCGATGAAGGACGGCGTGATCGCCGACTTCACGGTGACCGAGCAGATGCTCAAGCAGTTCATCAAGATGGTGCATCCCCGCTCCCTCATGAAGGCGAGCCCGCGCATCATCGTCTGCGTGCCTTGCGGCTCCACCCAGGTCGAGCGCCGCGCCATCCGCGAGTCGGCGCTGGGCGCGGGCGCCTCGGAGGTGTATCTGATCGAGGAGCCCATGGCCGCGGCCATCGGCGCGGGCTTGCCCGTGAGCGAGGCTTCGGGCTCGATGGTGGTGGACATTGGCGGCGGCACCACGGAAGTTGGCGTCATCAGCCTGGGCGGCGTGGTCTACAAGGGCAGCGTTCGCGTGGGTGGCGACAAGTTCGACGAGGCCATCATCAACTACATCCGCCGCAATTACGGCATGCTGATTGGCGAGCCCACGGCCGAGGCCATCAAGAAGAACATTGGCAGCGCCTTTCCCGGCAGCGAGGTCCGCGAGATGGAGGTCAAGGGCCGCAACCTCTCCGAGGGCGTGCCGCGCAGCTTCACCATCTCGTCCAACGAGATCCTGGAAGCCCTGACCGACCCGCTGAACCAGATCGTCTCCAGCGTCAAGAACGCGCTGGAGCAAACCCCGCCGGAGTTGGGCGCGGACATCGCGGACCGCGGCATGATGCTCACGGGCGGGGGTGCCTTGCTGCGCGACCTGGACCGCCTGCTGTCCGAGGAGACGGGCTTGCCGGTGCTGGTGGCCGAGGACCCGCTGACCTGCGTGGTACGAGGCTGCGGCATGGCGCTGGAGCGGATGGAGCGCCTGGGCAGCATCTTCACCTCCGAGTGACGGGGGCTCGATGCCGCTGGGGACGCTGGACCGCACCCCGCCTCCGTTCTTTCGTCAGGGCCTGCCCGCCCTGACGAAACTGGGCTTGTTCTCGGCCCTGGCGGTGCTGCTGATGGTGTCCGACGCCCGCTGGCGCGTCGTGGACCCCCTGCGATCGGCGCTGGCCACGGCCTTGCTGCCCTTGCAGCAAGCCCTGGCAGTGCCTGTGGCGGCCTGGGAGGGCGGCAGCGACTATCTCCAGGGCTTGCACCAGGCGTTGCAGGCCGAGTCCGCCGCCCGCGCCGACCTGGTGCGGCAGTCGGTTGCGGCGCAGCGCTCTGAACAGCTCCTGGCCGAGAACCGGCAACTGCGCTTCCTGCTGGACCTGCGACCGGCGCTGAGCGTGAAGTCGGTCGCGGCGGAGATCCTGTACGAAGCCGCGGACCCCTACTCGCGCAAGGTATTCATCGACCGGGGCGCCGCCCAGGGTGTCTTGCGCGGCGCCCCCGTCGTCAACGAGGCGGGGGTGCTGGGTCAGGTGACGCGGGTGTACCCGCTCACGGCCGAGGTGACCCTGCTGACCGACCGAGACGCCGCCATCCCGGTGATCAACACCCGCACCCAGCAGCGCAGCGCGGCCTTCGGCGGCGCCGGCGGCGGTGCCAACCCCGGCATGGAACTGCGCTTCATGGCGGGCAATGCCGATGTGCAGCCCGGCGACACCTTGAGCACCAGCGGGCTGGACGGTGTGTACCCCTCTGGCCTGGCGGTGGCCCGGGTCGTGAGCGTGGAGCGCCGCGCCGACCATGGCTTCGCCAGGATCGCCCTCGCGCCGGCGGCGCCCCCTGACGGGGTGCGGTACGTTCTCGTGCTGGAGCCCGTGGGCTTGAAGTTGCCGGCCCGGCCGGAGTCGACCGAAGCCGCCGAAGCCCGCGCCGCCAGACCCCCCCGGGCGCAGGCCCCGGAGTCTGCGCGCGCCAAGGTCCCCAGTGCCCCCCTTGCCGCGGCATCAGCGCCGCCCACCGCTCCCGCGGGGGCCGCGCCATGATCAAGCCGCGAGCCGCCGACCAGCTGCTGCTGCCGGTCAGCCCCCTGTTCATCGGACTGTCGCTCGCGGCGGCCTTTGCCTTCAACCTGCTGCCGCTGGGCCGGCAAGCCGCGACGCCAGACCTGCTGGCGCTGGTGCTGGTGTTCTGGAACGTGCACCAGCCGCGGCGGGTGAGCGTGGGCCTGTCCTTTCTGTTCGGGCTGCTGATGGACGTGCACGAGGCCGCCCTGCTGGGCCAGCATGCCTTGGCCTACACGCTGCTGAGTTATGGCGCCATCACCGTGCACCGCCGGCTGCTGTGGTTCGGCCTGGCCGAGCAGAGCTTGCAGGTGCTGCCGCTGTTCGTGATGGCCACCCTGGTGTCGCTGGCCGTGCGCATGGCCGTGGGTGGCATGTTCCCGGGCTGGCCCCTCATCTTCTCGCCCCTGCTGGCTGCGCTGCTGTGGCCGCTGGCCACGTGGATCCTGCTGGCGCCGCAGCGCCGTCCCCCGGATCCTGACAAGCACCGGCCCCTCTGACCGCCCCCGTGCCCTCGCATTGACGCCATGGCTGAGATCCGCAACCTTGAGCGAGAACAGCATCGCTTCCGTACCCGCTTGATCGCCGCTGGCGCCTTCGTGGTGCTGTGCTTTGCCTTGCTCGGCGCCCGCCTGATCTGGCTCCAGGTCTTTCGTCACGACGAACTGGCCCTGCAGGCCGAGGCCAACCGCATTGCCGTGGTGCCGGTCGTTCCCAACCGCGGGCTCATCGTCGACCGCAACGGCGTGGTGCTGGCCTCCAGTTACTCGGCCTACACCCTGGAAGTCACGCCGCGGCCCAGCGCCGAGCTGGAGGCCCTCATCGACGAGCTGGCCCAGGTGGTGGACATCACGCTGCGCGACCGCCGTCGCTTCAAGCGCCTGCAGGAGGAGATGAAGGGCGCGGAGTCCCTGCCCATCCGCTCCCGGCTCACCGATGCCGAGGTGGCGCGCTTCATGGCGCAGCGCTTCCGCTTCCCGGGCATGGAGATCAAGGCCAGGCTGTTCCGTCACTACCCGCTGGGCGAGACCGGCAGCCACCTGCTGGGCTACATCGGCCGCATCAGCCCGGCCGAGAAGGCGGCCATGGACGACTGGCCGGACGAGCGCGTGGCCAACTACCGCGGCACGGAGCACATCGGCAAGATCGGCCTGGAGCAACGGTACGAGGCCGAGCTGCACGGGATCACGGGTTTCGAGGAGGTGGAGACCAGCGCCGCCGGGCGGGCGGTGCGACGCCTGAAGAGCCACGCGCCCACGCCAGGCAACCAGCTTGCACTGTCGGTGGACATCCGGCTGCAGGCCCTGGTGGAGGAGATGTTCGGCAACCGTCGCGGCGCCCTGGTAGCCCTGGACCCGCGCAACGGCGAGATCTTGGCCTTTGTCAGCAAACCCACCTTCGATCCCAACCTGTTTGTGGACGGCATCGACGTGGAGAGCTGGCGTGAACTCAACGAGTCCATCGACAAGCCGCTGCTGAACCGGGCCCTGCGCGGCACCTACCCTCCCGGCTCGACCTTCAAGCCCTTCATGGCCATGGCTGCGCTGAGCTCCGGCAAGCGCAGCGCCACCCAGATCGTCCAGGACGGTGGCACCTTCCAATTCGGCAATCACGTCTTCCGCAGCCACGGCGACAAGGGCCTGGGGCCGGTGGACATGCACCGCTCCATTGTCAAGTCCAGCAATGTCTACTATTACTCGCTGGCCAACGAGATGGGCGTGGACCTCATGCACCAGCACCTGTCCCCCTTCGGCTTTGGCCGGCGCACGGGCATCGACCTCGAAAGCGAGGCGGTGGGTGTGCTGCCGTCCACCGCATGGAAGCGCGGTTTCTACAAGCGCCCCGAACAGCAGCGCTGGTACGCGGGGGAGACCATCTCGCTGGGCATCGGTCAGGGCTACAACAGTTTCACCATGCTGCAACTGGCCAGCGCCACGGCCACGCTGGTCAGTGGGGGGTTGCGTCATCAGCCCAGGCTGGTACGCGATGTGGTGGAGGTGGAGTCGCGCCAGCGACGGCCGATGGAGCGTGAACCGCTGGAGCCCCTGGCACTCCAGCCCGAGCATGTGGAGGTGGTGCGTCGCGCCCTGCATGCGGTGACGCTGGAGGGCACCACCACCCGCGTCTTCGCCGGCGCCGCCTATGCCAGCGGCGGCAAGACCGGCACGGCGCAAGCCGTGGGGATCCGGCAAAACGAGAAGTACAACGCCGCCAAGCTGGAGGAGCACAAGCGGGATCACTCGCTGTACATCGCCGCTGCGCCCATCGATGCCCCCACCGTGGTGCTGGCGGTGGTGGTGGAGAACGCCGGCTTCGGCGCCGAGGCTGCCGCCCCCATCGCACGCCGGGTGTTCGACTACCTGCTGCTGGGGCAGTACCCCAGCGAGGAAGACCTTGCCGCCACCCGCGAGGGCCGTTCCGCGGCCCCCTTGGGCACCCCGCGCCGCGCCGCGGACATCCCGCTGCCTGGCGGTACCTCGATCGGGGCCGTGGCGCCATGAACTCGGTCGTGCAGCGACCCCCCCTGTGGAAGCGCGTGCAGCCCGCGATCAGCGGTTTCGATGGCCCTTTGGCGCTGGCCATCGCCATGCTGTCGGCCCTCGGGCTGATCACCATGTACTCCGCCGGCTTCGACCACGGCACGCGCTTCGTCGACCATGGCCGCAACATGCTGATCGCCCTGGCGGTGATGTTCTTCGTGGCGCAGGTGCCCCCCCAGCGCTTGATGGCCCTGGCCGTGCCGCTGTACGCGGTGGGCGTCGCGCTGCTGGTGGCCACGGCCTTGTTCGGCATCACCAAGAAGGGGGCCACGCGCTGGCTGCACGTGGGCATCGTCATCCAACCCAGCGAGATTCTGAAGATCGCCACACCGATGGTGCTGGCGTGGTGGTTCCAGCGGCGCGAAGGACAGCCCCGCATGCCCGACTTCCTGGCTGCGGGCGCGCTGCTGCTGCTGCCGGTGGTGCTCGTGATCAGGCAGCCGGATCTGGGCACGGCACTGCTGATCCTGGCTGCCGGGTTGTATGTGATCTTCTTCGCCGGACTGAGCTGGCGGCTGATCCTGCCGGCCATGTGCGCCGGCCTGATCGGCATCGCGGCGGTGGTGTGGAGCGAGCCGATGATCTGCGCCGAGGGGGTGCGCTGGCCGGTTCTGCACGAGTACCAGCAGCACCGCATCTGCACCCTGCTGGACCCCACCAAGGACCCTCTGGGCAAGGGGTTTCACATCATCCAGGGCATGATCGCCATCGGCTCCGGCGGCCTGACCGGCAAGGGCTTCATGCAAGGCACGCAGACCCACCTGGAGTTCATTCCCGAACGCACGACCGATTTCATCTTCGCTGCCCTGTGCGAGGAGTTCGGCCTCGTCGGGGTGCTCGCTCTCATGGCCGGCTTCGGTTTTCTGATCCTGCGCGGCCTGGCCATCGCGGCCCAGGCCCCCACCGTGTTTTCCCGCTTGCTGGCTGGCGCCATCACACTGAGCCTGTTCACCTACGCCTTCGTCAACATGGGCATGGTCAGCGGCATCCTGCCGGTGGTGGGCGTGCCCTTGCCGTTCATCAGTTACGGCGGCACCGCGATGGTCACCCTGGGCCTGGGCCTGGGCATCCTGATGTCGGTGGCGCGCAGCCGGCGCCTGATGCCCAGCTGAGGCCCGGCCCGGCTCAGGCCGCGGTCGGTGCCGGCTGCAGCAGCGGGAAGCGCACGGTGAACAGCGCCCCGGGCCCCTGGCCAGGCTGGGTCGGTCGCGGGTGGGCGGCTGTCACCGTGATCTCCGCGCCGTGGCCCTTGACGATCTCCTGCACGATCGTCAGCCCCAGGCCGGTACCGTCCACGCCCGTACCGAGCGCGCGGTAGAAGGGCTGGAAGACCAGTTCCCGCTCGGACTCGGGGACACCGGGGCCCGAATCTTCCACCTGCAGCACCAGCACCTGACCGAAGGGGTCGGGCAACACCCGGGCCGTGACGGTGCCGCCGGCGGGGGTGTACTGCAAGGCGTTGTCCAGCAGGTTGCGCACCAGTTCCCCAAGAAGCACCAACTGGCCCTCCAGGACGGTGGACGGCCCCGGATCGGCGCCCTCGTAGCCAATGTCGATGCCCTTGTCCTGTGCCTTGGGGAAGAGGTCGCGCATCGCCTGCTGCACCACCTCGGCCAGGTCCACCGGCTGGGTGCGCAGCGCCTGCTGCTGGTCCTCGGCGCGTGCCATCGACAGCAGCTGGTTCACCGAGTGCGCCGCGCGCTGGCTGGACAAGGCGATCTGGTGCAGGGCCGTCTTCATGGCCTGCGGGTCGCGCTGGCCGGCGTCGATCTCCCGCACCGCCAGCTCCGCCTGCATGCGCAGGCCCGACAACGGGGTCTTGAGCTGGTGCGCCGCGTCGGCCAGGAAGTGCTTCTGCATCGACAGGGATTGGTCCAGGCGCTGCAGCAGGTCGTTGATCGAAGCCACCAAGGGCGCCACCTCCTCCGGGGCCTCGCGCGCGTCGATGGGGCTCAGGTCGCCGCTGTCGCGCGCCCGGATGCGGTGCTGCAACTCGTTCAGGGGCCTGATCCCCTTGGCCAGCGCCAGCCACACCAGCAGCACGGCCAGCGGCAGGATCACGAACTGGGGCAGGATGACGCCCTTGATGATCTCGGTGGTCAGGCGCGAGCGCTTGCCCAGTGTCTCGGCATACTGCACCAACACGCCGGGCTGATCCGCTGCGCCCGGGATCGGCAGCACCAGGGCCGCCACGCGCACGGGCTCGTCGAACATCTGGTCGTCGCGGTACGTGATCTCGCCAGTGGCCAGCACCGCCGCCTCGGGCACCGGCAGGTCGCGGTCGCCCGTAATGAACTCCCCGCGCGCGCCCAACACCTGGAAGTAGATCTTGTCGGTGTCGTCGGAGCGCAGCAGATCCAGGGCCTGGCTGGCCTGCACGGACACCCGCGGCATGTCGTCGGCGCCGGTGCCGGCGGTGATCAGAACCTGCCGGGACAGCAGGCGCGCGGACTCGCCGAGTTCGCGGTCGTAGGGCCGATTGGCGATTTCCTGCGCCACGATGCCGGTCAAGCCCAGGCTCATGGGCCACAAGAGCAACAACGGCGCGAGCATCCAGTCCAGGATCTCGCCAAACAGGGAACGTTGTTCCTTCTGGGCCGACATGGCGGGACGCGTTGCCTGTGAAGTGTTCTCGGACACCCGGTCGTGCTCCCCGGCGGTCGCCGCAGCGAGGCGACATCCCGAGGGGTGCGGTGTGGTCAACCGGAGATCTTCTCCAGGCAATAGCCCAGGCCCCGCACCGTGGCGATGCGCACCGGCCCGTGTTCGATCTTCTTGCGCAGGCGGTGGATGTAGACCTCGATCGCGTTGGTCGAAACCTCCTCACCCCACTCGCACAGCCGCTCCACGAGCTGGTCCTTGCTGACCACGCGGCCAGCGCGCTGCAGCAGCACTTCCAGCAGGCTCAGCTCGCGTGCCGACAGCTCGATCATCTTGTCATCGAAGTAGGCCACGCGCCCTGTGGCGTCGAAGGTCAGGGGCCCGTGCCTGATGAGGGCCGAGGCGGTGCCCAGGCCCCGTCGGGTCAGGGCCCGAACCCGCGCCTCGAGCTCTTGCAGCGAAAAGGGCTTGGCCATGTAGTCGTCCGCCCCCAGGTCCAGTCCCTTGACGCGTTGATCCACGCTGTCGGCCGCCGTGAGGATGAGCACCGGACGGGTGTTGCCGCGCGCGCGCAGGCGCATGAGCACGTCCAGGCCGTTCATCTTGGGCAGGCCCAGGTCCAGGATCAGAAGGTCGAACTCGTGGGATGCCAGCGCCGCATCTGCCTCTGTGCCGCTGGCCACCTGGTCCACCGCGTAGCCCCCGGCACGAAGCGAGCGCAGCAGCCCGTCGGCAAGCACCTGGTCATCCTCCGCGATCAGAATCCGCATGGTGTTTCTCCTCATGGCGCCAGGAGGAATCTGGCGGCTCCCGCGGTGGTGGACTTCCGCGCACGGCGGCGCCGCGATACCGAGCCCGGGTCCTGCTTGACGGTCAGGCTCGCTGGCTTGGCGAATCACAGCCGACATTGTTCCTCATTGTCCTGACGAGGGGGACACTGGCCGATGCCGACCGCACGCCCACCCCCCCAGTGGAGTGGCCTCGAAGCGTTACCCCAAGGTGGGACCTCAGGATACTGTACAGGCATCCAGTTTCTGCGATACTGGATTTCCAGTCAGACAGCGCAACGACACCCCAGTTCCAGTCCCGAAGGATCAGTCCCACAAGACCAGCGCCGCGTGATGAGCGCTGCAAGACAGCCGGCAAGGCATCCCCCAACGCATCTGCACCCCGCACCAACCCCCGGATCGAACAAGGAGAATGAAATGGACGCACCCGTGAAGGCCCTCAACCCCGAGAAGGCCAAGGCCCTGCAGGCAGCCCTGGCGCAGATTGAGAAGCAGTTCGGCAAGGGCACCATCATGCGCCTGGGCGATGGCGAGGCCATCGAGGACATCCAGGTCGTCTCCACCGGCTCCCTCGGGTTGGACATTGCCCTGGGCGTGGGCGGCTTGCCGCGCGGGCGTGTCATCGAGATCTATGGACCCGAGTCCTCGGGCAAGACCACGCTCACGCTGCAGGTCATCTCCGAGATGCAGAAGCTGGCTGGCACCTGCGCCTTCATCGATGCCGAGCACGCGCTGGACGTGCAGTACGCGCAGAAGCTGGGCGTCAACCTGCAGGAACTGCTCATCTCCCAGCCTGATACGGGCGAGCAGGCGCTGGAGATCGTCGATGCACTGGTGCGCTCCGGCTCGGTGGACCTCATCGTCGTGGACTCCGTGGCCGCCCTCACGCCCAAGGCGGAACTGGAAGGCGAGATGGGGGACTCCCTGCCCGGCCTGCAGGCCCGCCTGATGAGCCAGGCGCTGCGCAAGCTCACCGCCACCATCAAGAAGACCAACTGCATGGTCATCTTCATCAACCAGATCCGCATGAAGATCGGCGTGATGTTCGGCAGCCCCGAGACCACCACCGGGGGCAACGCCCTGAAGTTCTACGCCTCGGTGCGCCTGGACATCCGCCGCACCGGCAGCATCAAGAAGGGCGAGGAGGTCATCGGCAGCGAAACCAAGGTCAAGGTGGTCAAGAACAAGGTCAGCCCCCCCTTCAAGACGGCCGAATTCGACATCCTCTACGGTGAGGGCATCAGCCGCGAGGGCGAGATCATCGACATGGGTGTCGCAGCCCGGGTGCTCGAGAAGTCCGGCGCCTGGTACGCCTACAACGGCGAGAAGATCGGCCAGGGCAAGGACAACGCTCGCGAATACCTGCGGGAGAACCTCGATTTTGCCGTGGAGATCGAGAACAAGGTGCGTGAAGCCATGGGTATCCCGGCGCTGCCCACTGGCGACGCCGCCTGAGGCTGCGCGCTCCATGCCCGGGGCGCCGGCTTCGCTGCGGCAGCGCGCTTTGATTTGGCTGGCCCAGCGGGAGCACTCGCGCAAGGAATTGCACGACAAGCTGCTGCGCTGGGTGCAGGCTCTGGAGGCGGGTCGAGCCGGGGCGCCTGCATCGCATGCACCATGGCCCGAGGTCGGACAGATCGCAGCCGTGCTGGACGACCTCGAAGCCGCCGGACACCTGTCGGACGCCCGTGCCGTGGCTTCGCGCATTCACGTGCGCTCAGCGCGCTTCGGCAACCTGCGCATCGAGCGGGAACTGCAGCGCCTGGGGGTGGCCGCCGACGCGCAGGCCCGCAGCGACTTGCGCCGCAGCGAGTTGCAGCGGGCGCGAGGCGTCTGGGCCCGCAAGTTCGGCCGGCCTGCGGCCAGCGCGGCCGAGCGCGCGCGGCAGATGCGCTTCCTGGCGGGGCGGGGCTTCACCGCCGACACCATCCGCGCGGTGCTCAGCGGCACGCCGGCTGACGAAGAGTCCCCTGCCGACGAGTCTCGTTGTGGACCGCCCCCCTGCGACGAGTAGCGCGATGTGGCCACTGCGTGGGGCAGGCCGGTGTACCGAGGCGGGCTGGTGTTCACCGACCCGCTGCTGCAGTGCAGCATGCTACATTCGTCGGCTGTCAATCCGGTCTCCATGTCCTTCCCGTCCCCCACCGCGCAGCGCCGCCTCAAGCACAGGCGCACCCTCACTGTCGAGGTGTATGCCCGGGAGGACGGCCTCTGGGAGGTGGACGCTCTGCTCACGGACATCAAGACGCGTGACGCACAGATGGTGGACGGCGTCCGCCCCGCCGGCACCCCCATCCACGAACTGCTGCTGCGTCTGGTGGTCAACAGCCGCTTGGACGTCCTGCAGGCGGGCTCGGTCTCCTACGGGGTGCCCTATCCCGGCCACTGCGGCGCGCACGATGACGCTTACGCCGCGCTGGCGGGACTGAACCTGGCCCGTGGATTTCGAAAGGCCGTTCAGGAGCGTCTGGCGGGCGTGCGCGGCTGCACCCACCTCACGGAACTGGCTCAGATCCTGCCCAGCGCCGTGATCCAGGGCTTGGTGGGCGAGGTCATCGATGTGCGCGGTGATCGCCCGGGCGAGGGTCAACCCTTTCAGCTTGACCGCTGCCATGCCCTGCGCACGGACGGCGACGTCGTGCGCCTGCATTACCCACGCTGGTACCGTCAGCCGGGAGCTACCGAGGGCGGGGACAATCCCGCCGCGACGCCGGCCCGTTCCGCTTCCTGAGACTGATCGCGCGAGCACGCCAGCCGCCGGCCAGAACCGACCCCACCCCCGAATTCCGCCCCCCGAATTCCGCCCCGCGAATCCCACCCCCAAGAGCAAGCACAAGGAGGCCTATGAAGATCCACGAATACCAAGGCAAGGAAGTGCTGCGCCAGGCCGGTGTGCCGGTGCCACGCGGCATTCCGGCCTTCACGGTGCAGGAAGCCGTCGAGGCGGCACAGAAGCTCGGCGGCAGCGTCTGGGTCGTCAAGGCCCAGATCCACGCCGGCGGACGCGGCAAGGGCGGCGGCGTCAAGCTCGCCCGCTCCATCGACGAGGTCAAGACGCTGGCCGGGCAGATCCTGGGCATGCAGCTCAAGACGCACCAGACCGGGCCCGAAGGCCAGAAGGTGCGTCGCCTGCTCATCGAAGAAGGCGCCGACATCAAGAAGGAGTACTACGTCGCCGCGCTGACCGACCGCGCCACCCAGAAGGTGGCCGTCATGGCCAGCTCCGAAGGCGGCATGGACATCGAGGAAGTGGCGCACCACACGCCCGAGAAGATCATCAAGGTCTTCGTGGACCCGCTCGCTGGCATGACCGACGCGCAGGCCCAGCAACTGGCCGACGGCATCGGCGTGCCTGCAGCCAGCCAAGCCCAGGCCCGAGACGTGTTCAAGAAGCTCTACGCCTGCTACATGGCCACCGATGCCAGCCTGGCGGAGATCAACCCGCTGATCCTGGAAGGCAGCGGCCACATCAAGGCGCTGGACGCGAAGTTCAACTTCGACGCCAACGCCTTGTTCCGGCACCCAGAGATCGTGGCCTTCCGAGACCTCGACGAGGAAGACCCGGCGGAGGTGGAGGCCAGCAAGTTCGACCTGTCCTACATCAGCCTGGACGGCAACATTGGCTGCCTCGTCAACGGCGCGGGTCTGGCCATGGCCACCATGGACTCCATCAAGCTGTTCGGCGGCGAGCCGGCCAACTTCCTGGACGTGGGCGGCGGCGCCACGGCCGAGAAAGTCACCGAGGCCTTCAAGATCATGCTGGCCAACCCCAAGGTCAAGGGCATCCTGGTCAACATCTTCGGCGGCATCATGCGTTGCGACACCATCGCCGAGGGCGTGATGGCCGCCTGCAAGGCCGTCAACCTGACCGTGCCGCTGGTGGTGCGAATGAAGGGCACCAACGAGGAGATCGGCAAGAAGATGCTGGCCGAGTCCGGCCTGCCCATCATCAGTGCCGACACGATGGCCGAAGCCGCGACGAGGATCGTGGCGGCGGTGAAGTGAGCTTCCACATCACCGCTCGGGCCACGGCCGTGCCGGCCCGGCAACCCAACCAAGCCCTTCGACAAGCTCAGGGCGAACGGAGTCTGCACACATGAGCATCCTGATCAACAAGGACACCCGGGTCATCACCCAGGGCATCACCGGCAAGACCGGGCAGTTCCACACCCGCATGTGCCGGGATTACGCCAACGGCAAGAACTGCTTCGTTGCCGGCGTCAACCCCAAGAAGGCCGGCGAGGATTTCGAGGGCATTCCCATCTACGCCAGCGTCAGGGACGCGGCCTCGGCCACAGGTGCCACCGTGAGCGTGATCTACGTACCGCCCGCGGGTGCGGCTGCGGCCATCTGGGAGGCGGTGGAAGCCGACCTGGACCTGGCGGTGTGCATCACCGAGGGCATTCCCATCAAGGACATGCTGGAAGTGCGCAACAGGATGTTGGCCAAGGAGGCCGCCGGCGGCAAGCGCACGCTGCTGCTGGGCCCGAACTGCCCGGGCACCATCACGCCCGAGGAAATCAAGATCGGCATCATGCCTGGCCACATCCACCGCAAGGGCCGCATCGGCGTGGTCAGCCGCTCCGGCACGCTCACCTACGAGGCCGTGGCGCAGCTCACCGAGATCGGCCTGGGCCAGTCCAGCGCCGTGGGCATCGGGGGCGACCCCATCAACGGCCTGAAGCACGTCGACGTGATGCGCATGTTCAACGACGACCCCGACACGGATGCCGTCATCATGATCGGCGAGATCGGCGGCCCCGACGAAGCCGAAGCCGCGCGCTGGTGCAAGGCCCACATGAAGAAACCCGTGGTCGGCTTCATTGCCGGCGTCACCGCGCCCCCCGGCAAGCGCATGGGCCACGCTGGCGCGTTGATCTCTGGCGGGGCCGACACCGCCGATGCCAAGCTGGCCATCATGGAAGAGTGTGGCTTCAAGGTCACGCGCAACCCGTCGGAAATGGCCAAGCTGCTCAAGGCCATGCTCTGAACGGCCGACCGCATCCACCCCAAAGCCGCCCCCGGGCGGCTTTTTTCATGGCACGGCGCCTATGCAGTTCCCCCAAGGGCAGCGGGATGAGACCCCACTAAAATCCAGGTTTTTCCGGAGCCGCTGATATGGATATGTTCATGACCCCCGAATTCTGGATTGCCGTGGGCCAGATCATCATGATCGACATCCTGCTGGGCGGTGACAACGCGGTAGTCATTGCACTGGCCTGCCGCAAGCTGCCCGCCAAGCAGCGGGCACAGGGCATCCTGTGGGGCACGGCCGGTGCCATCTTGTTGCGCGTGGTGCTGATCTTCTTTGCCTTGCAGCTGCTGGCCATTCCCTTCCTCAAGCTGGTGGGTGCGGTGCTGCTGGTGTGGATCGGTGTGAAGCTGCTGCTGCCCGAGGACGGTGATGGTCATGGTGAGATCGCCGCCAGCGACAAGCTCTGGGCGGCGGTGAAGACCGTGATCGTGGCGGACCTGGTGATGAGCGTGGACAACGTCATCGCCATTGCCGGCGCGGCCGAATCCGCTGGCGGCGACCACACCATGCCGCTGGTGATCTTCGGCCTGGTGGTCAGCATCCCCATCATCGTGTGGGGCAGCCAGCTCGTCATCAAGCTGATGGACCGCTTCCCGATGGTGATCACGGTCGGTGGCATGCTGCTGGGCTGGATTGCCGGCACCATGGCCGTCACCGACCCGGCGGTCCTGGGCTGGATGCCGATGCAAGCCCCCGCAGCCCAAGGTGGGGCCGTCGAAGTGGCCTCGCTGGTGCGCTACGGCGCAGGCGTCTCTGGAGCACTGCTGGTGCTGGCCATCGGCCGGGTCCTGGCACGCCGGCACGCCCTCGCGCCTGGCGCGCCAGGTTGACTGCCGCACCTGTCGTGCTCGCTGCGTCGTCGACGCCACAGCCGGTGTGACGGCACTATGATGCCTTGGCCCGTTTCATTTCCTGTCACGCCCAGCCTCATGCCGCTCGTGGAAGTCCGCGAACAAGCCTTGACCTTCGAGTTCGCCAGCGCCACGGACGTCGGCCGCTTGCGAAGCAACAACGAGGATTCGGTCTGTGTGGACGCGCGTGCAGGTGTGGCGGTGCTGGCCGACGGCATGGGCGGCTACAACGCGGGCGAAGTGGCCGCAGCCATGGCCTCCACCATGGTGTGCTCGGCCCTTGCGATGTGGCTCAGCGAGCACGAAATGCTCGCGCCGCTGGCGCTGAGTCAGGCCATGATCCGGTCGGTCAGTCAGGCCCACCGCGCCATCTTTGAGTGCGCCCGGGCCAATCCTGCGTACAGCGGCATGGCTACCACGCTGGTCCTGGCGGTACCGGCTGGCGGGCGCGTGCTGGTGGGCCATGTGGGGGACTCCCGCGCCTATCGCCTGCGCGGCGGTCAATTGCAGCGCCTCACCCGCGACCATTCCCTGATGCAGGAACAGATCGACGCCGGCCTCATGACGCCGGCTCAGGCCACGCAGTCCGTCAACCGCAACCTCGTCACCCGGGCGCTGGGCGTGGGGGCCGAAGTGGTGCTGGACGTTAGCGATCACGGCCTGCTGCACGATGACCTGCTGCTGCTGTGCTCCGACGGACTCACCGACATGGTGGACGACGACGGGATCTGCGACCTGCTCAGCCACACCCGTGCCTGCCTGCCTGATGCCTGCCGGACGCTGGTGGACGCGGCCAATGCATCGGGTGGACGCGATAACATTGCAGTGATCCTGATGCGCGCCAGGCTGGCGCGCCCGACCTGATGCGGTTCGCTTCGAGGCGGCCGCATCCGGCGTGACGATTGACTGTGGTGCGGCAACAGGTGGACAGGATGAGCAAACTGGTGATGTCGCTGGACGGGGAACTGGTCCGGGAGATCGTGATCTCCCAGGACAGGATCACTCTGGGCCGGCGTCCCTACAACGACGTCGTCGTCAACAACCTGACCATCAGCGGAGAACACGCCGTCTTCGAGAAGCTGGGAGACGAGGTCTTCATCGAAGACCTGAAGAGCACCAACGGTACCTGCGTCAACGGTGCCGCGATCAAGAGGCATCGTCTGCAGCACAACGATGTCATCGAGATCGGCAAGTACAAGATCCGATTCCTGTCCGAGGCGCCTGATCAGGGGCAGGCACAGGGGCTGCTCCCGGCGCAGGAACCTGCCGAGGCTGGTGCCGTGGCCGCCCAAGGCAGCCGCGTCACTGCACCGGCGCCGGAACTGGGCTTGGTCAGTGCCCCCAGCCCGCTGCAGGCGATGGCCATCGTCCGTGTCCTCAACGGCGCGGCCGCGGGCCGTGAAGTGATGCTCACCAAGGAGCGCATGACCCTGGGCAAGTCTGGCGTGCAGGTGGCGGCCATTGACAGGCGCGGCGGCGGCTACCTGTTCCTCCACATCGAAGGCGCCCAACGGCCGAGCGTGAACGGTATCGCGGTGCCCGGCGACGGCGTGTGGCTCAGTCACGGCGACGTGATCGAGTTGGCGGGCACACGCATGCAGTTCACCAACGCCTGATGGGCCCGGAGGGTGCCATGGCCAAGCCGGAACGCCCTGCCCGTAGCGTCGATCTCGGTATTCGCGTCCTGGGCTGCTCGGGTTCCATCGCTCAGGGGTGCCGCACCACCTCGTTCCTGGTCGATGACGACATCCTGATCGATGCCGGCACCGGTGTGGGCGATATGCCGCACGAGGACATCGCCCGCATCGACCACATCTTTCTCAGCCACAGCCACCTGGACCATGTCTTGGCCGTGGCCCTGCTGGCCGATACGGGCTTGCGCCTGCGCATGGCCGCGCAGCGCCCGCCGGTGCAGGTCTATGCGCTGCCCGAAACCCTCAAGGCCCTGCGCGAGCACATCTTCAACGGGGTGATATGGCCGGACTTCACGCGCATTCCCAACCCGGAACGCCCCGCCCTGGCCTTCGTGGAGGTGTCCCAGGGCCAGTGCCTGGAGCTGGGTTCGCGCTGCATCGAGGTCCTGCCCGCAGTTCACACCGTTCCCGCCGTGGGGTATGCAGTATCGGCCGGCCCCGGCGCGCCGGTTTGGGCCTACACCGGTGACACCGGCCCCAACCCAGCCCTGTGGCGGCGCCTGGCCGCCCTGCCGGTGCATACCCTGGTGATCGAGACGGCCTTTGGCGACGACGAACGGTCCCTGGCCGAAATCAGCCAGCACCTGTGCCCGACCTTGCTGGAGCACGAGTTGCAGTCACTTCGCCCAGGTGTGGAGGTACTGATCACGCACATCAAGCCGGGCGAGATGTCCGCGGTGATGCGCGAGATCGGCTCTCACGCCAGCCGGCACCGTTTGAGGGCGCTGGCAACGGGGGAAAGGCTGTCGCTGCCGGGTCGGGGGTGACCGGCCGGTCCCCAGGGAGGGCGCAGGAAGACCGGGGCCGGCCTGGCGTCTTCCTTTGGGCTTCGAGGATCCCGGACGCTCTCCGGGGTTGGCAGGCAGTTCACTGTCCATCGTCAGCCGCTCCGAGAGGGCCGACGATCAAGAAGTCGGGCAGGCTGGCAGCCGAGAGGAAGGTGGATCAACGAGACGCTGGGGGACCTCAGGGTTCCCGACGGCTTGACCGGACATTGACCCCGCACTGATCATCCGCCTCTCAGCATCGCAGGGGCGGCCGACATGAACCACGCGCAGCAGCAGCACATTGCCGATGTGGTTCGGCTGGCCACGCATGGGCCGCAGTCGCTGCAGACGCGGCACGAGCAGTTGATCCGCGAGTCCTGGTTGCGCTGCGTGACGGAGCACCGACTGGACCCCACGCGCATGCAGGAGGCCATCATCCTGCCGCAGACGCGCCTGCGCGAGCACCAGGACCAGATGGAGGCCTTTCTGCACATCGCCCGGCACGGGCTGGAATCGCTCTACACCAAGGTGGCGGGCCTGGGCTATGTCGTGCTGCTGACCGACGCGCGCGGCATCACGGTGGACTTCCTGGGCGACCTGGTGTTCGAGCCCAGCCTGCGCAAGGCCGGCCTGTACCTGGGCGCCGACTGGAGCGAGGACCACGCCGGCACCTGTGGCGTAGGCACTTGCATCACCACCGGTCAGGCGCTGACGGTGCACCTGGACGACCACTTCGACGCCACCCACATCCCGCTGACCTGCACCAGCGCCCCGGTGCACGACAGCACGGGCCGGCTGCGCGCGGTGCTGGACATCTCGCAGCTCAGTTCCTCGCAGCCCAAGGACAGCCAGCACCTGGCGCTGCAACTCGTCAAGCTCTACGCGCAGGACATCGAGAACGCGGCCTTTCTGTACCGCCACCAGCGCGACTGGGTGCTGCGCCTGTCGCGCGCGCCGCAGTTCCTGGACGTGCAGCCGGAGTACCTGCTGGCGCTGGACGCGGGCGGGCGCGTGGTGGGGCACAACCGCGCCGCGCAGCTCGCGCTGCGGCGCGAAGGCCAGGCGGCGCTGCTGGGCGATGGGTTCGAGCCGCTGTTCGGCGTGTCTTTCGAGCAGATCGGCCGCTTCGTGCAGGCTCAGCCCTCGGACCAGCGCGCCGTCATGCACGCAGGCGGCAGGCAGCTGCTGTTCCTCTCCGCCACGCCGCCTCCGGTGCCGGCGTCGGCCGTCCGTGGCGCCAACGCGCCGCGCCTGCCCGCGCCCCTGGCGGCGCTGTCGGCCGGCGATGGGCAGCTGGACCGCCAGATCGAACGCGTGGCGCGCCTGGTCAACTCGCCCATCAGCCTGCTCATCATGGGCGAGACAGGCTCGGGCAAGGAGTACTTCGCCAAGGCGGTGCACGCGAGCAGCGAGCGCCGCCAGCGCCCCTTCGTGGCCGTGAACTGCGCCGCCATCCCGGAGGCGCTGATCGAAAGCGAGCTCTTCGGCTACCTGCCCGGCAGCTTCTCGGGCGCCTCGGCCAAGGGCAAGCGCGGTCTGGTGCAGGAGGCTGATGGCGGCACGCTGTTCCTGGACGAGATCGGCGACATGCCGCTGGCGCTGCAGGCGCGGCTGCTGCGCGTGCTGTCCGAACGCGAGGTGCTGCCCGTGGGCGCCACGCGCGCCGTGCCCGTGAACATCCGCGTCATCGCTGCCACGCACGCGCCGCTGGAGACGCTGGTGCGCGAGGGCCGCTTCCGTGACGACCTGTACTACCGCCTCAACGGCGCGCAGGTTCAGTTGCCGCCGCTGCGCCAGCGCAGCGATCTGGCCGCCATGATCGGCCGCCTGCTGGACGGGCGCACCTTGCTGCCCGAGGCGCGCGCGCGCCTGCTGGCCCACCCCTGGCCCGGAAACCTGCGCGAACTGCGCAACGTGCTGGACTTTGCGAAGAGCGTGTGCCCTGAAGGCCCGATCGGCCTGGACGATCTGCCGGAGCTGGGGCCGGCGCTGGCGGTGCGGCCCCCCGGGCCCGCGGCGGGGCCGCAAAGGGAGGCCGACCTGCATCAGGCCCTGCGCGCCGCGCAGTGGAACGTCAGCGAGGTGGCCCGCCGGCTGGGCCTGTCGCGCATGACGCTGTACCGGCGCATGAAGCGCGCCGGCATCGTGCCGCCGAACCGCATGGCCTGAAGCGCGGGTCAACAGGGGCGGGACGCGGGCAAGGGGACCCTCGTTGAAACACTGCCGGGTTGTGACATGTGTGACACCTGTCACCCTCCGAGCCGCGCTGACGTGACGGTGTGACATCCGCGCAAACCCGAACCCTCCTGACGATTCTCAAGGCCTGACAAGCACCTGCGTGCGGCGCCGCGGTTGGCACGCGTCTTGAATTGCTGGTAAGCAACGGCCCGCGTGGTGGCCGCCCCCCGACAGGAGATGCCCCGATGACCGACTCAACCCCGTCCCAGCGCGCCACGCGCTGGCTGGCCGACTTTGCCGCAGCGCTGGCCGCCGGCCAGGCCCAGCGGGCCGCCGCGATGTTCGACGCCGACTGTTACTGGCGCGATCTGGTGGCCTTCACCTGGAACATCCGCACCCAGGAGGGCCCAGGCGCCATTGCCGACATGCTGGCCGCGCGCCTGGCGGATACCGCAGCTTCGAACTTTGCACTGGAGGGCGAGGCTACCGAGGCTGATGGCGTGGTGGATGCCTGGTTCACCTTCGAAACCCGCGTCGCGCGCGGGCGCGGCCACCTGCGCCTGAAGAGCACGCCCGCAGGCGACAAGGCCTGGACGCTGCTGACGACCATGACCGAACTCAAGGGCTTCGAGGAGGCGCGCGGCGAGACCCGGCCCAAGGGTGTGGAGCACGGTTCGCACCGTGGACGCCTGACCTGGAAGGAATCGCGCGAGGAAGAGGCTCGCACGCTCGGCTACACCCAGCAGCCCTATGTCGTCATCGTGGGCGGCGGACAGGCCGGCATCATCCTGGGCGCACGCCTGCGCAAGCTGGGCGTGCCGGCCATCATCATCGAGAAGAACCCGCGGCCGGGTGACTCCTGGCGCAACCGCTACAAGAGCCTGTGCCTGCACGACCCGGTGTGGTACGACCACCTGCCCTACATGCCCTTCCCTGATGACTGGCCGGTGTTCGCGCCCAAGGACAAGATCGGCGACTGGCTGGAGATGTACACCAAGGTGATGGAGCTCAACTACTGGGGCTCCACCACCTGCAAGAAGGCCACCTTCAACGAGACGCGCCAGGAGTGGGAGATCACCGTGGACCGCGAAGGGCGCGAGGTGACGCTGCGCCCCAAGGAGCTGGTGATTGCGCTCGGCGTCTCGGGCTACCCCAACGTGCCCAGGATTGCCGGCGCCGAGACCTTCGAGGGCGACCAGTTCCACTCCAGCAAGTACCCGGGCGCCGAGAACTACCGTGGCAAGAAGGCGGTGGTGCTGGGCTCCAACAACTCGGCGCACGACATCTGCGCCGCGCTGTGGGAGGAAGGCGTGGACACCACCATGATCCAGCGCTCGTCCACCCACATCGCGCCCTCGGAGTCGCTGATGGAGCTGGCACTCGGCGGGCTGTACTCGGAAGCTGCGGTCAAGAGCGGCATCGACCACCACAAGGCCGACCTCATCTTCGCCAGCGTGCCCTACAAGATCATGCATACCTTCCACATCCCGGTGTACGAGGAGATGAAGAAGCGTGAGGCTGACCTGTACAGCCGCCTGGAGAAGGCCGGCTTCCTGCTGGACTTCGGCGTCGACGGCTCGGGCCTGTTCATGAAGTACCTGCGCCGCGGCTCGGGCTACTACATCGACGTGGGCGCGTCTGAACTGGTGGCCAACGGCAGCGTCAAGCTCAAGAGCGGGGTGAACATCGCGCAGATCAAGCCGAAGTCGGTGGTGCTGTCCGACGGCACGGAGCTGGAGGCCGACCTCATCGTCTACGCCACCGGCTACGGCTCGATGAACCAGTGGCTGGCCGACCTGATCTCGCCCGAGGTGGCCGACAAGCTCGGCAAGGTCTGGGGCCTGGGCTCTGACACGCCGAAGGACCCCGGCCCCTGGGAAGGCGAGCTGCGCAACATGTGGAAGCCCACCAACGTGCCGCACCTGTGGGTGCAGGGCGGCAATCTGCACCAGAACCGCCACTACTCGCAGTTCATGGGCCTGCAGTTGAAGGCCCGCTACGAGGGCATTCCCACGCCCGTGTATGCCCAGGCGCAGGTGCATCACCAGCGATAGACGTACCCATCCAAGGGCGTTCCACTGATGCTGCTGCGGTTTCCGCCGCTGCAGTCACCTCGGTGGTCAAGGACAGCAGGCGCGCAGGTGCGGGGACAATCCCGCTTGCGCGCCTTGCCGTTTCGCCACCTTCTCCCGCCATGACGCCCTCCCCCGCCCTGCACGAATCCCGCCTGCACAGCCTGCCGTTGATCGCCCGCGGCAAGGTGCGGGACAACTACGCGGTGGGCGCGGACCGGCTGCTGATGGTGGCCAGCGACCGCATCTCGGCTTTTGACGTGATCATGGGCGAGCCCATCCCGGGCAAGGGCGCGCTGCTCACGCGCGTGGCGCTGTTCTGGTTCGACCGGCTAGCGCACATCGTGCCCCACCACCTGACCGGCCAGACGCCCGAGAGCGTGGTGGCGCCTGACGAGGTGGCGCAAGTGCGCGGCCGCTCGATGCTGGTGAAACGGCTGAAGCCCCTGCCCATCGAGGCGGTGGTGCGCGGGTATCTGGCCGGCTCGGGCTGGAAGGCGTACCAGGACAGCGGCGCCGTGTGCGGCGTGGCCCTGCCGCCGGGCCTGCGCAACGCCAGCCGCCTGCCCGAGCCCATCTTCACGCCGGCCACCAAGGCCGAGGCGGGCGCGCATGACGAGAACATCAGCTTCGAGCAGGCCGCGGCCATCGTCGGGCCCGAACTGGCGGCCCGCGTGCGCGAGGTGTCGATCCGCCTGTACACCGAGGCCGCGGCCTACGCCTTGGGCCGCGGCATCGTGATCGCCGACACCAAGTTCGAGTTCGGCCTGGACGCGCAGGGCACGCTCACGCTGATGGACGAGGTGCTGACGCCGGACTCCTCGCGCTTCTGGCCGCTGGAATCCTGGCAGGAAGGCGCCAACCCGCCCAGCTTCGACAAACAGTACCTGCGCGACTGGCTGGAGCAGGCGCAGGTGGATGGCCGGCCCTGGAACAAGACTGCGCCAGCCCCGGCGCTGCCGCCCGAGGTGGTGCAGGCCACGGCCGAGCGCTACCAGGCGGCGGCACGGGTGCTGCTCGGCGCCTGAAGCCCCCGGATCAGTGCAGCTTGACCCGCGGCTCGGTGCGGCGGGTGATCAGCCGGGCGGCCGAGCCCAGCGCCGTCTTCCACCAGCCGTGCAGCGCGAGTTCGTGCATCTTGTACAGCGACAGGTACATGCCGCGGGCGAACAGGCCCTCGACCCAGAAGTTGCCGCCCACGAGCGAGCCCATGAGGTTGCCCACCGTGGAGTAGTGGCCGAGTGAGACCAGCGAGCCGAAGTCGCGGTAGCGCCAGGGCTCCAGCGGTGCGCCCCGCAGGCGGCGCTGGAGTTGCCGCACCAGGTGCGAGGCCTGCTGGTGCGCCGCCTGGGCCCGCGGCGGCACCTGTCCGGCGCGGGCGCTGGGCCCGTCCCAGGCCACGGCGGCGCAGTCGCCGATGGCGAAGATGGACGGGTCGCGCGTGGTCTGCAGCGTGGGCCCGACCACCAGCTGGTTCAGCCGGTTGGTCTCCAGCCCGGCCAGGTCGCGCAGGAAGGGCGGCGCCTTCACGCCCGCCGCCCAGACCACGAGCTCGGCCGGGATGAAAGTGCCGCCTTCGATCTGCACACCATCGGCGTGCACGGCACTGACCTTGGCATGGGTGTGCACCTGCACGCCCAGACCCTGCAGCAGGCGGTGCGCGGCGCCCGAGACGCGCTCGGGCAAGGCCGGCAGGATGCGCGGCCCCGCCTCGATGAGGTGGATGCGGATGTCGCGCTCCGGGTCGATGCGCTCCAGCCCGTAGCTCACCAGCGTGCGCGTGGCCTTGTGCAGCTCTGCCGCCAGTTCCACGCCCGTGGCCCCGGCGCCGATGATGGCCACCTGCAACTGCGGCGGCCGCAAGGGTTCGGTCTGCATGTGGGCCCGCAGGCAGGCATTCACCAGGCGGCGGTGGAAGCGCTGCGCCTGCTCGGGCGTCTCCAACGAGATGGCATGCTCGGCCACGCCCGGGGTGCCGAAGTCGTTGGTCTGGCTGCCCACGGCGATGACCAAGGTATCGTAGGCCCGGCTGTAGCCCGGGGTGACGAGTTGCCCGTCCTCATCGAGCACCGGGCCGACGTGGACCAGGCGACGCTCCCGGTCCAGGCCGACCATGGCACCCGTGCGGTAGCGGAAGCCGTGCCAGTGCGACTGCGCGAGGTAGTTCGTGGCGTGGTCGTGGATGTCGATGCTGCCTGCGGCGATCTCGTGCAGGTGCGGCTTCCAGAAGTGGGTGCGTGTCTTCTCCACCAGGGTGACGTGCGCCCGCCCGCGCTTGCCCAGTCGGTCGCCCAGGCGGGTGACCAGTTCCAGCCCGCCTGCGCCGCCACCCACGACGACGATGCGGTGCACCCCGGGCTGGGCGTCGCTGGGGTGGGCCGGGTCAGGAAGGGGTGGAGGCATGTCGGACGCTGCAATTCCCGCCATGGTACGCACGTCCCGTGCCGGTCCGGTCGCACGCGCCAGCGCACGCGAAGCCATTCACCCAACCCACGGGTGGGAAAACCCGAAATTACAATCGATTGCAACAGGCTAGCATTCCAGGCAGATCCTGGACGCGAATCCATCTCCTGCCGCAACGCCCGCGCCGCCCACGCCCGGTCTTCGCCCGATCTGCACTGGACACCCCTGCATGTCTTCCACACCCTTACGCCCGGCGCTGAGCCTGTCCCAGATCATCCAGATGAACGTGGGCTTTCTCGGCCTGCAGTTCAGCTTCGGTCTGCAGCAGAGCAACATGGGCCCGATCTACAGCTACCTGGGTGCGGACGAGGCGGCCTTGCCGCTGTTGTCGCTGGCCGGTCCGGTGACTGGGCTGCTGGTGCAACCCATCATTGGCGCCATGAGCGACCGCACGGCTTCTCGCTGGGGGCGACGCACGCCGTATTTCTTCATCGGCGCGCTGCTGTGCTCGCTGTGCCTGATCGCCATGCCCTACAGCTCGGCGCTGTGGATGGCGGCCAGCCTGCTGTGGATCCTGGACGCGGCCAACAACGTGACGATGGAGCCCTACCGCGCCTACGTCAGCGACCGCCTGCCCCCTCACCAGCAGCCCGCGGGCTTCCTGACGCAAAGCGCCTTCACGGGCCTGGCGCAGACGCTGTCGTACATGGCGCCCACGCTGTTGGTCTGGTTCGGCATGAACAAGGATGCCGTGGGCGACAACCACATCCCGCAGATCACCATGGCCGCCTTCATGATCGGCGCCTTCCTGTCCTCCGCCACCATCGCCTGGTCGATGTGGCGGGTGCCGGAGTTGCCGCTCACGCCGCAGCAGCGGCAGCAAATCCAGGCTCAGAAGCGCAGCCCTGGTGCCATCCTGCGCGAGATCTGGGACGCCCTCCTGGACATGCCCAAGACCATGCGGCAGTTGGCGCTGATGAAGCTGTTCCAGTGGTACGGGATGATCTGCTACTGGCAGTACGTGGTCTATGCCATCGCTCGCTCGCTGTACGGCTCCTCCGATCCCACCACCACGGGCTTTCGTGACGCGGTGCTGGACAACGGACAGCTCGGCGGCTTCTACAACGCCGTGGCCTTCGTGGCGGCGTTTGCGATGGTGCCCTTCACGCGCCGCTTCGGCGCGGGCCGCGTGCATGCCCTGTGCCTGGTGCTGGCCGGGCTGGGCATGCTGGCCATTCCTTCCATCGACTCCAAGGCCCTGCTGTTCATCCCCATGATCGGCATTGGCCTGGGCTGGGCCAGCATCATGGGCAACCCCTACGTGATGCTGGCGCGCTGCATACCCGCGCACCGCACCGGGGTCTACATGGGCATCTTCAACATGTTCATCGTGATTCCCATGTTGATCCAGAGCGTGACGCTGCCGCTGTACTACCGGCCCTGGCTGGACGGTGACCCACGCCATGTGCTGCAGCTGGCCGGCGCCTTGCTGCTGGCTGCCGCCGTGGCCACGCTGTGGGTCAAGGTGCCGGCCAGTCACACCGAAGCCGAACTTCCGCAGGCACGCCCCTGAAGCCTGCACCCCTGTCCTGTGACGATGCTGACGACCGACCATCAACAGGCCCTGCTTCGGGGCCATTGCACCGCTGCGCTGATCAAGCGCCATCCTCGGGCCCCGGACTGCGAAGACTGGGCCGTGTTCCAAGCGCGTGTGGCCCGGCACCTGGGCACGCTGGCCGCCGAGCTGAGCCCGGTGTACGGGCAGCGCGAGGACTTCCTGCAGGTGCTGGACACGCTGCTGGACACCGCCTGGCGCGGCTGGCGCGACCGCCCGGTCGACCTGAAGCGGCTGGACGCCCGGCGCGAAGCCGATCCGGCCTGGTTCACCTCCGAGCACATGCTGGGGGTGGTGTGCTACGCCGACCTGCACTGGGGCGACCTGCAGGGTGTGAAGCGGCAGATTCCGTACCTGAAGGAGCTGGGCGCCACCTACCTGCACCTCATGCCGCCCTTCAAATGCCCGCAGGGCCGCAGCGACGGCGGCTATGCCGTCAGCAGCTACCGCGAGGTCAACCCGGCGCTGGGCACGCTGGCCGACCTGCGCGCACTGGCCAGCGCCCTGCGGCGCCAGGGCATCAGCCTGGTGCTGGACTTCATCTTCAACCACACCAGTGACGAACACGAATGGGCGCGGCGCTGCGCGGCCGGGGAGCCCGGCTACGAGGACTTCTACCTGCTGTTTCCCGACCGCACGCTGCCCGACGCCTATGACCGCACGGTGCGCGAGATCTTCCCGGACCAGCACCCGGGGGCCTTCACGCAGCTCGATGACGGGCGCTGGGTCTGGACCACCTTCAACAGCTTCCAGTGGGACCTCAACTACGCCAACCCGGCCGTGTTCAACGCCATGGCCGGGGAGATGCTGGCCATCGCCAACCTGGGTGCGCAGGTGCTGCGCATGGACGCTGTGGCCTTCATCTGGAAGCGCCTGGGCAGCAGCTGCGAGAACCTGCCCGAAGCCCACCGCCTCATCCGGGCCTTCAACGCGCTGGCGCGCATCGCGGCGCCGGGACTCTTGTTCAAGTCCGAGGCCATCGTCCATCCGGACGAGGTGGTGCAGTACATCGACCCCGCGGAGTGCCAGATCTCGTACAACCCGCTGCAGATGGCGTTGCTGTGGAACTCCCTGGCAACGCGCGAAGTCAACCTGCTGCAGATGGCCCTGGAGGAGCGCCACCACCTGCCCGAGGGCACGGCCTGGGTCAACTACGTGCGCAGCCACGATGACATCGGCTGGACCTTTGCCGACGAGGATGCCGCGCGCCTGGGCATCCGGGCCAGCGACCACCGGCGCTTCCTCAACCAGTTCTACGTCAACCGCTTCCCCGGCAGCTTTGCGCGCGGCGTGCCCTTCCAGGACAACCCGGTCACGGGGGATTGCCGCATCAGCGGCACCTGCGCCTCGTTGTGCGGGCTGGAGCAGGACGATCCGCACGCGGTGGAGCGCATCCTGCTGCTGCACAGCGTGGTGCTGTCCACGGGCGGGATTCCGCTGATCTACCTCGGCGACGAGGTGGGCACGCTCAACGACCGGGCGTTTGCGCAGGACCCGGCGCGTGATGACGACAGCCGCTGGGTGCACCGCCCCCGGCGCGATGAGGCCCGCTACGCGCAGCGTCACGACACGACCAGCGCGCCCGGACGGCTGTACACCGGGCTGCGTCACATGGTGCAGGTGCGCCGCACCACGCCGGCCTTCGGCGGCGGCCGGCTGACGGGCTTTCGCGGCGGCAATGTGCACGTCCTGGGCTACCTGCGCAGCCACGGCGCGCAGCAGGTGCTGGTGCTGGCCAACTTCAGCGAACACCCGCAAGCCCTGCAGCCGTCCGTGTTCGGTGGCCAGCCGCCGGTGGCCCATGACCTGCTCGGCGACCGCCCCGTGCCGCTGTCGCGAGGGCTGCGCCTGGCGCCCTACGAGGTGCTGTGGCTGCGCTGGCCTTGAGGGTCGCCCGCCTGCCGGCGCGTGCTGTCGCGCACGATGAGTTGCGTGGGCAGCACCACCGAGGCGACCGCCTCGCCCGCCAGGTTGCGCAGCAGGGCGTCCACCATCGCTGCGCCGGCCTCGCCGATGGACTGACGCACGGTGGTCAGCGACGGGTGGTGCAGCCGGGCCAGATCCACGTCGTCGTAGCCGACCACCGGAACCTGGCGCGGCACCTCGAACCCCCGGGCGGTGAGCGCGTGGATGACCGTCATCGCCAGCAGATCGGAGCAGGCGAACACGCCGTCGAAGTCTGGCGCGGGGCCGATGCGCGCGTCGATCACCGGGCGTGCCAGGTCACTGGCAAAAGGGGCCGACAGCTGAAGGCTGGGCTGCGGGGCCAGGCCGCACGCCCGCAAGGCGGCCTGGTAACCCTCGTAGCGGCGCGCCACCTCGGGCAAGGCGGTGTCGCCGACGAACAGGATGCGCCGGCACCCTTGCCCGGTCAGGTGCTGGGTGGCCAGGCGCCCGCCCTCGACGTTGTCACTGCCCACCGTGCAGTAGAACTGGCCCTCCAGGCGTGCGCCCCACACCACGATGGGCGTGCCGCGCCGGGACAACTGATTGAGCTGGTCGTGGTGACCCCACTGCCCGATGAGCAACACCCCGGCGGCCCGCCCGGTGTCCACGAGCTGCCCGGCCCGGCCCAACTGCTGGGCGTCCACCCGGGACAGCAGCAGGTCGTGGCCGCGGTCGGTGGCGGCATCGGCGATCGAGCCCATCAGGCTCAGGAAGAAGGGGTCGGAAATGTGCTGGCGCTGCTGGGTGTCCAGCGGGATCACCAGGCCGATGGTGCGGTTCTGGCGCAGCCGCAGGTTCTGTGCTCCTGCGTTGATCGTGTAGTTCACCGAGCGCGCCAGCTCCACGATGCGCTCGCGCGTCTCGGCGTTGATCAGCGGGCTGCCCGCCAGCGCGCGCGACACGGTGGACACCGACACGCCGGCCAGCCGGGCCACGTCGGCCATCTGCATGCGCTCGGCGCCCGCCGACGCTGCGTTCCCGGCGCGGGGTGGGGTCTTCCTGGGCATGGACAGGTGAGGGGGCGGGCCGGCGGGGGCTCGCGGGTTCGCGGACCCGCATTCGATTCGAGACGGATTCTTGCATGCCGGTGCTGTCCGCCGCGGTCTTGCCCCAGGCAGACGCCATGTTCTTGCGTGACCTGATGGCGGTTGATGGCAAAGCCATGTTGCAAAGGTTTGTAGCCATCTGCCACTTGCACCCATGGAGATAGGGAAAGCACTTAATTTCAATCGATTGCAAGAAACTTAGAGTTGTAACCGCGCCCGATCCCTCCATTCCTTCATCCAGGAGACACCGTCATGCATCCCAACCTCATTCGCCGCCCGGTGGCCATGGCTGCCGCGCTCGGTCTGCTGCAAGCAGGCGCTGCCTTCGCGCAGGCCGGTGCCGGGGCCGCTGACGGCCTGAAGCTCGACACCATCATCGTCACCGGCACCTCGGTAGCACGCTCGAAGATGGAGCAGTCGGTGTCGGTGAGCACGCTGGACAGCGAGCAACTGGTCCGCACTGGCGCCGCCAGCGCTGCGGAGGTGCTGCGCTCGATCCCCGGCCTGCGGTCGGAGTCCAGCGGCGGCGAAGGCAACGCCAACATCACGGCCCGCGGCGTGCCCATTTCCGCCGGGGGCTCGCGTTACGTGTCCATTCATGAGGACGGCCTGCCCGTGCTGCTGATCGGCGACGCCGCCTTCGCCACGCCCGACATGTTCACGCGCACGGACTACTTCACCGACGCGCTGGACGCCATCCGTGGCGGCTCGGCCGGCACCATGTCCACGAACTCGCCCGCAGCCATCGTGAACTTCCTGTCCAGGACCGGCCGCGTGCCCGGCGGCGCCATCGGCTACTCCCTGGGTCTGGACCACAAGCAAAACCGCACCGACTTCACCTATGGCGGCTCGCTCGGCCAGGGCCTGACCTTCCAGATCGGCGGCTTCAACCGCGTGGGTGAGGGCTCGCGCAACACCGACGTCAATGTAGAGAACGGTGGCCAGTTGCGCGCCAGCCTCACCAAGACCTTTGACGGCGGCTACATCCGCGCCACCTTCAAGAGCCTGAACGACAAGACCCCCACCTACCTGCCAGTGCCCGTGGGACTGAACGGCAACCGCATCGTGCAGCTGCCCGGGATCGACCCGCGCACCGCCTTCTTCATCAACAGCAACTTCCCGTCCGACATCACCCGCGACCTGAACGGCAACCTGGTGAACGTCAACCCGGCCCACGGCCTGGCGGTCAAGAGCACGGCCTTCGGCCTGGAAGCGCAGATCAAGCTCGCCGGCGACCTGACCGTGACCAACAAGTTCCGCCGTGCGGAAAACAGCGGCCGTTTCTTTGGTCTCTTCCCCGCGGCCGGCCCGGCTGGTGCGGTGAAGGACGGTGGTTACACCGGCACCACGCCCGTGTTCGTGGGTCACACCTTCAACACCTCGCTGGACGATTTTGGCAACACCCTCAACGACCTGAAGCTGCAGAAGTCGTTCAAGCTGGACGGCCAGTCGCGCGTCACGCTGACCGGCGGCCTGTTCAACGGCCGCCAGGCCGACGGTGCCACCTGGCGCTTCAACCGCTACAACGTCGAGCTCAAGGGCGACGGCGCGCGCCTGCTGGACAACACCGGCAAGGTGACCACGGCCTCGGTGGGCGAGAACCTCTGGGGCGGCTGCTGCTACTTCACCTACCACTACGACGTGACGGTGACCGCGCCTTACGCCGCCGTGACCTGGGATCAGGGCCCCTTGAGCATCGACGCCAGCATCCGCCGTGACGAGTTCAAGACCACCGGCACGCGCAACGAGGGCACGGCCGCCGGCTGGGACCCTGCCAAGCGCACCACGGTCAACAACACCCGCGACGTCACGAGTGGTTCGCTGGGCGTGAACTACCGCCTCAACAAGGACACGGCGCTGTTTGCCCGCACCAGCACTGGCGCCTCGCTGCAGGCGCCTGACCGCGGCATCGGCCTGCTGGGCAGGACCGACCAGATGGAGTTGGGCTTGAAGAATCGCAGTGGCGCACTCAGCTCCTTCATCACCGTGTTCTCGGCCAAGACGCGTGAAGATGCGGGTTTCGAGGCCACCACCCAGACCTACCGTGGCGCCAACTTCGACGCCAAGGGCGTGGAGGCCGAGGTGAGCTGGCGCTCCGGTGCGTTCTCCATCAGCGGGGGCGCCACGCTGACCGATGCCAACATCGCCTCGGGCGACAACAAGGGCAAGACACCGCGCCGCCAAGCCAAGCTGGTCTATCAGCTGACCCCGTCCTACCAGATCGGTGACGCCGAGATGGGCGTGTCCATCATCGGCACCAGCAAGTCCTATGCGCAGGATGACAACCAGGTGGTGCTGCCGTCCTACACGGCGGTGAACCTGTTCGCCTCCTACGAGCTGGCGCGTAACCTGCAGCTGTCCCTCGGCGTGAACAACCTGTTCAACGTGGTGGGCTACACCGAGGCCGAGGGCCAGAACGCGCTGTACGTCGCGCGCTCCATCAACGGCCGAAGCGCCAAAGCCACGCTGAAGTACAGCTTCTGAGCCCGCTCATCCCGCGGCCCCCGCCGGCAGCCCCGGCGAGGGTGCTGCGGGTGCGCAGGTGCGATGCGCTCCTTGGGCAGCTACGATGCTTGCCCATCGCGATGTGGGCGAACCCTGTGTCGCCCAGGGTGAATCCGGCCTGTCGGGTACCCGCGAAGTCGCCTCATGGAGTACCGCATGAAGAAGATCGGCATGGTCGGCATTGGCCTGATGGGCCACGGCATCGCCACCAACCTGCTCAAGCATGGCCACGAACTCGCGGTGCTGGACCACCCGGGCAACCAGCCGCTGGACGCCTTGCGTGCTGCTGGCGCGCAGGTGATGGCCGACCTGGCGGCGCTGGCTTCGCGCAGCGAGATGGTCCTTCTGGTGCTGACCGGCTCACCCGCCGTGGAAGCGGTGTTGACCGGCCCAGGTGGCGTTCTGCAGGGTCTGCGTCCGGGCACGGTGGTCATCGACTGCTCCACGGCGCTGCCCGCCTCCACTCAACGCATGGCACAGGCCGTCGTCGCTGCCGGGGGGCGCTTTCTGGATGCCCCCATGACCCGCACACCCAAGGAAGCGGCCGAAGGGCGGCTGAACCTGCTGGTGGGCGGCGATGCGGGGTTGCTGGAAGCCTGCCGACCCGTGCTGGCCTGCTTTGCAGAGAACATCACGCATGCAGGGCCGGTGGGCGCCGGCCACAGCATGAAGCTGCTGCACAACTTCGTGTCCCTGGGCATGGTGACGCTGCTGGCCGAAGCCGGGGCCTGCGCACAGCGCAGCGGGGTGGCGCCGGAGGCCTTTGTGGAGGTGTTGGCCAAGGGCGGTGGCGGTGGCATCGCGCTGGAGCGGCTCAAGCCCTTCTTGCTGGCGCAGGACCCGTCGGGCCTGCGCTTTTCGCTCGCCAACGCGCAGAAGGACCTGGGGTACTACCAGACCATGGCGCGCGATGCCGGCGCGCACGCGGCGGTCGCGGCGGGCGTGCTGGCCACCCTGGACGAGGGCCTGTCGCGCGCACCCGCGGGCGCCTGGGTGCCGGAACTGGTGCGTGTGCTGAGCCAGGGCTGAGTTCAGGCGTTGCGGGCCCTCGCCCGGCATGCATGACGGCAAGCCGGTGTGCCAGCGCGCCGCATGTCAGGCCGAAGGGGTCGACGAGGACGTGGATGGCCGCGCGTGCGGTCCGGCTACATCCTGGGTGCCGCGCAGTGCTGGGCGATGAACTCGGCGTGGCGGGGCATGACATCCACGCACTTGCCGATCACCTCATCGATGCCCGCCAGGAACTCGGCGATCTGCGCTTCGGTGTACACATCGACCAAAGCGTTGTAGCCGGTCGGGCGCAGGCCCTGACCGTGCATGACCTGCAACCAACCCACTTCCGTGAACAGTTCGCTGGCCTCGCGGAAGATGCGGCCGTGGCTGCGGTACAGGTCCATGCGTCTGGTCAGTGACGGCGGCACCTCCATGTCGCGGCAGCGCTGCCAGAACGGCGAATCGGTGCGCTGGTTGAGGTGGTAGTGCAGGATGATGAAATCGCGGATGCGCGTGAACTCGAAGTCCATCTGCGCATTGAACTCATCGATGTCAGGCTGGCTGAAGCCGGCTGCGGGAAAGATCGAGATCAGCTTGCCGATCGCCGTCTGGATCAGGTGGATGCTGGTGGATTCCAGCGGCTCCAGGAATCCCCCCGACAAGCCCACGGCCACCACGTTGCGGTTCCAGGTCTTGTTGCGTTTGCCCGTCACGAACTTCAAGGGGCGGGGGTCGGCCAGCGGCACGCCGTCCAGGTTGGACAGCAGCACGGCCGTGGCTTCGTCGTCGCTGACGTACTGGCTGCAGTAGACATGGCCGTTGCCGATGCGGTGCTGCAAGGGGATGCGCCACTGCCACCCGGCGCGGTGCGCGGTGGAGCGGGTGTAGGGCGTGAGTTCGCCGCCATGCGCACAGGGCACCGCCAGAGCCCGGTCGCAGGGCAGCCAGTGGGTCCAGTCCTCGTAGCCGGTTTTCAGGGTCTGCTCGATCAGCAGTCCGCGGAATCCCGAGCAGTCGATGAACAGATCGCCTTCGACGCGGGTGCCGTCGGCCATGACCACGGCCTGAATGAAGCCGTCTTCGGGCCGTTGCTCCACCCGGTCGATGCGGCCTTCGGTGCGCACCACGCCGCGCTTCTCGGCGTGCCGGCGCAGGTACTTCGCGTACAGGCCGGCGTCGAAGTGGAAGGCGTAGGCGATGTCGGCCAGGGGCGAGTTGGGCATGTCCGTGGGCGGACGCATGAACTTGCCGGCTCGGCACGCCCGCCGGGTGATGGAGTACTGCTCCAGGTCGGGCGCCTTGCCGGCCAGCCACATCTTCAGCCAGTACTGGTGGAAGTCCGTGGTCCACAGTTCCTGGCCGAACTTGCCGAAGCCGTGGATGTAGCGGTGGCCCAACCGGCCCCAGTTGACGAACTCGATGCCCAGCTTGAAGGTGCCCTGGGTTTCACGGACGAACTCATCCTCGTCGAGTTCCACGATCTTGTTGAACAGACGGATGGGCGGGATGGTCGCCTCGCCCACGCCCACGGTGCCGATGTCTTCGGACTCCACGAGGTGGATCTGGTACTGGCCGCGCAGCACCTTGGACAGGGCCGCGGCGGCCATCCAGCCGGCAGTGCCGCCACCCACGATGACGACGCGGCGCAGGCTGGCTTGGGTGGTGGGTTCGTTCATGCGTAACAGCCTGGAGTCGGGGCGATGGACTGCACCACAGGTGCTGCCGGAATTCAGCCTCTTCGATTTTCGCTTCGCCAAGAAAAAACCCCGCACGTGGAACCCGTGCGGGGCCTGGGGTTGTGGCCGGAAAGCACCCCGGCCGTGGCCCCGCTCAGAGCTTGTAGTTGATGCCCAACAGGTAGGTCTTGCCCGTGGGGATGTTCTCCACCACCACGCCGGTGGCCCCGTTGACGCGCTTGAACGCGGTCTTGGTCAGGTTGTTGCCCTGCAGCAGGATCGACAGGCCCTTGAGCGGACCCGACTGCAGTTCGTACCCGATCTGCGCGTCCACCGTGGTCTCGGCATCGATGAAGGTCAACTGTCGGTTGTCCTGGAAGTCGGTGATCTCGCCCAGGAAGCGTGAACGCTGACGCTGTGCCAGGCTGATCTGGAAGCCGCTCTTCTCGAAGTAGAAGCGCACGTTGGTCACGTTGCGGGACAGGCCGGGCAGCGGGATGTTGGTCACGCCCACGTCGTTGGTGTTGAAGGCATTGGCCGGCATGTTGACCGAGCTCTCGGTGGTCGAGTGGTTGACCTGGATGCCGAAGCCGTCGAGCGGCTTGGCGATCATGCCGAAGGGCAGCGAGGCCGTCAGCTCGATGCCGCTCAGGCTGCCGCCCTTGCCGTTGATCGGCTGCGTGAACACGCCCACCTTCTGCACTGTCGGGGGCAGGGCCACGCCATAGCGTGAGAAGTCCACCGCGGTGTTCTGCTTCAGGATGTAGGTCCCCAGGTCCTTGTAGAACCCGGCCACGGCCACATAGGCCTTGTTGCCGAAGTACCTCTCCCAGGACAGATCGATCGCGTTGGCGCGGAAGGGCTCGAGGTAGGGATTGCCACCGCTGCCTTCGATGCGCGCACCGCCCACCGCGCTGGCGTTCACGCCGAAGGTCACGTTGGCGCGCATGTCGGCCATGCTCGGCCGCGACACCACCTTGGCCAGACCCAGGCGCAGCACCTGGTCGCTGCCCAGATCCATGTTCAGGTTCAGGCTGGGCAGGAAGTCCGAGTAGGACTTGCCGGCTTCGACGCGCGTGGACGGGCAGGTGGCGGGGGTGTTGCCTGTGCAGGTGGCGCTGTTGACAAACCAACCTGATCCAGTCTGCTTGGCATTGATGAACTGGGCGCCGACGTTGCCCCGCACTTCCCGGCCGAACAACCTGCCCTCGATGTTGCTCTTGACGAAGGCGGTGTTGACCTTTTCCTTCACGCCCCAGTCCTTGTTCAGGATGTCGGCATCCACCTTGGGCGGCAGGTCATAGATCGTGCCCAGGGAGCCCGTGGGGTTCCACGCGATGACTTTCAGCCCGGTGGTGCCGGCAATGGCCACGCCGGGATTGGGAACGTCCTTGAAGGCGTACGGCGCGGTCACCACGCCGGCCGCCGTGACGCTGTCCTTGATCACCAGACGCCCCTCGTTGGCCGTGTGGATCTTGGTGCGTTCGGAGAAGTTGGCTCCCAGTTCCACATCCACCAGGGGGCCGAACTTCAGCTCGCGCTTGCCCGACAGGCGGGTGGCGGTGATTTCGTCAATGGTCGTGGGCAGCGCCACGTAGCCGGCCTGGGGTGAGTTCTCCCCGCCGCTCCAGCCCATGGGGTCGGTCAGCTTGGCCACCGCAGGACTGGAGTAGTCCAGGCTCGTGGTGTACTTGACCTGCTCGAAGTTGCTGCCGTTGAAGCCCGTCCAGGAGATGGTGCCCAGCGTGCCGGCGTACGGCGCCTTGTTGCCATTGCCCGGCTGGCCGGCCGTGGTTTCGTAGCGCGTGTTGTTGCGCGTGACCTTGGACTGCGACAGGTCGGCCTGCGCTGACCACGTTCCCAGCTTCAGCTTGTTGTTCCAGCCCCAGGACTCCAGCTTGTCGGCGCTGGTTTCGTCGTGATTGCGCACGACGCCTTTGTAGTCCGTCATCGTGCCGGCCGTGGCCACGCCATTGGCGATGGTGGCGTTGATCAGCTGGCCTTGCGGGTCGTAGCCTCCGGCGGAGCCACCACCGATGGCGCCCTCCAGGCCCTTCTTGCTGATCTTGAAGTCGCCCTTGGACTGGAAGACATCGAGCACGGACTCGAAGTCCTTGTTGGGCTTCCACTGCAGCACGGCCATCAGGCCTTCACGGTTGGTGGTGGTCTGTTCGGTGTCGGCGGTAAAGCCGCCGGGGGTCTTGACGGTCTGGCCGTTGAACTGCTGATCCGCGGCCCAGCCGCCCCACGAGTTGAACTTCTGCTGCCCGGCGCCGACATCGGAGAACTTGGTGTACCCCAGGGCAAGGCCCAGCTTGCGGTCGGCGAACTGGTCTACATAGGACAGCGCCACGCGCTCGCCCTTGCCTTCGCCTGCGCCGGAACCGATGCCCGACTTCTGCTCGCGGTAGTTTGCTGCCGCGGTGCGCTTGGCAAAGTCCAGCGGGCGCACCGTACGCAGGTCGATGGTGGAGGCCAGCCCCTGGTTCACCAGGCTCCCGTCGGGCGTCTTGTAGATCACCACCGATCCCAGCAACTCCGACGGAAACTGGTCGAACTCCACGCCGCGGCTGTCGCCATTGGACGCCTGCTCGCGCCCATTGAGGGTGCCGGCATTGAAATCCGGCGACATGCCACGCACGCTGATGCTCTGCGCGCGACCGCTGGACTTGTTGCGCTGCGACGCCACGCCTGGCAGGCGCGAGATGGATTCGGCCACGCTCGAATCCGGCAGCTTGCCGATGTCCTCGGCGCTGATGGCCTCCACGATGTTGTCAGCGTTCTTCTTCACGCTGATCGCGCTCTCGATGGCGCTGCGGATGCCCGTGACGGTGACGGTCTGGGTCTGGGCCTGCGCTTGCGCGCTCAGCACCAGCACAGCCCCCGCCACGGCGGTCAGGGTGCCGACTTGTCGCTTGAATGGCGATGTCTTCACGGGATGTCTCCTTATGTGGGATCGGAACGAGGGCGAGCCCAGGCTCGAGGGCCGCACCCGGAAACTCTTCTGGCTGCAATTTGTACCAAAACTAACTTTTTGACCGCACAGGTAAACCCCTAGCCCTAGGCAATTTCGCCACAAAAGACCTCGCGTTTACCCTTAAAGTCTGCCGGCTTGTGTCGCAAAGACCGCATGCTCGGCCGGATAGTGCGGGTGTTGTGTAGTTGAACTACATTCCGTCGAATGTCTGTCGACAGGTCTGAGCCTCTGGAGCAAGCGCCGGTGCCATCCCTGCAACAGCCCCACGTGGGCACTTGGTCAAGGACGTGCCTTTACGTCCTGGCAGCGTGGTGGGCGGCCTGGGGGGCCGGGTCCGCAGGCGCGCAGCCGCTTGGACCTGGCGCCCGATCTGGCGCCCCTGCGGGGCCTGCGGCGGCCCGGCCGCCGGCCCTGAGACTGCATGTCCCCTCGCCCGACTGGCGCGATCAGGTCATCTACTTCGCCGTGACCGACCGTTTCGCCGACGGCGACCCGCGCAACAACGACTTCGGCGCCGGCGAGTTCAAGGCCGGAGACCGCACGCGCTTCAACGGGGGTGACCTGAAGGGCCTGACCCAGCGCCTGGACTACATCCGCGGTCTGGGGGCCACCGCGCTGTGGATCACCCCGCCCGTGGCCAACCAGTGGGTGGAGCCCTCGGGCCAGTACACGGGTTACCACGGCTACTGGGCCGAGCACTTCAAGCGCGTGGACCGGCACTTCGGAACGCTCACTGACTACCGCCGCCTGTCGGACGCTTTGCACCGGCGCGGCATGTACCTGGTGCAGGACGTGGTGGTGAACCACACCGGCAACTTCTTCACCTACCGCAACCGCTGGCAGGCGGGCGACCCGGCCCACGGCTATGAGCCGCATGACCGCACGGCGCCCGTGCCGCGGCCGTCTCAGCCGCCCTTCGACTTGAACGACCCGCGCGACCCGAAGCAACGCCGCGCCGGCATCTACCACTGGACACCCGATGTGGCGGACTACAGCGATCCGAACCAGGAATTGAACTTCCAGATGTCGGGGCTGGACGATCTGAACACCGAGAACCCGGTGGTGCGCAATGCGCTGCGCGACAGCTTCGGCTTCTGGGTGCGTGAGGTGGGCGTGGACGCGTTGCGCATCGACACTGCGTTCTACGTGCCGCCGGAGTTCTTCACCGATTTCCTGCACGCGCGGGACCCCAAGGCGCCCGGCCTGGCGGAGGCGGCGCGGCGCACTGGCCGGCGGGACCTCCACGTCTTCGGCGAGGGCTTCGGCATCGACCGACCCTTCGACGACACCCAGGCGCGCAAGATCGAGCGCTACATGACCGGCCCGGATGGTCGGCAGGTGCTGCCTGGCATGATCAACTTCCCGCTGTACGGCGCGCTGGGCGATGTGTTCGCCCGTGGCCGGCCCACGGCCGAGTTGGCTCACCGTATCGAGGCCACCATGCGCCTGCACGCGCGGCCGCACTTGATGCCCACCTTCGTGGACAACCACGACGTGGACCGATTCCTGGCGGGGGGTTCGCAGGCGGCGCTGAAGCAGGCGCTGCTGGCCATGTTCACGCTGCCGGGCATTCCCACCGTCTACTACGGCACCGAGCAAGGCTTCACGCAGTCGCGCGCGGCCATGTTCGCGGCCGGCTGGGGCTCGGGCGGGCGCGACCACTTCGATACCGCAGCCCCGCTGTACCGCTACATCGCGTCGTTGGCGCAGCTGCGCCGGGCGCATCGCCTGTTCTCGCGCGGCGTGCCCGCGGTGCTCAAGAGCGAGACTGCCGGCGCCGGCGCCCTGGCCTGGCGCACCACGCACGAGGGGCGCTCTGCCCTGGTGGTGTTCAACACCGCCGATCGCGAGACCTTGCTGGACGATCTGGACACGGGCCTGCCTGAAGGCACGGTGCTCAGGCCCGTGTTCGCGCTGGACGGCGTGCCCGGGCAGGCGCTGGTCGTGGGCCCGCACGGCAAGCTCACCCGCGCGCTGGGCGCGCGAGGCGGCTGGGTGTGGCAGGTGACTGACGAACGGCAACCGCCCACCCAGTCGCTGGCGGATGTGCGCCTGGATGAGGCGTCGCTGGGGCAGGCGGCAGTCACTGGCGACTTTCTCCTGTCCGGCACGGTGTCCTCCGCAGCCACCGCCAGCGCGGGCAGCCCGGGCGCGCTGCCCCACTTGAAGCTCGTGATCGACGGCGATCTGGCCGGGGCCAGAGACATCGTGCCCGGCCCCGACGGGCGCTGGCAGGCGCAGGTGGACACGTCCGCCATGGTGGATCCGGCGGTGCGCCACCGTGCCGTGGTGTGGGCTCCTGGGGTGTCGGCCGCCAGCAGGGACTTCCGCGTGGAGCGGGCCTGGACGCTGCGCGCGGACCTGGACGATCCTGCGGGCGACGACCACGGCCCCCGCGGCGGGCCGGGCACCTATCTCTACCCCACGGACCCCAGCTGGGGCCCCCATCGCCAGATGGACTTGCGGCGCGTGCGCGTGTCCACGGCCGGTGGCGCCCTGCGGCTGGACCTGACGATGCATGAGCTCACCACGGTGTGGAATCCGCAGAACGGTTTCGACCACGTGGTCTTCACGGTCTTCATCGAGCTGCCGGGACAGACCGGCGGCAGGGACTGGATGCCCTTGCAGAACGCGCGCCTGCCCGAAAACATGCGCTGGCACCGCCGGCTGCGCGTGCACGGCTGGACCAACGCACTGTTCAGTACCGAAGGCGCCAGCGCCACTGCCGAAGGCACGGTCATCGGTCCGGCCGCTGGCATCAGCGTGGACCGCGCCGCACGCACCGTCAGCCTGACACTGTCCGCAGCCTCGCTGGGTCGCCTGGCCTCGCTGGACGGCGCGCGCGTCTACGTCACCACCTGGGACTACGACAGCGGCTACCGCGCCCTGGCCCGCGAGGCCGCCCCCTTTGTGATGGGCGGCGGCCATCCCGAGCGCGACCCCCTGGTCATGGACGACACGCCCGTGATCGTGCTGAAGTGACGGCCCGACCTGACGGGCCGGTCGGTCCACAGCAGCGGGCTGCCCGGGCTGAGCAGCTCCGCCCCCGCCTGCTGCCCCTGGCCGCGCCGATGTTCATCGAGCTGATCCTGGGCATCGGGGTGGGCCTGGTGTCCACGGCGCTGGCGGCCAGGCTGTCGGACACCTCGGCGGCGGCGTTCTCGCTGGCGCACCATGTGTTTGCCATGCTGTTCATCCTGTTCCGCGTGGTGGGGGCGGGGGTGGGCGTGGTCGTGGCGCAGTGCCTGGGCGGCGGACGGCGTGATGCGGCCGACGCGGTGGCGCGCGCGGCGCTGGGCGCCAGCACCTGGATGGGCCTGCTCACCGCCCTGCCGGCGCTGCTGGCAGCTCCTGCGCTGATGCAGGCGTTGAACGCGCCGGCGCAGGTGCTGCCCCTGGCCGCGCCTTTTCTGCAGGCCTTGGCCCCGGCCATGGTGCTGGACGCCTGGAACGCCTCGATGTCCACCGTGCTGCGCACCCACCTGCGCACGCGTGAGGCCCTGGCCGTGGTGGTGGCCATGCACGCGGTGCACCTGGGCGGGGCCTTGCTGCTGATGCCCGGCATGGGTCTGCAAGGCTATGCGCTGGCGCTGTGCGCGAGCCGCCTGTTCGGCATCGCCGTGCACCTGCTGCTGTGGCACCGCTTGCTGGGTCTGCGCGTGCGCCCCTCGGATGCCTGGCGCCTGCGCCGCGCCGAACTGGCCGAGGTGGTGCGCATCGGCCTGCCCGGTGCGGCCGAGAACGTGGCCTGGCGCCTGGCCTTCATGGTCAGCGTGTCGGCGGCGGGGACGATGGGCGCCGCGGCGCTGGCCACCCAGGCCTATGCGCAGCAGCTGGGCTACCTGGTGGTGATGGCCTCGCTGGCCATCGGCCTGTCGGTGGAGATCCTGATGGGCCACTTGGTCGGCGCAGGCCGCCTGCACGAGGCGCACCGACTGGTCAGGCGCTCGCTGGCCCTCGGTCTGTGCCTGAGCCTGCTGCTGGCCGTGGCCCTGGCGCTGGCCGGGCCCTGGCTGCTGGGTCTGTTCACGCAGGACGCGCAGATCCTGGCCACAGGCGCCCTGCTGCTGTGGTGGACGGTGCTGCTGGAGCCCGGGCGCACCTTCAACCTGGTGGTCATCAACGCCCTGCGCGCGGCGGGGGATGTGCGCTATCCCCTGGTGGTCGGCGCGGCATCGATGCTGCTGGTGCTGGCCGGTGGCAGCTGGCTGCTGGGCCAGGTGCTGGGCTGGGGCCTGGTGGGCGTGTGGATCGCCTACGCAGCCGACGAGTGGCTGCGCGGCCTGCTGATGTGGCGGCGCTGGGCCCGCCACGGCTGGGTGCCCCATGCCCGGGCGGCGCACCGGCGCCAGCAGTCCCTGGCCTGAGAGCTTGTGAAAAATCCCCGCACACCCGCTCGTTCGCCCCAAACGGCCCCGCTCGTCGTTGCAAATGCTCGCCGTAGCCCGAGCTACGGCTGTGCTTTGCGCCTGGATCGGCACCCTTTGGAACGCCCGCTCGGGCG